>NZ_JBSGBZ010000012.1:0-190320 GCF_053601495.1 Streptomyces sp. NPDC004721
CGCCTCCAGCGGGTTGGCCGCGGCCCGGTCGTGGAGCTCCTCGAACTCGGGGTGACGGAACTCCGCGTTGTCGTCCAGCGACACCTTCCCGTCGATAGCGACGATCTCGCCCTCGCCGGACCTGACCAGCGGGTTGACCTCGACCAGGAGCGCGTCGGAGGCGACGAAGGCCTGCCACAGCAGCCGCAGCACCCCGGCCACCTGGTCGGCGACGTCGGCCGGGAAGGCGGCCTTCTCGACGATCTCGCGGGCCTTCTTCTCCGTCACGCCCTCGTGCGCGTCCACCGGGACCGTCGCCAGGGCCTCGGGCTTGGTCGCGGCGACCTCCTCGATGTCCATGCCGCCCTCGACGGAGGCCATGGCCAGGAAGGTGCGGTGGGTGCGGTCGAGGAGGAACGAGACGTAGTACTCGTCCCGGATGTCGGCCGTGGGGGCCAGCATCACCTTCTGGACCGTGTGGCCCTTGATGTCCATGCCGAGGATGTCCGTCGCGCGGGCGACGGCCTCGTCCGGGGTGGCGGCCAGCTTGACGCCACCGGCCTTGCCGCGGCCACCGACCTTCACCTGGGCCTTGACGACCGCCCGGCCGCCCAGCCGCTCGGCCGCCGCGCGGGCGGCCTCGGGCGTGTCGACGACCTCGCCGGCCGGCACCGGCACACCGTGCTTGGCGAAGAGATCTCGTGCTTGGTACTCGAACAGGTCCATTGAAGTGGCCTCCCAAAGCCGCTCACGGAAGCGTCGGCGGCTCTGCGAGCATAAAGTCAACTGAATACTGTATGCAATAGCTGGACGTGAGGCTCCCCGCCCCGCACGATGGCCTCCCCCTGAACCCTGGACACCGCACAGCGGTATTGCATACAGTATCCAGCCTCCTACTGAGAGGAGTCCATCGTGAAGATCGCGGTCCTCGGAGCCGGTGCGATCGGCGCGTACGTCGGGGCGGCTCTGCACCGGGGCGGCGCCGAGGTGCACCTGGTCGCCCGCGGTGATCATCTGCGGGCCATGCGGGCCGACGGAGTACGGGTGCTGAGCCCCCGTGGAGACTTCGTCGCCCGGCCGCACGCCACGGACGACCCGGCCGAGATCGGTCCGGTCGACTACGTCTTCCTCGGCCTGAAGGCCCACTCCTACCCGTCGTGCGGGCCGCTCATCAAGCCGCTGCTCGCCGACCACACGGCCGTCGTGGCCGGCCAGAACGGCATTCCGTGGTGGTACTTCCACCAGCTCGCCGGGCCCTACGAGGGCCGGCGGGTGGAGGCGGTCGACCCGGACGGCGCCACCAGTGCCGTCCTGGCGCCGGAGAGGGCCATCGGCTGCGTCGTCTACCCGGCGACCGTCATCGAGTCCCCCGGAGTGATCCGGCATCTGGAGGGCACCCGGTTCTCCCTCGGCGAGCCCGGGGGCCAAGTCTCCGAACGCTGCGCGGCGTTGAGCCAGGCCCTGATCGCCGGCGGGCTGAAGGCCCCGGTCGAACCGAACCTGCGCGACGACATCTGGATCAAGCTGATGGGCAACGTCGTGTTCAACCCGCTCAGCGCGCTCACCAGGGCAACCATGGCCGAGATCTGCCAACACACTCAAACCCGGCGCTTGGTCGTCCAGTTGATGGAGGAGACCCTCGACATCGCGGCGCGGGTGGGCAGCACGCCGGACATATCGATCGAGAAGAGGCTGCGCGGCGCCGAGGGGGTCGGGCACCACAAGACCTCGATGCTCCAGGACCTGGAGGCCGGCAAACCGCTCGAACTCGACGCCATCGTGACCGCGGTGGTGGAGCTCGCCGACATCACCGGCGCGGAGGCGCCCACGCTGCGCGCCGTCCACGCGGCCACCGACCTGCTGGCGCAGTGCAGTTCACAGGGCAGCAACGCACTGAACGGCGCCGCGCCGGGAGCCGTACCCGCCTGAGCCGGGCCGCCGCCACCGGCTCCGCCCCGCGGCGCCGCACACGGACCACCACCTCATCTCCCCGTCGCCACGAGGGGAGATGAGGCGGTGGTGTCGGGAACGGACCGGTCAGTCGCCGGCGGCCTCGTCCGTTCGGACGGCCGGCTTCAGCGCGGCGACGATCACGGGGGACAGTCCCTCCGCTCCCCCGTCGACGAACTCGGCCAGCCTCGCGCGCATCCTCGGGTCCCAGAACCGCTGGATGTGTCCCGCGACCGCCTCGGCGGCCTGCTCGTCCGGCAGGTGCCCGAAGGCCGCGGCGATGTCGTTCGCCATCCGCTGTTCCGGTGGCACGGCGCCCGCCATCTCAGTCCACCACCGCATGCCGGTCGTCCCGGAGCCGATCGGCTGCGTGCCCGGCGAGCGGGTGGGCGAGTCCGACCTGCACGGCGGTCACCTTGTACTCCGGGCAGTTGGTCGCCCAGTCCGAGTTCTCCGTGGTCACCACGTTGGCGCCGGTCACGGGATGGTGGAAGGTGGTGTACACGACCCCCGGCGGCATCCGGTCGGACACCTGGGCCCGCAGGGTCGTCTCCCCGACGCGGCTGGTCAGCGTCACCATGTCGCCGTCGCCGATGCCGCGCACCTCGGCGTCGTGCGGGTGCAGTTCCAGCAGGTCCTCGGGGTGCCAGGCCACGTTGCCGGTACGGCGGGTCTGCGCCCCGACGTTGTACTGGCTCAGGATGCGCCCCGTGGTCAGGACGAGCGGGAAGCGGGAGGTGGTCCGCTCGTTGGTCGGCAGATAGGTGGTGACCACGAACTTCCCCTTGCCGCGGACGAATGCGTCCACGTGCATGGTCGGCGTGCCCTCCGGCGCCTCCTCGTTGCACGGCCACTGGATGCTGCCGAGCTTGTCGAGGGAGGCGTAGGAGATACCGCGGAAGGTCGGGGTGACCTGGGCGATCTCGTCCATGATCTGGCACGGGTGGTCGTATTCCATGGGGTAGCCCATGGCGGCAGCGATCTCGCCGACGATCTGCCACTCGTGCTTGCCGGTCTTCGGCTTCATCACCGCGCGCACCCGGTTGACCCGGCGTTCGGCGTTGGTGAACGTGCCGTCCTTCTCCAGGAACGAGGCGCCCGGCAGGAAGACATGGGCGAACTTGGCCGTCTCGTTGAGGAAGAGGTCCTGTACCACGACGAGTTCCATGGCCTCGAGCGCGGCGGTGACGTGCTTGAGGTTCGGGTCGGACTGGGCGATGTCCTCGCCGTGCACGAACAGGCCCCGGAAGGAGCCGTCGATCGCCGCGTCGAACATGTTGGGGATCCGCAGTCCGGGCTCGGCGAGGATCGTGCGGCCCCACAGGTCCTCGAAGACGGTGCGGACCGCGTCGTCGGAGACATGGCGGTAGCCGGTGAACTCGTGCGGGAAGGAACCCATGTCGCACGAGCCCTGCACGTTGTTCTGTCCGCGCAGCGGGTTGACGCCGACGCCGTCACGGCCGATGTTGCCGCACGCCATCGCCAGGTTCGCCATACCCATGACCATGGTGGAGCCCTGGCTGTGCTCGGTGACGCCGAGCCCGTAGTAGATGGCCCCGTTGGGCGCCTGCGCGTACAGCCGGGCGGCGGCCCTCAGCTCCTCGGAGGGCACACCGGTGATGGGCTCGGTGGCCTCCGGGCTGTTCTCGGGGCGGGAGACGAACTCCGCCCACTCGTCGAACCCTTCGCAGCGGTCCGCCACGAAGGACTTGTCGACGAGGTCCTCGGTGACCACCACGTGCGCCATGGCGTTGATGACGGCGACGTTGGTGCTCGGGGTGAGCTGGAGGTGGTGTGCCGCCTCGATGTGCGGTGAGCGCACCAGGTCGATGCGGCGCGGGTCGATCACGACGAGCTGCGCGCCCTCGCGCAGCCGGCGCTTCATCCGCGAGGCGAAGACCGGGTGGCCGTCGGTGGGGTTGGCGCCGATCACCACGATCACGTCGGCCTGGGCCACCGAGCGGAAGTCCTGTGTGCCCGCCGACTCGCCGAAGGTCTGCTTCAGCCCGTATCCCGTCGGGGAGTGGCAGACCCGGGCGCAGGTGTCGACGTTGTTGTTGCCGAAGGCCGCGCGGACCATCTTCTGGACGACGTACACCTCCTCGTTGGTGCAGCGCGAGGAGGTGATGGCGCCGATCGCGCCGGAGCCGTGGCGCTCCTGGATGGAGCGCATCCCCCGGGCGACCGTGCGGATGGCCTCGTCCCACTCGACCTCGCGCCACGGGTCGGTGATCCTCTCCCGGACCATGGGCTTGAGGATCCGGTCGGGGTGGGTCGCGTAGCCGAAGGCGAAGCGGCCCTTCACACAGGAGTGCCCCTCGTTCGCCCCGCCGTCCTTGTAGGGCACCATCCGGACCAGTTCGTCACCGCGCAGCTCCGCCTTGAAGGAGCAGCCGACGCCGCAGTACGCGCAGGTCGTGACGACCGAGCGGGTCGGCATGCCGAGTTCGACGACCGACCGCTCCTGGAGCGTCGACGTCGGACAGGCCTGGACGCACGCGCCGCACGAGACGCACTCGGAGTCCATGAACAGCTCGCCCGCGCCGGGTGAGACCTTGGAGTCGAATCCCCGGCCCTCGATGGTCAGCGCGAAGGTGCCCTGCACCTCGCCGCAGGCCCGCACGCAGCGGGAGCAGACGATGCACTTGGACGGGTCGAAGTCGAAGTACGGGTTGCTCCGGTCGGCCTCGGCGTCCAGGTGGTTCTCGCCCTCATACCCGTACCGGACCTGGCGCAGGCCGACGACGCCGGCCATGTCCTGCAACTCGCAGTCGCCGTTGGCCGGGCAGGTCAGACAGTCCAGCGGGTGGTCGGAGATGTACAGCTCCATGACGCCCTGGCGCAGCTTCTCCACCTTGGGCGTCTGGGTGCGCACCCGCATGCCGTCGGCGACCGGCGTGGTGCAGGACGCCGGGGTGCCCCTGCGGCCGTCGATCTCCACGACGCACAGCCGGCAGGATCCGAACGCGTCGAGGCTGTCGGTGGCGCACAGCTTGGGTATGTCGATGCCGGCGAGCGCCGCCGCGCGCATCACCGACGTGCCCTCGGGGACCGTGACGGGCAGTCCGTCCACTTCGACCGACACGGTCGGCTCCCCGGGCCTTTCGGGGGTGCCGAAGTCGGGTTCCTTGAGAAGGGTCATGCCGTGTCCTCCGTCCTCGCGCCGCTCGTCCGCGCGGTGCGCACCGCCGTGCGTGCGTCGCGGGCGAGGAAGTCGTCAGAGAAGTGTGTGATGGCGCTGCGCACCGGCATCGGCGTCAACCCGCCCATGGCGCACAGCGAACCGTCGGTCATCAGCTCGCAGAGGTCTTCGAGCAGGGCGAGGTTGTCGTCGCGGTCCTCGCCCGCCACGATCCGGTCGATCACCTCGACCCCGCGTACCGAACCGACGCGGCAGGGCGTGCACTTGCCGCACGACTCCACGGAGCAGAACTCCATCGCGAAACGGGCCTGCGCGGCCATGTCCACGGTGTCGTCGAAGACCACGACGCCGCCGTGGCCGAGCATCGCGCCGGCCTCGGCGAACGCCTCGTAGTCCATCGGCAGGTCGAACATGGAGGCCGGCAGGTAGGCGCCCAGCGGTCCGCCGACCTGCACCGTGCGCACCGGGCGTCCGGAGAGTGTGCCGCCGCCGTAGTCCTCGACCAGTTCGCGCAGGGTGACGCCGAACGCCGTCTCCACGATGCCCCCGCGTGCGATGTTGCCGCCGAGCTGGAAGACCTGGGTGCCGCGCGAGCGCTGCACGCCGAGTTCCTGGTAGGCCTTCGCGCCGCGCGCCATGATCACCGGCACGGTGGCGAGGGTGAGGACGTTGTTGACGACGGTCGGCTTGCCGAAGAGTCCCTCCAGCGCGGGGATGGGCGGCTTGGAGCGGACCATGCCCCGCTTGCCCTCCAGACTCTCCAGCATGGAGGTCTCCTCGCCGCAGATGTACGCGCCGGCGCCGACCCGGACGTGCAGGTCGAAGGTGAGGTCGGAGCCGAGGATCCGCTCTCCGAGCCAGTTGTTCCCGCGCGCGATGTCGATCGCGGCGCGCATCGTGGCCACGGCATCGGGGTATTCCGAGCGGATGTAGACGTAGCCCTCGCGTGCCCCGACCGCGTGCGCGGCGATCGTCATGCCCTCGATCAGCATGAACGGGTCGCCCTCCATGACCATGCGGTCCGCGAAGGTCCCGCTGTCGCCCTCGTCGGCGTTGCAGCAGACGAACTTCAGCTCGTCGGAGCACTCCGAGACGGTCTTCCACTTGACGCCGGCCGGGAATCCCGCGCCGCCCCGGCCGCGCAGGCCGGACTCGGTGACCTCGGCGATCACCTCGGCGCGGGGCAGCCCCAGCGCGCACCGCAGCCCGGCGAGGCCGCCGTGCCGCAGGTAGTCGTCGGTGGAGAGGGGGTCGGTGATCCCGATCCTGGCGAACGTGACCCGCTTCTGCCGTGCCAGCCACGGCAGTTCGTCGACGACGCCGAGCCGCAGCGGATGGTCCCCGCCGTCAAGGAGGCCCGCGGCGAGGAGGCCCTCCACGTCCGAGGGCGTCACCGGTCCGTAGCCGACCCGGCCGGCGGGTGTCGCCACCTCTACGAGCGGCTCCAGCCAGAGCATGCCGCGGGAGCCGTTGCGCACCACTTCGATCGGCCGGTCCTGGCCGGCGGTGGCCTGTCGGAGGGCGTCCACGACCGCGTCCGCTCCCACGGACCGTGCCGCCGAGTCGCGGGGAACGTACACCGTCACCGGAGAGCGGGAATCCATCGTCACGGCGACACCGCCTCGTCGAGGATCGAGCGCAGGCGCTCCACGTTCACGCGTCCGTGCAGGGCGTCGTTCACCTGGATGGACGGCCCCAGCGCGCAGTTGCCGAGGCAGAAGACCTGTTCCACGGTGACCGAGCCGTCCGCCGCCGTCTCCCCCGGTGCGAGGCCGACCCGGTCGCGGGTACAGGCCACCAGGGCGTCCGCGCCGAGGGCCTGGCAGGCCTCGGCCCGGCAGATGCGCACGGTGGTGCGGCCCGCCGGTTCGCGGCGGAAGTCGTGGTAGAAGGAGACCACCCCGTGCACGTCCGCCCGGGACAGGTTGAGTTCGTCGGCGAGCAGCGCGACGCACTCCTGCGGCACATGGCCGAGTTCCGCCTGGATGGCGTGCAGTATCGGCAGCAGCGCGCCGCGTTGGCCGCGATGGGCGGCCACGATCGCGCTGATCGCGGCTCGCACCGGTACGTCACTCACGCTTGTGGTCATGATCGCCCCCAGTTACCGGCGTGCGCGGAAGTCGAGCGCGAGGCCCTCGCCGCTGTCGTACGAGTTTGGTTTCGCGAACACATGAACCCTTGCCCCTCGTCTGCGGATGCGCAGAGGCGGTGACCAGCGGCACTGCCGCTTCCGCCGACCCGGTCGGTGCACGGACAACGCTCCGCAGCATAATCGCCTACTTACAGTTTGTATACAGTGTTCAGCCTCATGGAGCGCGCCGTTCCAGGCCCCACGAGACACCGCGAGCCGGCGGCTACACGCGCACCTCGGCGCCGACCGGCTGGGCGACCGCCGCACCCGGGGCCGGCAGTGCGGCCAGCCACGGCAGCACCGCGCCCAGCACGGTGCTGATCCCGCCGCCGCTCGGCCCGAGCATCGCCCCCGCCGGCACCAGGACGGGGTCGGCACGGACGGTGGACGACGCGCTACCGCGCGGACCCTCCCCGTCCGGGCGTGCGGGCACGAACAGCCCGGGTGCGTCGGCCGGCACCAGCCAGAGGGTCAGTCCGTCGCGCCCGTCGGCCGGCCGGGAGGACCACACGTAGCTGTCGGCCTCCCCCGCCCCGACCACGTTGTGCTTCCGGGCGCGCAGCGCCACCACGTCCCCCGTGCGCGTCGCTGTCGAGGGCGGACCGGGAGGCGCGCCGTGCTCACCGGACTCGACGGCCTCCGCCAGGGCAAGGGTGCTCAGGTGGTGCCCGGTGGCGATCTTCCGGCGCACCCAGTGGATGCCGTGGGCCTCGATGACCGCGACGGCGGCGTAGTGGGACCTGAGCACGGCGCCGGTGGCCGGGCAGGCCCGGGACACCTCGGCCACCACCTCGGCGGCCTCCGCCAGACCGAGTCCCTGTCCGCCGAGGTCGGCGGAGACGGTGAGCGCCAGCAGTCCGGAGTGCCCCAGCGCGGCGACCGAGGCCCGGGGGAACGCGCCGTGCGTGCGGACCCGTTCGGCCTCGGGCTCGATGACGCTGCTCATGGCGTGGGAGAGAGCGGTGCGGTACGACATGGGGCGGCCCCTTGAAGTCACTTCCAGCGCAGATTGCATACAGTATGCTCTCTAGCGGGAGCGCCGACCACCCCCAAGTGTGCGAATCCACCGCCCGAGCAAAATCACACGCAGGCGACTGGACAGCCGCCACTCGGTCGGCCGATGATTGCATACAGTATTCGTTGCCTGTATGCAGGACGCGTCCGATTCAGGACGTCCGTGTTCAGAACGCCGGCATCCAGGAAGGGAGGGCTCGGCGACTCCCGTACGGCCAGACGCACCAAACCGTGTACAAGTGAGGTGATCCCCATGACCAGGGCTCTTGAGGGCGTGCGCGTCCTCGACATGACACACGTCCAGTCAGGCCCCTCCGCCACCCAGTTGCTCGCCTGGCTCGGTGCGGACGTCGTCAAGCTGGAAGCGCCGACCGGCGACATCACCCGCAGGCAGCTGCGGGACCTCCCCGACGCCGACTCCCTCTACTTCACGATGCTCAACTGCAACAAGCGGAGCATCACCCTCAACACCAAGACGGAACGCGGCAAGGAGCTGCTCACCGAGCTGATCCGGCGCTCCGACGTCATGGTCGAGAACTTCGGACCGGGCGCCGTCGACCGCATGGGCTTCACCTGGGACCGCATCCAGGAGATCAACCCGCGGATCGTCTACGCCTCCATCAAGGGGTTCGGCGAGGGCCCGTACACCACCTTCAAGGCGTACGAGGTCGTCGCGCAGGCCATGGGCGGCTCGATGGCGACCACGGGCTTCGAGGACGGCCCGCCGACGGCCACCGGCGCACAGATAGGCGACTCGGGGACCGGGGTCCACCTCGTCGCCGGCATCCTCGCGGCGCTCTTCCAGCGCGAGCGCACCGGGCGCGGCCAGCGGGTCAACGTGGCCATGCAGCACGCGGTGCTCAACCTCTGCCGGGTGAAGCTGCGCGACCAGCAGCGCCTGGCGCACGGCCCGCTGGCCGAGTACCCGAACGAGGACTTCGGCGAGGAAGTGCCGCGCTCGGGGAACGCCTCCGGCGGTGGCCAGCCCGGCTGGGCCGTCAAGTGCGCGCCGGGAGGCCCCAACGACTACGTGTACATCGTGGTGCAGCCGCCCGGCTGGAAGCCCATCACCGAGCTGATCAACCGCCCGGAACTGGCCGAGGACCCCGACTGGGCCAGCCCCGAGGCCCGGCTGCCCAAGCTGGACAAGATGTTCCAGTTGATCGAGGAGTGGAGCAGCACCCTGCCCAAGTGGGAGGTGCTTGAGGCCCTCAACTCCCACGGCATCCCCTGCGGCCCGATCCTGTCCACCAAGGAGATCATCGAGGACCGGTCGCTGGCCGCCAACGAGATGATCGTCCCGGTCGAGCACCCCGAGCGCGGCACCTTCAAGACCGTCGGCTCGCCCCTGAAGCTGTCCGACTCCCCCGTGACCATCACCAGCTCCCCGCTGCTCGGCGAGCACAACGAAGAGGTCTACGCCGGCGAACTGGGCCTCGACGACGAGGAACTGAAGCTCCTCAAGACGAACGGAGTGATCTGAGCGATGCCCCTGAACCATGCCTCAGCCGACCGCGACACCGTGGCGAAGGTGCTCGCCATCGTGCGCGCCGAGGGCCGCAGCGCCCTGACCGCGCCCGAGGGCAAGCGGATCGCCGACGCGTACGGCATCGCCACCCCCGGCGAGGCCCTGGCACGCGACGCGGACGAGGCGGTCGCCCACGCCGGCGCCTTCGACGGGCCGGTCGTCCTGAAGATCGTCTCCCCCGACATCCTGCACAAGACCGACGCCGGCGGGGTGGTCGTCGGTCTGCACACGGCGGACGAGGTGCGTGCGGCGTTCGACCGGATCGTCGCCAACGCCAAGAAGTACGACCCCAAGGCCCGGATCACCGGCGTGCAGGTACAGCAGATGCTGCCGCCGGGCCAGGAGGTCATCATCGGGGCGGTCACCGACCCCACGTTCGGCAAGGTCGTCGCCTTCGGTCTGGGCGGGGTGCTGGTCGAGGTCCTCAAGGACGTGACCTTCCGGCTGGCGCCGGTCGCCGAGGACGAGGCGGCCTCCATGCTCGACTCGATCGGGGCGGCCGAGATCCTGCGCGGCGTGCGCGGCGCGCCCGCGGTGGACCGCGGGGCGCTGGCCGAGCAGATCCGCAGGGTCTCGCAACTGGTCACGGACTTCCCGGAGATCGCCGAGGTGGACCTCAACCCGGTGATCGCCACGCCGGAGGGCGCGCTCGCGGCCGACATCCGCGTGATCCTCGCCGAGAACGCGCCGGCCGCGCGGCCGAAGTACAGCCGTGAGGAGATCCTGACGGCGATGACACGGCTGATGCAGCCGCGGTCGGTGGCGGTGATCGGTGCCTCCTCCGAGGCCGGCAAGATCGGCAACTCGGTGATGCGCAACCTCATCGACGGCGGGTTCGCGGGCGACATCCACCCGGTCAACCCGAAGGCCGACGAGATCGAGGGCCGCAAGGCGCACGCCTCCGTCCTGGACATCCCGGGCGAGGTGGACGTGGCCGTCTTCGCGATCCCGGCGAAGTTCGTGCCCACCGCGCTGGAGGAGGTCGGCGCCAAGGGCATACCCAACGCCGTCCTGATCCCGTCCGGGTTCGCCGAGACCGGCGAGCACGAACTCCAGGAGCGGATCGTCGCCATCGCCCGGGAACACGGCGTACGGCTGCTGGGACCGAACATCTACGGCTACTACTCGCCGTGGCAGGACCTGTGCGCCACGTTCTGCACCCCGTACGACGTCAAGGGCCCGGTGGCGCTGACCTCCCAGTCCGGTGGCATCGGCATGGCGATCCTCGGCTTCGCCCGCACCACCAAGACCGGTGTCTCCGCGATCGTGGGCCTCGGCAACAAGTCGGACATCGACGAGGACGACCTGCTCACCTACTTCGGCGAGGACCCGAACACCAAGTGCATCGCGATGCACCTGGAAGACCTCAAGGACGGCCGGGCGTTCGTCGAGGCCGCCCGTGAGACCGTGCCGAAGAAGCCGATCGTGGTGCTCAAGGCCGGGCGCACCTCGGCCGGAGCGAAGGCCGCCGGCTCCCACACCGGAGCCCTGGCCGGCGACGACGCCGTCTACGACGACATCCTGCGGCAGGCCGGCGTGATCCGCGCCCCGGGCCTGCACGAGATGCTCGAGTACGCGCGGGCGCTGCCCGTCCTGCCCACCCCGCAGGGTGAGAACGTCGTCATCATCACCGGCGCCGGCGGCTCCGGCGTGCTGCTCTCCGATGCCTGCGTGGACAACGGGCTGAGGCTGATGGAGATCCCGGACGACCTCGACGAGGCGTTCATGCGGTACATCCCGCCGTTCGGCGCGGCCGGGAACCCGATCGACATCACGGGTGGCGAGCCGCCCTCCACCTACGAGGCGACGATCCGCCTCGGTCTGGAGGACCCGCGGGTGCATGCCCTGATCCTCGGCTACTGGCACACCATCGTCACCCCGCCGATGGTCTTCGCCGAACTGACCGCGCGTGTGGTGGCCGAGGCGCGGGCCAAGGGGATCCACAAGCCGGTGGTGGCCTCGCTCGCCGGGGACACCGAGGTGGAGGCGGCCAGCGCCTACCTCTTCGAGCGCGGGGTCGTCGCCTACCCCTACACCACCGAACAGCCGGTGGCCGCTCTCGGCGCCAAGTACCGCTGGGCCAGGGCCGCCGGACTGCTTCCGGCCGACGGGTGACCACCCGGCGGTCGACGCGTTGATTCGACGGCCAGGGGGCGCCACCTTCGCGGTGGCGCCCCCTGGCCGTTCGGTGCAGGCGCGTGGCCGCGCCCGGCGTCACTCCTCGGAGCCGGCACGCTCGTGGTAGGTGACGCGGGTCTGCTCCGTGTGCGCCCGCATCAGCCGCTGCGCGCGCTGCTCGTCCCCCGCCTCGATCGCGTCGATCAACTCGCGGTGCTCGCGCCAGGAGTGCTCGCCGCGGGTCCGCGCGATGGGCGTGTAGAACCAGCGCATGCGGCGGTCCACCTGCGCGGACAGTTCGGCGAGCACGGAGTTCGCCGCGAGTTCCATGACGTACGAGTGGAAGGCGGCGTTGGCGGCGACCACCGCGTCGACGTCGTCGGACCGCAGGGCCCGCTCGCCCTCCTCGCACAGCTCGCGCAACCGCGCCGGCGCCTCGTCTCCGGCCCCGGCCGCCGCCAGCCGCGCCGCCTCGGCCTCCAACAGTCCGCGTACGACGAGTAGTTGGTCGGCCTCGTCCTCGGTGGGCTCGTGCACGAACGCGCCCTGGGCCGGGCGCAGATCGACCCAACCCTCGGTGTTGAGCCGCTGGAGCGCCTCGCGCACGGGCTGGCGGGAGACGCCGAGCTGCCCGGCGAGCTCGGTCTCGATCAGGTGCTGACCGGGCTTGAGCACCCGGGTGATGATGAGTTCGAGGAGGGCCTCGTAGACCCGCTCGCGCAGCGGACCCGGCCGCTCCAGCTTCGGCACGGTTCCGCTCGGCAAACCCGCGGAGAGCATGGCTTCCATCCCCTGATCAGCGGCCCGACCGAGCCTGGGAGTGAGATTGACTTTCGTCTACAGTCTACCGACGCACCGCCCCGCACAGGACTCACACCGACTGTGACCCAGTTCACATCACCCAGGAGTCGCGGAATGCCGGACGGCACCGGCGTCACCGGGTGCCCACCCTCGCGACGGGCGGTTTTCGCCCCGGGGTCGCGGGCAGGCGGGTGGGTGAGCGCCAGGGAAAGGACCGACATGAGCGCCGGAGAGAAGGCCAGGGCCACGACCGAGCAGCTGGTCGGGAAGGCCGTGAGGAAGGTGGCGCACGCGCTCCACAACGAGACCACGGCGGCCAAGGGAGCCGCACTGGAGGCCCGGGGCAAGGCCCGAGCCGCCAAGGAACGGCCGAAGAGCGGCCTCGGGAACTGAGCACGCGCGCCCGCGCGCACGGACGGGGGCTCGGCGCGCCACCGCGGATCCGGCACGCCGGACCGGGCGCGACGCGATGAACCGGACAGGATCCACGACACGACGCCGTCCGACGCGGCGGCACGACCGAGGGGGCCGGCAGCCCGTACCGCCGGCCCCCTCGGTCATGCCGCGAGGGCGCTCGTCCGCAGGGGGCGGCGCGGCGCGACCGGGGTGTCCGCGGGTCCGACGCGGTAGGTGGTCCTGGTGGAGTCGACGAGGGGCTCGCCGAGCGTGATCCGTCCGCTGGAGTGCAGCATGTCGCACATGTCCGTGGGCAACGCCACGTAGCAGCTTCCCCGGCCGGTGCGGCGGTCGAACGGCTGCCAGTAGCTGTACCTGCGGCGTCCGCCCGCGTGCACGGTGAGGAACACGAGCGTGGCCGGGTCGGAGATGATGCGCAGGAGGTCAGCACCCGTGGGGCTGAGGGCGGCACCGGCACGGCTGTGGTGGTGCAGGACGACGGCGTGGGCCGGGCCGGATATGGACTGCATCAGCGGGGGCCTTCCTCGATGCTGGGACTGAAGATCACTTACCCAGCTCGGGCGATGTTGATCTCTCTTTCCCGCGGCATTTTCCTGCATGTCACTGACAATGCGGCGGCGACACGCCGCACTGACGTCCGGTCCGCCGCGGCTCGCGATCACACGACGGCTCCGCGGGACGCGGGCCAAGAACACCGCCCCACGCGAATCCTTGCTAGCGCCTCCAACCTCGGGGATACTGAATACAGTATTCCCGAAGCCATTCGTGACGTTCAGGGAGGATCCCGACCATGACCAACGCTTCCTTGCCGGAAACAGGGCTGGGGGACACGGACGATCCGGCCGCTCTCACCGACGGGATCCACCTGGTCGTCGAAGCGCTCAAGCGCAACGGCGTCAAGAACATCTACGGCGTCGTCGGCATCCCGATCACCGATCTGGCGCGCGTCGCGCAGGCGTCGGGCATGCGTTACATCGGCTTCCGCCACGAGAGCGACGCCGGGCACGCGGCGGCGGCGGCCGGATTCCTCACGAAGAGGCCGGGCATCTGCCTGACGGTCTCCGCCCCGGGCTTCCTCAACGGACTCGTGGCCCTCGCCAACGCCACCACGAACTGCTTCCCCATGGTCCAGATCTCCGGATCCAGCGAGCGCCACCTGGTCGACCTCCAGCGGGGCGACTACGAGGAGATGGACCAACTGGCGGCGGCGAAGCCCTTCGTGAAGGCCGCCTACCGGATCCACCGGGCCGAGGACATCGGCCGCGGGGTGGCCCGCGCGATCCGCACCGCGGCCTCCGGGCGTCCCGGAGGGGTCTACCTCGACATCCCGGCCGCGGTGCTCGGAGAGGTCCTCGACAAGGAGCGGGGCGACGCGTCGCTGTGGGAGGTCGTGGACCCGGCGCCGCGTCAGCTGCCGGAACCCGCGGCCGTGGACCGCGCGATCGACCTGCTCGCCGGCGCGGAGCGGCCCCTGGTCGTCCTCGGCAAGGGCGCGGCGTACGCGCAGGCGGACGAGCAGATCCGGGAGTTCGTCGAGACGACCGGCGTGCCCTACCTGCCCATGTCGATGGCCAAGGGCCTGCTGCCCGACGACCACCCGCAGTCGGCGGCCACCGCCCGGTCACTGGCCCTGCGCAGGGCGGACGTCGTGATGCTCGTGGGCGCGCGCCTGAACTGGCTGCTCGGGCACGGCGAGGCACCGCAGTGGGACCCGTCCGCCAAGTTCATCCAGGTGGACATCGCGGCCACCGAGATGGACAGCAACCAGCCCATCGCCGCCCCGCTCGTCGGTGACGTCGCGTCGGTGATGGAGGCCCTGGTCGAGCGGAGCAAGCCCGGCCGGATCCCGGCCGCGCAGGAGTGGCGGGAGGAACTCGCGGCGCGCTCCGCGCAGAACGCGGCCAAGATGGCCAAGCGCCTCGATGCCGCGAAGACCGCGCACCCGATGAAGTTCCTCGGCGCGCTCCAGGTGATCCGCGACGTCCTGGCGGAGAACCCCCGCGCCTACGTCGTCAACGAGGGCGCCAACGCGCTCGACCTGGCCCGCAACACGATCGGCATGCGGACCCCGCGCCACCGGCTGGACAGCGGTACCTGGGGCGTCATGGGCATCGGCATGGGGTATGCCATCGCCGCCGCCGTCGAGACCGGAGACCCCGTGGTCGCCATCGAGGGGGACAGCGCCTTCGGGTTCAGCGGCATGGAGATCGAGGCCGTCTGCCGCTACAACCTGCCCATCGTCACCGTCGTCCTCAACAACAGCGGCGTCTACCGCGGCGACGAGGCCTCCACCTCCGCGGACCCCGCGCCGACCGCCCTCAAGGCCCGCCACGACCTCATGATCCAGGCGTTCGGCGGCAAGGGCTACCAGGCGACGACACCCGACGAGGTCGCCACCGCCCTGCGGGAAGCCCTGGCCTCGGGTACCCCGGCGCTCATCGACTGCGTGATCGACCCGTCGGACGGGACCGAGAGCGGCAACATCTCCCACCTCAACCCGAAGGGCATCACGGTCCAGCGCTGACCGAACCCGGCGACTCCCCGCACCCCCAGTCCCGTCGCGGTCTTCCGGGACGCTGAACAAGGAATGCCGCCGCACCCCGTGCTGACCCGCACCCTGGCGGGTCAGCAGGGGATCCTCCTCCATGCCCGGACGCCCACTCGGCGCATGGCCCGCGCCAAGGTGCCCCGGATGCGCACCGCCGGCGTCCGCCGCAACTCGCCCATCCGCGCGTCGGCGCGGTGCAGCCGCCCCACGAGGGGCCCGGGCTCACCGAGTGCGAGAGGCCGGTGCACCGCCTCCGCGTGCGGGCGCCCTCTGTGCTCTTCCGCCACCGCCGCGCCTCCGCGCCGTATGCGCGCGTGATCTCGCCGACGACTTCAGCCCGGTTCGCGCTCGACTGCACGAGCGGGCCGCACGGACGACGATCCCCGTCCGTCGGGTGACGGAGTCCCAACTGCGCCGTTCGGTGGCGCGTGGGCGGTCATGACGGCCTGCCGGACCACACCGAGAGCAAGATGATCGCCACCCGGTGTGACCGATGGTCCGCACGGACCGACCGGGCACGGGAGAGGAGCCACAGGGATGGATGGGATCGGGTTCGTCGGGCTCGGCACGATGGGCCGTCCGATGGCGCGCAGGCTGCTGGCCGCCGGGCACCGCGTGGTGGTGTGGAACAGGTCGCGGCCCGCGGTCGAGGAACTGCGCGCGGACGGAGCGGAGGCCGCGGCGGACCTCGCGGAGGTGTTCAGACTCCCCGTGGTGATGAGCATGCTGTCCGACGACGCCGGCATCCGGTCGCTCATCCTGGACAGCGGGGTGCTGGACGGCTCCGAGTGCCGCGTGCACGTGAACCTGGCGACGGTGTCGGCCGGCTTCGCCTCCGAGGCGGAACAGCGGCACACGCAGCGGGGCATCGGATACGTGGCGGCGCCGGTGCTGGGCCGGGCCGATGTGGCGGCGGCCGGAAAGCTGAACGTCCTGGCCGCCGGCGCCCCCGAGGCACTGGACCTGGCACGCCCCGTCCTCGAACCGCTGGCCGGGCGGATCTGGGAACTGGGAGACGACCCGGCACGGGCCAACGTGGTCAAGATCGCGGTCAACTTCCTGCTGGCCGCCGCGGTCGAGGCCACCGCGGAGGCGACGTCGCTGGTGGAGTCGTACGGCGTCGAGGCCGCAGCGTTCGTCGAGCTGATCAGCGGGACGCTGTTCCCCGGACCGGTCTACGGCACGTACGGCGGGCTCATGGCCCAACAGCGCTACGAGCCCCCCGGGTTCACGCCGCGGCTCGGGCTCAAGGACGTGGGCCTCGCCCTGTCGGCGGCGCATCGCCACGACCTGGCCCTGCCCACCGGCAGCCTCGTACGGGACGCCCTGCTCGAAGCCGTCGCGGCGGGCTGGTCCGAGCGCGACTGGGCCACGCTCGCCGAGGTCGCCCGGCGGAGGGCGGGCCGCTGATACGCACCGGCCGGGGTTGTGGAGCGTGGGGTCCGTCGGAGTGGTTGTGCCGCGGCGGCCGGTCCGACCGGTGCCGTTGGTGGAATACGGCTCGGGATACGCGACCCGACTCTCGGGATCCGCGGCCCGATCCGACGCCGGGGCACCGGTCCGGCACAGCGAGGAGTGAAGGCTCATGGCAGTGTGCGAGGTCTGCGACAACGACTACGAGATGGCATTCGAGGTACGCACGGGCAACGCCGTCCACATCTTCGACAGCCTCGAATGCGCGGCCCAGCGGATCGCCCCGACCTGCGACAACTGCCAATGCCGCATCCTCGGCCACGGTCTCCAGGCCGACGGACGCTTCTTCTGCTGCGCCAACTGCGCACGCCGGCGCGGATTCGCGCAACTCGTCGACCACGCCTGACCCCGCGGCGGGAGGAACCCATGGAACTGCCACTGAAGGCCCACCACATCGCTCCACGGCTGGCGACCGGGGCGTTCATTCTCCATTCGGGTCTGGGCAAGCTCTCGGCGGACGAGCAGACGGAGGAGGGTCTGCACGCGATGGCCACCCACGCCTACCCGCTCCTGAGCAGGCTCTCTCCCCACCGCTTCACCCGGCTGCTCGGCACCGCCGAGGTGACACTGGGCGCGGCGCTGCTGACACCGCTGGTGCCCAGCGGCATCGCCGGGGCGGGGCTGACGGCGTTCTCCTCGGGCCTGGTCGGGCTCTACCTGCGCACGCCCGGCACCCACGCCAAGGGCAGCCCGCTGCCCACCCAGCAGGGCATCCCGCTCGCGAAGGACTCCTGGCTGCTCGCCATCGGACTGGGTCTGATCAGCGACCGTGCGTCCTGGTCGTGTCCGCGCCCGGCCGGCCGGCGGCGGTGTGGCCGGCGCAGGTAGCCGCACCGGGCGGTGACGTGCCGTCCGGCCACTACTGTGGGGGTATGCGCGGCGGCGTGGTGACGCTGTTCCTGTGCGGCGACGTGATGCTCGGCCGCGGCGTCGACCAGATCCTCCCGTGCCCCGGTGATCCGGCCCTGCGGGAGGCCTGGGTCCACGACGCCCGGTCCTACGTCGAGCTGGCGGAGGCGGCGAGCGGCCCGATTCCCGCCCCGGTCCCACCGGCGTGGCCGTGGGGCGAGACCCTGCCGGTGCTGGCGGCCGCCGCCCCGGACCTACGGATCGTGAATCTGGAGACGTCCGTGACTCGCGGCGACGCGTTCGCGCCGGAGAAAGAGGTCCACTACCGGATGCACCCGGCCAACCTGCCCGCCCTGGAGGTGGCCCGGCCCGACGTCTGCGTCCTGGCCAACAACCACACGCTGGACTTCGGCCGTGCGGGGCTGCTGGAGACCCTGGACTCCCTGACGGGTGCGGGACTGCCGGTGGCGGGCGCCGGCCGGGACGCGGAGTCGGCGTACGCGCCCGCGGTGTGCCCGGTCGCGGACGGGGTCCGCGTGCTGGTGTTCGCCCTGGGGATGACGTCCAGCGGCATACCGGGGAGCTGGGCGGCGACCGCGGACCTCGCCGGTGTCGCGTACGTCCCCGCGGCGACGGCGGAGGCGGCCGCGGCGGTCGTCGAGCGCGTCCGGCGGGCGCGGTCTCCGGGTGACCTCGTGGTCGTCTCGGTGCACTGGGGGTCCAACTGGGGCTACCACGTCCCCCGGGAGCAGATCCGCTTCGCCCGCGCTCTGGTCGACGGTGGTGTCGACGTCGTCCACGGGCACTCCTCGCACCACCCCCGTCCCGTCGAGGTGTACCGCGACCGGCTGATCCTGTACGGCTGCGGCGACTTCATCGACGACTACGAGGGCATCTCCGGCTACGAGCAGTACCGCGACGACCTGCGGATCGCCTACTTCCCCTCGCTCACGGCGGCCACGGGACGGCTCGCGGACCTGCGCATGGTGCCGCTGCGGGCCCGGCGGATGCGGCTGGAACCCGCCACCGGGGAGGACCGCGCATGGCTGCGGACGACCCTCGGCCGGATCAGCACGGGCGTGGCCATCATCCCGGGGCCGGACGGCACGCTCAGAGCGGTACGGACGACGGCCCACGCACAGGAGCCGTAAGACCCGTGCGGCACGGAAGCGCCGCCGGGCGCACGGCCCGCCCCCTGAATGCCGGCCGGCGTGGCCGACCGGCCGCGACCGGGCGCCGATCAAGCGTGTCCGGCTGAGTGGGCGGCAGGCGCCGGGACTCAGCCGCGGTCCTTCTGGTAGGCGGCGAGGAGGAAGAGCCAGATCTCGCTCACGGTCGGGAAGCAGGCGACGGCGTGCCTGAGCCGTTTGAGCGGTACCTCGCCGGCGACCGCGACGGTGGCCGAGTGGAGCAGTTCGCTGACCCCGGGGCCGACGAAGGTGACGCCCAGGAGGACTTCGCGGTCGAGGTCGACCACCATCCGGGCGTGGCCCTCGTAGTCGTCGGCGTACAGGTCGGCGCCCTGGGCCGCGTCGAAGTCGAGGTCGACGGTCTTGACGCGGTAGCCGGCGGCGGCCGCCTGTTCGGCGGTCAGGCCGACGGAGGCCGCCTCGGGGTCGGTGAAGAACACCTGGGGGACGGCGTGCTCGTCGGCGGTGGTGGCGTGGTCGCCCCAGTCGGCGTCGTCCGGGCGGCCGGCGGCGCGGGCGCCGATGGCGTCGCCCGCGGTACGGGCCTGGTACTTGCCCTCGTGGGTGAGGAGGGCGCGGTGGTTGACGTCGCCCAGGGCGTAGAGCCATGCGCCGTCGACGCCGCGGACGAGGCACGTGGTGTCCACCTCCAGCCAGGAGCCGGGGGTGAGGCCGACGGTGTCCAGGCCGATGTCGTCGGTGGCGGGGGTGCGGCCGGTGGCGAACATGACCTCGTCGGCCTCCAGTTCGCTGCCGTCGTCGAGCGTGAGGGTGACCGGTCCGGTGGGATCCGGGCGGCGCAGCGCGGTGACCTGCGCGCCGATCCGTACGTCCGCGCCTGCCCGGGTGAGGCCGCGTTCGATCAGCTCGCCCGCGAACGGTTCCATACGGGGGACGAGGCGGCGTCGGACGAGCAGCGTGACCCGGGAGCCGAGGCCCTGCCAGAGGGTGGCCATCTCCACGCCGACTCCCCCGCCGCCGATGATGGCGAGCCGGGCCGGCACGGTACTGGAGTCGGTCCCGTGCCGGTTCGTCCAGGGCCGTGCCTCCTCCATGCCGGGGATGTCGGGCAGGGCCGCCCGGCTGCCGGTGGCGATGGCCACCGCGTGCCGGGCGGTGAGCGTCTGCCGCGCACCGTCGTCACGGGTGACGGTGACCCGGCGGGGACCGTCGATCCGGCCCTGCCCGCGGAAGAGGTCCGCGCCGATCGACTTGACCCCCTCGGTCTGTCCGCTGTCGTCCCAGTCGGCGACGTAGTGGTCGCGGCGCGCGAAGACCCGGTCGGTGTCGAGCCGGCCGGTGACGGCCTGGCGGGCGCCGTCCACGCGTCGGGCGTCGGCGACGGCGATGACCGGCCGCAGCAGCGCCTTGCTGGGGACACACGCCCAGTAGGAGCATTCACCGCCGACGAGTTCCCGCTCCACGACGGCGACGGTGAGTCCGGCGGCGCGGGCGCGGTCGGCGACGTTCTGGCCGACCGGACCGGCACCCAGCACGATCACGTCGTACGTGGCGCTTCCCTGGTTCTCGCGTGTTTCGGTCATCGGTCCCTCGCTGGTGGTCATGCGGACGCGGCCCCTGTCGTTCATCCCACCTGCGCCAGGCGCCTCACGACGAGCCGACACAAGTCCCACCATTGGCCGCACGATCCGCCGCCGCCCTGCCTCATGGCGGGCGGCGGAGGTGCCGATGAGGCGGAACGGAATCTCGTACCGGATCTTGTCTCACCGCGGAGAACGACACTCATCGGTCCTTTTGAACTGACCGGACGCGTAGCCCTGGTGACCGGAGCGACCAGCGGCATCGGAGCCGCCACCGCGGCGCTGCTCGCCGAGCGGGGCGCGCACGTCCTGGTCGCGGGCCGGGACCGCACCCGCGGCGAGGCCGTGGTCGCCGGCATCCGCGACCGCGGCGGCAGGGCCGACTTCGTCGCCGCCGACCTGCGCACCGCGGAGTCGGTGCGGCAACTGGCCGGGAAAGCCGTCGGCGCGGGCGGCGGCCGGGTCGACATCCTCGTCAACAACGCCGGCGTGTACCCGTTCGGCCCCACGGAGCAGGTGCCGCAGGACGAGGTGGACACCGTCTACGACCTGAACGTGAAGGCCCCGTTCCACCTGGTGGCGGCCCTCGCCCCGGCGATGGCCGCACGCGGGCACGGCGCGATCGTGAACGTCAGCACCATGGTCGCGGAGTACGGCGTCTCCGGGATGGCGCTGTACGGGTCGAGCAAGGCGGCACTGAACCTGCTGACCAAGGCGTGGGCCGCCGAGTTCGGCCCCCACGGGGTGCGGGTCAACGCCGTGGAGCCCGGTCCGACCCGTACGGAGAGCACCGTCGGCATGGGTGAGGCCCTCGACGCCCTGGCCGCGGAAGCCCCCGCCGGGCGCCCGGCCGCACCGGAGGAGATCGCCGAGGCGATCGCCTACCTGGCCAGCGATGCCGCGAGCTTCGTCCAGGGCGCGGTGCTGCCCGCGGACGGCGGCCGCACGGCCGTCTGACCCCCGGGCCGACGGGCCCGCACCGCCGTCCGATCCCCGGCCGGCCAAGGCCGCTCCGCCCGTCCGGTTCCTGACCCGCAGAGACCTGCAGCACCGTCTGACCCATGGCCCGCCGGAGCCTCACCGCCGTCTGACCCACCGCGCACTGGGGCCGTACCGCCCGTCCGCCCCCGGCCGACCGAGGCCGCACCGCCCGTCCGGTTCCTGTCTCGCAGAGACCCGCAACACCGTCTGCCCCACGGCCCGCCATGGCCGCACTCCATCACAGTCCATCGCAGCCGCACCGCCGCCGGACCCACAGCCCTCAGTGCCGCACCTCCGACTGACCAACAGCCCCGTGCCGGGCCGCCCTCTGCCCCGCTCGCCGGGTCGGCGGCAGGGCGTCGCCCGATCAGGTTCCGCGGCGGGGCCGGGTGCCCCACGGCCCGCCGAGGCCGCACCGCCCGCCTCATACCCCGCGCGCAGGGACCCGCAACACCGCCTGCCCCACGGCCCGCCGCAACCGCACCGCCGTCCGACCCACAGCCCCCGTGCCGGGCCGCCGTCGGTCCCGGGACCACGGGGCGACGGCGGGGCGGCTCCCGATCAGGTTCCGCGGCGGGGCCGGGTGCCTGCCCGGGTCAGTGGAAGGCGCCGCTGTAGGCGTTGAGGGCGGGCTGGCCGCCCAGGTGGGCGTACAGGACGTTGGAGTCCTTGGGGATGTCTCCGCGTTGGACGAGGTCGATGAGCCCGGCCATGGACTTGCCCTCGTAGACGGGGTCGATGATCATGCCTTCGAGGCGGCCGGTGAGGCGGATGGCGTCCAGGGTGGACTGGACGGGGATGCCGTAGAAGTCGCCGGCCCAGCCCTCCAGGACGATGATCTCGTCGTCGCGCAACTCCCGGCCGAGGCCGATGAGTTCGGCTGTGTTGCGGGCGATCTTCTCCACCTGGGCGCGGGTCTCGTCGATCTTGGCCGAGGCATCGATGCCCAGCACGCGGCGGGGCCTGTCCTGGCCCGCGAAGCCGGCGATCATGCCCGCGTGCGTGCTGCCGGTGACGCTGCACACCACGATCGTGTCGAAGAAGACCCCGAGTTCACGTTCCTGCCGCTGGACCTCGTAGGCCCAGTTGGCGAAGCCGAGGCCGCCCAGGGGGTGGTCGGAGCCTCCGGCGGGGATGGCGTACGGAGTGCCGCCGGCGGCGCGGACGTCCTCCAGGGCCTGGTGCCAGCTGTCCTTGAACCCGATGCCGAAACCCGCCTGGACCAGCCGTACGTCGGCGCCCATGACGCGGGACAGCAGGATGTTGCCGACCTTGTCGTTGACCGCGTCCGGCCAGTCCACCCAGCTCTCCTGCACCAGGACGGCCTTCAGACCCACCCTCGCGGCGACCGCGGCCACCTGCCGGGTGTGGTTGGACTGGACGCCGCCGATACTGACCAGGGTGTCCGCGCCCTTGCTGAGCGCGTCGGGGACCAGGTACTCGAGTTTGCGGGTCTTGTTGCCGCCGAAGGCCAGCCCGCTGTTGCAGTCCTCCCGCTTGGCCCAGATACGGGCACCGCCGAGATGGTCACTGAGCCGGTCCAGCGGGTGGACGGGGCTGGGGCCGAACAGCAGGGGGTGGCGCTCGAAGGACTCGAGGGACATCTGTGGCTCCTAGTCGGTGTCGGGGAGCAGGGTGTCGAGCAGCGGCAGCAGCGTCTGCCAGTTGGTGCGGGTGGCGGCCACGGCCCCCTCGACGTCTCCGGCCTCGCACAGCGCGATGATCCGGTCGTGCTGGGCGACCGAGCCGCGGCCGCTCAGTGAGGAGAAACGCAGTCTCTCCACGCGCCGCAGCACCGGCGTGAACTGCTCCAGGACGGAGCGGACGGCCGGGTTGGCACAGGCGGTGACGGCGACGCCGTGGAAGGCGTCGTCGGCGGCGATCGCCGCGTCGACGTCGTTGCGGCGCAGCGCGTCGGCGAAGCGCGCGTTGGCCTGGCGCATGGAGTCCAGCTCGGCGGCGGACAGGTTGGGCATCGCCTCGCGGACGGCGAGTTCGTGCATGGCCGCCGTCACCGACTGGGCCGCACGCGCCGCCCGGACGTCCAGGGGGCTGACCATGGTGTAGCGGCCGGGCTTCGTCCGCACCAGGCCGGCCTGCTCCAGACGTGCCAGGGCCTCCCGCACCGGTGTGCGGCTGACGCCCAGCCACTCCACCAGGTCGCTGTCGTTGAGGCGCTCCCCCGGTGCGAGGGTGCCGTCGACGATGGCGTCCCGGATGGCCCGGTAGGCGTTGTCGCGAAGGAGTGACCTGGAGACGAGCCCCCGGCTCTGCGGCACTGGCATGCAATATATTGCACGCTGCATGACGGATAGCTGTCAAGAGTGCGCCGTCGGAGGTCCTTCCGTTACCGGCCGATACCGGCGCCGCCGTCGCGCAAAGGCTTGTTAACCCACCTGGCTGGACTGACGGAGCGGGTCACCGGCTCGCGTGTTTCCATCAGCAAGGAGGCAATGGGGCCGCGGCGGCCCTGGCGCCCGCACTCACCGGGGTACCGGCCGGCGCGCGCTCCGTCCGCCGTCCCGGAGGATCGCGCGCACCTCGGGGGCCCGGTGCCACCGCCTCCGTCACCTTCCCACCGCTCGGCGGCGGATGGGCCGCCGCGCTCAGCGGTGGCCCGGTGTCGATCGCCAACGAGGGACGGCCCGCCTCGTTCTGCTCGGCGGTCGGCGGCGCCGTGAGCCTTCGCCGGGCCTGGACACCACCGACGTCGTACCCATGCCCGAAGGAAGCGACCTGATGACCACGGACAACGAGACGGCCGTCTGCCCGTTCGACTTCAGCGAAGCCCTGGAGTTCGATCCCTCCCTCGCGGACCTGATGTGCCGCGACACCCCCGCACGGATCCGGCTGCGCTACGGCGACGCGGACGCCTGGCTGGTCACCGGCTTCGACGCCGTCAAGCAGGTGACCACCGACCAGCGGTTCAGCCGGGCGGGCATCATCGGACGCGACTACCCCCGGATGACGCCGGAGCCCATCGTGTCGCCCGAGTCGATCAACGTGATGGACCCGCCGTACAGCAGCCGCGTCCGTCATCTGGCCTCACAGGC
Organism: Streptomyces sp. NPDC004721; assembly: GCF_053601495.1. NCBI lineage: Bacteria > Bacillati > Actinomycetota > Actinomycetes > Kitasatosporales > Streptomycetaceae > Streptomyces > Streptomyces sp. NPDC004721. Next base: position 24,716 of record NZ_JBSGBZ010000012.1, read on the forward strand.
CTTCACCCAGCCGCAGGTGGAGAACATGCGCCACCGGATCGTCCGGCTCGCGGACGATCTGCTGGACCGCATGGAGGAGGAGGGCCCACCGGCGGACCTGATCCGGCACCTTTCCGACCCTCTTCCCCAGCACACCGTCCTGGACCTCCTCGGCATCGAGCGGGAGGAATGGCCCCGGATCCAGAAGGCGGTGCACCAACTGCTCGTCGTCGGCGCGGACACCAAGGAGGCCGCGGCGGACGCCAAGAGGGATCTGACGGCCTACTTCGGCGAACTCGTCGCACAGCGGAGGAAGTCGCCCGGCAGCGACCTCATCAGCGCGATGGCCGCGGCGCGGGACGGCAAGGAGCAGCTGGACGACCGGGAACTGGCGGTCATGACGCTCATGCTGGCGCTCAGCGGCCAGGACACGGCGACCTGCGAGATCAGCGACATCGTGTACCTGCTCCTGACCCGGCCCGAGCTGGCGGAACGCGTCAGGAGCCGGCCCGAGGCCCTGCCCGAGGTGCTCCACGAGTTGCTCCGCCACATCCCGTTCCGCAAGGGGGTCGGCATCCCCCGGGTGGCTCTCGAGGACGTGGAGCTGGGCGGTGTGCTGATCCGGGCGGGCGACTACGTCCACGTGTCGTACCTGACGGCCAACCGCGACCCGGAGCGCTACACGGACCCGCACGACATCGACGTCGACCGGCCGAACTCCCCTCATATGACGTTCGGCTGGGGCGGGCACCGGTGCATCGCGATGCCTCTGGCCATGGCAGAGCTCGAAGTGGCCATCGGGCGGCTCATGGAGCGCTTCCCGGGGCTGCGGCTCGCGGTGCCGCCGGAGGAGGTGCGCTGGGACCAGAAGACGATCAGGCGGTTCCCCCTGGAGCTGCCGGTGGCCTGGTAGGGACGCCCGCCGGGCAGGGCAACGCGCACGCCGCACGGCCTCGGCTGATCGGACCGCGGACGCTCGGTGCCGCACCGCGACGGTATAAAGAATTCCTATGACTGGCAGGGTGCGTTTCACGGTTAGGCTCTGGCCCAATCCTCGGGCCATGTTCTCCGGCCTTCCGTATTCGAAACGCAAGAGGAGTTCATCCGTTGAACGCGATGTGGCGCGTGAATCCGCAGAAGACGGCTCTGCTCGTGATCGACATGCAGAACGACTTTGTCCTCGAGGGATATCCGATGGAAGTGCCGATGGCACGCCATCGGATACCCCGGATGCAGGAGGTCGTCGCCGAGTGCCGGGCGGCCGGTATTCCGGTCGTCTACACCCAGCACATTCTGCTGGACACATTCAATGTGTCTCCGCTGGAATCCACCTACAACCCGGCGCTGCTGAGCGCGGGAATGCGCGAGGGCACTTTCGGTGCGCAGGTCGTCGACGACCTGAAGCCGGAGGCCCACGACGTCGTCGTCGTCAAGCACCGCTACGACGCGTTCCACAACACGCGACTGGAGAACGTGCTGACCAGCATCTCCGGCCTGCGCCGCCGCGGCGGGCACCGTGATGGGTGTCGCGGAGATCTTCGGCGGCGGCGTGGCCCCGTCCGTCGCCGGGTACCTGGCCCAGCACCACGGCATCCACACCGTGCTCTACCTGGCACTCGGCGGACTGCTGCTGTGCGTGGTGGCCGCGTCCTTCCTCCAGGAGACGGCGCCGAAGAAGACCGGCCGTACCGGCGACGAGGACGCCGCCGTCACGACGGCCGCGGGCGTCCAGCCGGAACCCGGTCCCGCCACGCGCTGAGGACCTGCCCGGGAAGCGGAGGACCCGCGCGTCGGCGCGGGTCACCCCGTCCCGGGCGGACCGCCGTCCGGGGCGCCGGGCGGGTCCTCGTCGAGGAACCGCGCGACGGACGCCGCGAACGCCTCGGTCACCCCGTGGTCCCGGCCCGCGTCGCTGACCCCCACCGTGACGTTGATCTGCGGAAGCAGTCCGGGCAGCCGGGCCGAGGGCAGGTCCGTCGCCCGCTGCCCCCGGTCGCCGAGGACGACACCGGCCGGAACCACGGTGATGTACTCCCCCAGCCGGATCAGCGCGTGCATGGTCCGGTAGTCGTCCACCACGTGGAAGCGGGAGATCTCGTACGTCTCGATCAGCGTGGTCGTGATCCTCGCATGGTGCGTCAGCACCGGATTGTCGAACAGCACGAACCGGTAGCGGGACAGCAGCTCCTTCAGGGCGGGGGCGCTGACCTCCTCGAGAACCGTCCCCGGCGGATGGACGAGCGCCATGTCCTCGATGCCGACGACGTCGGTGTGGAACGGGTGGTCCGCTTCCGTGGAGTAGAACAGCCCGGCGTCCAGCTGGTTGAGTTCCAGCAGGTCGATCACCGTCGTGGCCGGCCGGCTGGTCACCCGGAACTCGTCCGCCCCGTACACGTCCAGCGCGCTGCTCACCACGGCCCGCACGGACCGCTCCGACAGCCAGTTGTCCACGCCGAAGACGACCTTGTGCGGATGGCCGGCCACCTCGGCGAAGCTCCGCGGCCGGGACGGGTCCTTCTTGCCCAGGACCGCGGAGGCGTTGGACAGATCCCGGATGAGCTGGGTGGCGTACGGCAGGAAGTACGCGCCCTGCGGGGTCAGCACCGCGCCCTTCCACCCCCGCTCGAACAGCGCGAAACCGAGACTCTCCTCCAGCCGCCGCAGCCGCTGGCTCATCGTCGGCTGCGTGACGTACGAGCCGGCGGCGGCCTTGGAGATACTGCGGTGCTTGGCCACGGCCAGGAAGGAACGAAGCGCCTCGAGATCCACGGTTGCCCCTCCTTCGACCACGACACGGGGCTGGATGGATCGGACCCTACTGCCCCGCGGACCCGTTGTGACCTGCTGGGACCGCGAGGCGGAAGGACTTCTTCCGGGGCATGCCGCCGACCGGGACGGGCGTCAGCCGTGATCGGCGCAGCAGGGCGTGGGGTCGGGCACCTCGAAGGGGGCGAGGACGCCGCCCGCGGCGGGCACGAGCGGCAGCACGAGCTGTCCGTCCTGCCACAGAGGGCGCACGTGATCGCGGGTCGTCACCGAGGTGTCCGGTTCCGGGCCGCTGCCGGGGCCGGACGGCGCCCCGATGACGGTGACCCGATCGATCGCGGTGTGCTGGAGGAGGAAGCTCAGCGGGACCGTGCCGACGAGACGCTGGACACCGGGGTAGACGACGGCACGTCCCTGCTCGCGGGTCTGCTGCTCGGCCGCGGCCAGGGCGGAGCCGTTCGCGTACGGCTCCGGGCCGTGCCGCAGCGCGCCGAAGGCCGCGCCGGACGGCGGCCGGCCCTCGTCCGCGAGGACCGCGAGGAGGGCGACGAGCCGGGGCCACACCGAGGCCGCGGTGTCCGCGTCCGCCAGCGCCAGGGAGACGGCGATGTGCGGCCGCTCGCCGCTGCGGACCGGGTGCGTGCAGACGACAGTGGCGTCCGGCAGGCCGAGCCGCGCCACCAGCTCCTGGGCGAGGTGGTCGGCGCCGCGCAGGTCCGCCGACCCGGCGTCCACACCGATCACGGTGGGGACGCCGGGTCCGCCGGGCGTACCGGTCATGCGGGCAGGACCCACATCGGGTTGGAGTAGAACCACAGGTCCTTCCACGGGTCGGCGTCGCCGACCACGTCCATCGCCGGTCCGGCCGGGTCCACGGAGGCACCGCGCAGACCGACCGCCGTGCGGTTGCCGTCCGTGCCGCGCAGCCGCACGTACACCGGCTTGTCCACGGGGCCGAGGGAGTACGTCAGACGCACCGAGCCGGTGGACTTGTCCACCTCGAAGGACTTCACGACCTTGGTGTCCGGGGTGATGAAGGCGTCCTTGTCGGAGACCCGGCCGGTGACGTCGCCCTGGATCACGTCGACCCGGGCCAGCTTCGGCACGAACTGCGCCCAGTTCGGGCCGTTGGCGAGGCTGATCTCGACGACCAGGTCGACCTGGCTGCCGCGGCGCACGTGCAGCACGTCGCCGAGGGTGACGGCCTTGCCGCCGGAGCGCAGCTGGGCGTTGAGGCCGCTGATCAGCCCGCCGTGGTCGACCCAGACGCGGCCGGCGCGGATGCCTTCCATGACCGCCTGGTAGGAGAAGGAGGCGGCACCGACGTGGGTGCGGGAGTACTGGCCGGGCCAGAAGTCGCCGTCGCCCAGGTTCAGCGCGCCGCCGTGGACGGGGTCCTCGTAGTGGCCGTTGGCGTTGAAGTTGCTGCCCGGCCCGCGGACGGAGGAGTCGGCGTAGACGCTGTGGGAGTCGGAGTTGGCGGTGATCCACCAGGGCTTGCCCTCGGCCAGCAGGCTGTCCCAGAGACCGCCCACGGTCGCGGTCATCCAGTCGAAGCCGCCCCAGGTGCGGTAGCTCTCCAGCGGGTAGCCGGAGAAGGAGTCGGCGCCGGGGCTGCCGTCGTAGTAACCCCGGCCCGAGCCGGGGCCGCCCGGCGCGCGCAGGCCGGCGGCCTGGTGGCCGGGGGCGCCCTCCATGCCGACGGCGATCGTCGGCTGAGCGTCGCGCCAGGCACGGATCTCGTGCGGGGAGTCGATGCCCTTGCGGGCGGGGTGGTTGGCCAGGAACAGGGCGTCCTTGACCTTGCGGCGCTGGACCTGCTCGGCGAGGAAGTTGACGCCCGCGATGGCGAGCGCCTCGTTGGCGGGGGTGTTGGCGGTGGCCTTCTTCACGGCCCCGTCGAAGGAGTTCTCGAACTCCTTCAGCACTGCGACCTCATTCGAGCCGGGGTGGACGAAGACGGTGCCGTGCTCGGCGGCCGGGATGTTCCACTCCAGGCCCTGGAAGACCAGCGTGTCGGAGATCTGTCCGCGGGCGGCGACGATGTCCGGGTTGACCTTCTCCACACCGATCTTGGCGTGCTGCTCGCTGCCGTGGTCGGTGATGACCATCCAGTCCAGGCCGTGCGCGTTGGCCTGGCGCACGTGGTCGACGACCCGGTACTTGCCGTCGGAGCTGTACTGGGTGTGGATGTGGTGGTCGCCGGCCAGCCACAGGTATCCCCCGGAACGGGAGGATTCCGCGGACTGCCGGCTCTGGTTCTGACCCTGGTCCTGGCCCTGGGACGCGGCCGCCTGTCCGGCGCCGGCGAGCACGCTGCCCGCCGCCAGTCCGGCACCGAGCAGGCCGGTGCGGCGCAGCATGGACCTGCGGGACAGCTGATCGGGCGTCAACTCGGTGTCGGGGACCTCCAGGTCCAGCGCCGGCGGCAGGGACCCGCCGCCCGTGCCGTGCCCGTGGTCGTGGTGGTGGTGCCCGTGGGCGTGACTGTGGCCGTGGCCCATGTCCGAACTCCTGCCGTCTGTACGTTAAAAGCGTGTTCGAGCGGCGCCCATGCTGGGCCCCTGCCGCCAACACGGCGGGAACGGCTGGTGACAACGGCGGGTACGGCAGGCGGCACCCGGACGTGGCACGGGGCCACCCGTGGTTTCGGCCCTCGCGCCGGCGCCGTCGGACCGAGCGGAACAAGCCACTTCCGGAGTCGAGGGCGCACGGTGCTCGCATGACGGCCGGCGCCCGGGCCTATCGGGTGCCCGCCAGCCGGGAGCCCGCCGGGGTGCGGTGGTAGAGCACCGCGCGGCCGGAGCGGGCGCGGGTGACGAGGCCCGATTTGTGCAGTACGCCCAGGTGGTACGAGACCGTGGCGGGACTGAGGAAGTGATGTCGTGCCAGCTCGGTGGTGGAGGCCGGGCGCGCCAGCGCGGTGAGCAGTCCGGCCCGGGTGGGACCGAGCAGTCTGGCCAACTCGTCGGACGGAGGCCGCGGAACGGCGGCCCGGTCGCGCACGGGACAGGCGACCATGGGCGGCCTGCGTCGACCGCGCACCGGGTCCACGGCCACGGACGGCTGTGGCACCACCAGTGACGGCACCACGATGAGCAGGGGCACGGCCAGTTCCACGGTGAACCGGCTGTCGACGCGCAGCGTGCCGTCGGACCACGCGATGCCGGGATGCAGGGAGTTGAAGAGCGCGGCCGCGCCATGCCGGGCCAGCACACCGGCGCAGCGGTCGACCTCCGCTTCGAGGACCGCCCGTGCGGCCTCCCAGTACGGGGCGAAGGCCAGGTCCCAGTAGCGCCGCAGTTCCTCCGCGACCTGCCGGGCGACGTATCCGCCGCCGCGGTCCATGGCCCGGCTCACCCTCGGGGGCACCTCCGCACCGGCCAGGCCGTTGTGCGGGCGGCCGTCGCGCAGCGCCTCCAACTCGAACAGGACCCGGGCGGGCGGGGTGTTCCGGACCTGTTCCAGTTCCTCCTCGACGGTGGGCGAGGGTCCGGTGGGGTGCGGGCTGAGGAAGTCCGGTACGTAGCCGCCGCGGTCCAGGGCCAGTTCCGACAGCAGGGGCAGCCGTGCCCGGCGCAGCACGCGCCGGGCGTGCGCGACCCACGGATCGGTGCCCGTGGCCGGGCGCAGGCCCCACGGGAGCAGCGTCGCCGTGACCTCGTGCAGCGGCGAGACGGCGAACCGGGTGCGGGCCAACCCCTCTGCGTCCACGATGAGTTCGATCACCGCCCGTCCCCCTGCCGCCGCCTCGTTCCGCTTCGGTTCTGCTCTCGTTCTGCTCTTGTTCTGCTTCGAACGTGCTCGAATCGTCGCACGGAAGCTCGCGCCGGCAGGCCTGTTCGGCGCAGGCTGGTGCGGCGCCGAAGGCCGGACACCGGAACACGGAGGAAACGGGGATGCCGGAAACACGGGGGACGCCGGGGACGCCGACGACACGGGCCGACGACACGGGGGTGCGGGGAATGCGGGGTTGGCAGGGGATGCGGAAGGTCCCGAGGGGGCGCGGGAGCGGGAGACCCGCGAGGCTGGGGACGGCCCTACTGGCCGCCGTCAGCCTGCTGATGCTGTCGGGGACGTGCACGTCCGCGGCACAGGACCGGGCAGCCGCGGCGCCGGCCGGGGAGAGCGGGGGACTCTCCGGCGCCGCGGCCTGCCCGGGACTGAAGGGCTTCACCTGCGCCACGCTGACCGTCCCGATCGACCACGGCGGCGGCGTGCCGGGCCGGTTGGGCCTGAGGGTCGCGATGGCGGACAACGTCAAGGCCCCCAAGGGCGTACTGCTCTTCCTCACGGGCGGTCCGGGGCAGCCGGGCGTGCCCTTCGTCGAGCGGCTGAGCCAGAGGCTGACGCCGGTCCTGAAGGACTACCGGCTCGTCATGATCGACCAGCGCGGCACCGGCGAAGCCGCCTTGCGGTGCCCGCAGTTGCAGGAGGAGATGGGGTCGTCCGACCTGACCCCGCCCACGGCCCGGGCGGTGACGGACTGCGCCGCGGCCATCGGTCCCGACCGCCGCTTCTACGGCACCGGTGACACGGTCGCGGACCTGGACCTGCTGCGCCGGGCCCTGGGCGTGCGCAGGATGACGCTCGACGGCGTCTCGTACGGCACGTACACCGCGGAACGGTACGCCCTGGCCCACCCGCAGCACGTGGCCCGGCTGGTCCTGGACTCGGTGGTGCCGCAGACCGGATACGACCCGATGGACCGCGCCGCCCTGCGCGCCGCGCCGCGCGTGCTGACGGCTGCCTGCCGGGCGACGGGCTGCACCACGGACCCGGCGGCGGACCTGGCCGAGGTGGTCGCCCGGTACGGCAACGGCGTCGACGTGATCGACGCGCTGACCACCTGGGAGTTCGTGGACCCCGACTACGCGGAGATGATCGACGCGCTGCACAAGGCGGCGAACGGCGACCCCGGGCTGCTGCGGGGCCTGATCGCGGGTGTGCGGGAGGGAAGCGCGGCGAGCGCCGAGGAGCTCAGCCAGGGGCTGCACGCCTCCACGCTGTGCCTGGACGGGCGTTACCCCTGGGGCAGGGCGGACGCTCCGCCGGCCGGACGCCGGGAGGCGCTGGAGAAGGCCGGTGCGGAGCTGACACCGGCCGACTACGGCCCCTTCGACGCCGCCACGGCGACAGGCCTCGGCTCGATGCTGAGCTGTCTGCACTGGCCGCGCACGCCGGTGCCGCCGCTGCCTCCGGAGCACCGCAGGCTGCCGGGCGTACCGGTCCTGCTGCTCGGCGGTGACCGGGACCTGTCGACCCCGCTGGAATGGCTCTACGACCAGAAGAGGCTGACGCCGCGGGCCCAGGTCGTGGTGGTGCCGGGTGCGGCGCACTCGGTGCAGAGCAGGGCGGCCGACGACAGGGGCCGCCAGGCGGTGTACGACTTCCTGCTGGACCGGCGCTGACGACAGCAAGGCCCGCACGGACGGTGAAGGCCCCGGCCGGGTTACCCGGCCGGGGCCTTCACTTGGTCAGATGGCGCCGGTGAAGGTGTCGCACCGGGCCGGGGAGCCCGTGGTGTACCCGGTGGTGAACCAGTGGACCCGCTGCTGCGAGCTGCCGTGGGTCCAGCCTTCCGGGTCGACGCGGCCCTGGGTGCGTTCCTGGATGCGGTCGTCGCCGACGGCCTCCGCGGCGTCGAGGGCTTCGCGGATGTCGGTGTCGGTGAACGGCTTGTCGAAGAAGCCGGTGGTGACGGCGTTCTTGGCCCAGACCCCGGCGTAGCAGTCGGCCTGGAGCTCCAGCCGGACCGAGCCGCTGTCGGCTCCCGTGCGGTCCCGGCCGGCGCGGTTCATGGTGCCCAGCAGGTTCTGCACGTGATGCCCGTACTCGTGGCCGATGACGTACGCCTGCGCGAAGGGGCCGCCCTTGGCGCCGAACCTGTCCTCCAGGTCACGGAAGAAACCGAGGTCGAGGTAGACACCGCGGTCGGCCGGGCAGTAGAACGGGCCCATGGCCGAGGAGGCCCGGCCGCACCCCGTGCTCCAGGTGCCGGAGACCAGATGGGTTCCGGCCTTGCTGTAGGACTGCTGGTAGTGCTCGGGGAGAGCGCCCTGCCAGTAACGCTGGATGCTGTTGACCACGCCCACCACACGGCACTTCTCCGACTGGTTGGCGTCACTGCCCTTCCGGCACTTCGCGCTCAGGTCCTCTCCCTGCTGCTGCGTCGCGGAGTTCGAGCCGCCGCCGTTCAGGAGACCCGCCGGGTTGACACCCAGGAGCAGTGCGACGACCACGACGACGACGCCGATGACACCGCCGCCGATGGTGAGCCCGCCTCCGGGAATGCCACCGCCGCCGCTGCCGCGGTCATCGACCTGAGAAGCATCAAGATCCACGTCATCGCGGAATTCCATGGGTCGTTCGTCTCCTGGGGGTTGGTGATCACCCCCATTCTGCCCGGTGTCGCGGACTGGTCGTGTGAGGGTGGGCGGCGACGCCCCACGGACGCCTCACAGACCGTCAGTTCCGCGGCACGCAGACGGCCCAGGACCCTACGGCTCCGCGCGCCACGGGGTTTTCGGCGTTTCCCCGGCGCCGCGGGCTAGTGCTGTGTCCGGTCGCAGCACTAGAGACTGAGCGTGACCGCGGCGCCCGCGCCGCCCAGGGCCAGGGCGAGGGCCGCCTCGCTCCAGCCGCCCGCGCCCCATCGGAAGAACCGGTCGACGGCCAGCCGACCCGGCCCGATGGCGGCGATCCCCAGGGCGACGACGGCGATGCACACGTTGTATTCCACTCCGCCGTCCGTCTCCCACAGTCCGTGGACGCCGGTGACGGTCGCCATCGCATTGATCATGACTCCGATCAGGGCGGCGGCCGCGAGCGGGGTCAGCAGCCCGAGGGCGAGACCGAGGCCGCCCAGGAACTCCGACAGACCGCCGATCGCGGCGAACAGCTTTCCCGGGCGGTAGCCGAGGGCCGCGAACCCCTGACCGGTGGCGGTCAGGCCGCGCCCCCCGAAGAGCCCGAACAGCTTCTGCGCGCCGTGCCCGGCCATCAGCAGGCCGAAGGTGAGCCTGATGAGCAGCAGACCGCAGTCGGCGGCGGTCGCCGTGACCGCGGCGGCGTGCCGAGCCACCGGCTCGGTGGAACGATCCGTGGAACGAGTGGGTCGGTACAGAATGCGCTTCGACAACATGGGAGTGCTCCGGTAAGAACGCCGGAACGGGCGTTGCCCCCAGCTCGGGCAGGCCGAGGCACCGGTCGGGGGTGAGCCGCGCGGCGGCGCGCGTCCGCTCCGCCCCCGGTACCGATCCTTCCGCAGCCTGCACGGTCGTGCATCTGGGCCTGGCCAAACCCAGCCGGGCCTGGCCGGGCCTGGCCCCCGTCGTGAGATCATGACGCCCCGAGCTACTACAGCCCCGTAGAGGAGCCGCACGCGCATGTTCGACCAGCTGAAGAACCTGAAGGGCAAGGTCGAGGACATCGCCGAAGCCCACGGTGACAAGATCTCCGACGGACTGGAGAAGGCCGGCGACTTCATCGACGGCAAGACCGGGCGCAAGCACAGCAGCACGATCGACACCGTCGTCGACAAGGCACAGGACGCCGTGGACAAGCTGGGCAAGCACAAGGACTGAGCACACGGCGGCGCCCACGGGTGTGACACCTGGTGAGGTCCGTGCGCTTGGCTAGTGGCACCTGTGACACGCGTGCCGAGCGTCGGACTTTCTTGGGGTGGGATGGTGGGTCGCCGAACTGGGCGGTCGAACGTGTTACGGAGCCTGAACCGGCGAGTGTGGCTGACGGGTGGGGCCGCCGTGCTGACGGGGGCCGGAGTCGTCACCTACGCGATGGCGTCTCCGCCCGAACAGCCGCGGGGACATGGGCGGATACCGGCCGTGCAGACGCTGCGGCCGGCAGACCCGGGCGAGGGGCACTGGGCGCTGCCTCAGTGGGACACGGACCGGTTCAGTGCCGCGCTGCTGACCTGGGACGACCCGCGTGCCGAGCTGGGCGGCACCGCCGAGCTGCGCTCCCGCTCGGTGGCGACCGGCGAGTGGTCGGACTGGCGGAGGCTGCCGGACGACCCGTTGTCCGCCGACGGGGCGGAGGCCCGGCGGGCCGGGATCCGGGGCGGCACCGCTTCCGTGTGGACCGGTGACGCGGACGGTGTTGAGGTGCGGGTCCTCAAGGACGACGGCACGCCCGCCACGGGTCTGCCCGCGGGGCTGGACGTGAAGCTGCTGGACCCCGGCACGGGGTCCGGGGGCACGACTGGGTCCGAGCCCGCCTCGTCCACCGGGTCCGCCCAGGCCACCGGGTCCGCGCCGGTCGGCGCACCGCGCACCGTCCCGGCCGCGCGCCCGTCGACGGTGGTGCGGCCGCCGGTCATCACTCAGGCGCAGTGGGGCGCCTGGACCGGACACGGCAGCACACCGAGGTACGGAACGCGGATCGAGGCCGCGGTCGTCCACGACACCGGGGCAGGCAGCGACAACGAGCTCTCCTGCGCCCAGTCCGGCGCACGGCTGCGCACCCTCCAGCAGGGTCACCTCGCGCGCGGCTACGAGGACATCGGCTACAACTTCGTCGTCGACCGCTGCGGTCAGGTCTTCGAGGGCCGCGGTGGCGGCACGGACCTGCCGGTGGTCGGCGCGCACGAGCGCGGTTCCAACACCGGCACGGTCGGCATCTCCTTCATCGGCGACTTCACGACCGCAAAGCCGAGCCCGGTCGCGCGGGACGCCATCGCGCGGATCGTGGCGTGGAAGTTCGGGATGTACGGCATCGACCCGGCCGGCAAGGTCGCGCTGGGCACCGGCAGCGTTACCCGTGCCGACGGCGGCGGTACCGCCGGGGAGGCCGCCCGGATCGCCGAGCTGGCCGGGACACCGGGGATCTCGCACGCGCCGCCCACCTCCGACTTCAACCGCGACGGCACCGGCGACCTGGCCGCCGGCATGCCCAGGGCGTCGGGCGGCGCCGGCGGCGTGACGGTGATCCCGGGCGGCCTCGACGGCCCGGCCGCAGCCTCGAAGGTGACGATCACCCAGGACAGCCCCGGGGTCCCCGGCTCCTCCGCCCCCGGCGACAACTTCGGCGCCGCTACCGCGTGGGGCGACGTCAACGGCGACGGCTACGCCGACCTCGCGATCGGTGTGCCCGGCAAGGACGACGGCCACGGGCACGCCGACCGGGGCGCGGTCACCGTCCTGTACGGGCCCGGTCTGGACTCCGGGTTCTCGTACACCACCTCCGGCGTCGAACCGGCCGGGGCGCGGTTCGGCTCGGCGGTCGCCGTCGGCGACTTCGACGGCGACGGCCGCGCGGACGTCTTCGCGGCCGGTACCAGCAACGGCGGCACCTGGAGCGTACGGCTGACCGCGGGCGCCACCACCGCCGGGCCGCTGACCACCGCCAACGGCCCGGTCTCCCACCTGGACGCCACGACCGGCGACTTCAACGGGGACGGCTACGCGGACGTCGCCCTCAATTACACCGACACCGGCGGCACCGGGCGTGTTGTGTGGTTCGCCGGCTCCGCGCGCGGGCTGACCGAGCGGGGAGTCCTCCCGGTGCGGGGCGGCCGCTGCGTCGCCGCGGGCGACATCGACGGCGACGGGTACGACGACCTCGTCATCGGCCAGCCCCACGCCCCGGAATCGGGCGGTGCGGCAGGGGGCCAGGTCACCGTGGTCCGCGGTGCGGCGACCGGGCTCACCACCACCGGAATGAAGGTCGTCCACCAGGACGGTGTGGGCGTGGCGGGCACCGACCGGGCCGGTGACGGTTTCGGCGAGGCGGTCTCGGTCGAGGACCACGACGCGGACGGCTACGCGGACGTCCTCGTCGGCGCCCCCGGAGAAGGCCTCACCCGCGACGGCGTCCACCACCGCGACGCCGGGCAGGCGACCCTGCTCCGCGGCTCCGCGTCCGGTCTGACGACCACCGGCTCCTTCGCCCTCAACCAGGACACCCCTGGGATCCTGGACGCGGCGGAGACGGGCGACCGGTTCGGTTCCTCCGTCGCCCTGACGGACATGACCGGCCACGGACGCGCGGGGCTCGTCTTCGGCGCGGAAGGCGAGGACGCGGGCAACGGCCTGCTGCTGTACACACCCGTCAGCGGCACCGGCTTCGGCCTCGCCCGGACCGTCGCCCTGCGCGACACCGCCCTGGGCACACCCGCCGGCGCCCACCTCGGGCAGAACCTGGCGCCCTGACCGTCACGCCGCGACCGGTGGTCGTGTCCACCGGTCGCGGCGGCCAGGGCCGGGCCTCATCCCCGGCGCAGATCCCGGACCCGGCGAATCTTGCCCACCGAGCGCTCCAGGCTCTCCGGATCGACCACGCACACCTCGACGCTGATGCCGACCGAGTCCTTCACACCCTTGGTGATCGTCCTGGCGGCCGCCTCGCGCTGCTCCGGCCCGGCGCCGGGACGGGCCTCGATGTGGACCGTCATGTGGTCCATGCGACCGCGCTGGGTCAAGTGGATCTGGAAGTGCGGCGCGACGTCGGGCACGCGCAGCACGACCTCCTCGATCTGGCTCGGGAAGACGTTCACACCCCGCAGGATGATCATGTCGTCGCTGCGGCCGGTGATCTTCTCGATGCGGCGGAAGGCGGGCCGTGCGGTGCCGGGCAGCAGGCGGGTGAGGTCACGCGTGCGGTAGCGGATGATCGGCAGGGCTTCCTTCGTCAGCGAGGTGAACACCAGCTCGCCGCTCTCGCCGTCGGGCAGCACCTCACCGGTGATGGGGTCGACGACCTCGGGACAGAAATGGTCCTCCCAGACGTGCAGTCCGTCCTTGGTCTCCACGCACTCCTGCGCCACACCCGGGCCCATGACCTCCGACAGTCCGTAGATGTCGACGGCATGGATGTCCATGCGCTCCTCTATTTCGCGGCGCATCGCCTCCGTCCAGGGCTCGGCGCCGAAGATGCCGACTTTCAGGGAGCTGGTGCGCGGGTCCACGCCCTGCCGCTCGAACTCGTCGAGCAGGGTCAGCATGTAGGAGGGCGTGACCATGATGATCTCGGGCTCGAAGTCCCGGATGATCTGCACCTGGCGCGCGGTCATGCCGCCGGAGGCGGGGATCACGGTGCATCCGGCGCGCTCGGCTCCGTAGTGCGCGCCGAGGCCGCCGGTGAACAGGCCGTAGCCGTAGGAGATGTGGACCTTGTGGCCGCGCCGGCCGCCCGCGGCGCGGATGGACCGGGCGATGAGGTCGGCCCAGGTCGACAGGTCGTTCTCGGTGTAGCCGACCACGGTGGGGCGGCCGGTGGTGCCGCTGGAGGCGTGGATGCGCCGGACCTCGGACATGGGGACGGCGAACATGCCGAAGGGGTAGGTCTCGCGCAGATCGGCCTTGGTGGTGAAGGGGAAGCGGGCCAGGTCCTCGAGGGAGCGGCAGTCGTCGGGGGCCACGCCGGCCTCGTCGAACTTCCTGCGGTACAGCTCGACGTTGTCGTAGGCGTGGCGGAGGGTCGCGCGGAGCCGGCTGAGCTGCACATCGCGGAGCTGCTCGCGGGTCATGCGCTCGCCGCTGTCCAGCAGCTCGTCCGGGAGGGGCTGTCCCAGCCGGGGCCCCTGATCCACCGGGGCCGTCACTTCGCTGCTCATTGCGACTCCTTCGTCTTCTCGCTTCGTAGGCTGCGGCTGCGCCGGCGGAACTCCGCGATCACCTCTTCGCCGCGCCGCACGCTCACGTCGTAGATCCCGCTGCGGCCGTACCGGGTGCGCTCGCAGGCCGTCGCCACGAGGACGTCGCCCTCATGGGCCGGGGCGATGAAGACGATGTCGGCCGCCGCCGCGACCGTCACGGGTCCGTGGCTGTTGCAGGCACAGGCGAACGCGGTGTCGGCGAGCAGGAAGAGAAAGCCGCCGTGGGCGATCCGATGCCCGTTGACCATCGCCGGTGTCACGGTCATCCGCACCTCGGCGGTCCCTTCGCCGTGGTGCGTCAGCTCGATGCCGAGATTCCGGGAAGCCAGGTCCGCGGCGAACATCGTCTCGACCGGACCGGGAGAGACGTCAGTGGCCTGCGTCACGTTTTCCACCACCTTGTGTACCGACCGAACATTCGGTTAGCGTCGGCAAAGCCAAGTAATCAAGCATCACCACTGCCTGTCAAGAGGTGGACCGCATGCCCCGCACCACTCCCGAGCCCGTCGACTTCTTCGCCCGCCACCGTGAGCTGCTGGAGGCGGCGGTCGCGGCCACCGAGAGCCGGGACCACTGGACTCCGTACCCGGAGTCGCCCAGCAAGTCGGTGTACGGCGAGGAGGCCCCGAAGCTCGGTGAGGCCGCTTTCCGGGACCAGTTGGGCAAGCCGTTCGCGCTGCCCGGGCACCCCGGGGAAGGGACCGTGCAGGCCGCAGAGACCTCCCCCTACGGCTTCGGCCTCGGCATCGGCTACCCCCGGGTCTCGCCCGAGGAGGCGGTGGCAGCCGCCAAGGCCGCCACGGGCCCCTGGCGCGACGCGGGCCCCGATGTACGCGCCGGCGTCGCCGCCGAGATCCTGGCCCGGCTGAACGCGGCCAGTTTCGAGAACGCGCACGCCGTGCAGCACACCACCGGACAGGCCTTCGTCATGGCGTTCCAGGCGGGCGGCCCGCACGCGCAGGACCGCGGCCTGGAGGCCGTCGCCTACGCCTGGGCGGAGCAGAAGCGGCACCCGCGCTCGGCGCGCTGGACCAAGCCCCAGCGCAAGGGCGGGGCGCTGGTGATGGACAAGAAGTTCACGCCGGTCGGACGCGGTGTCTCCCTGCTGATCGCCTGCAACACCTTCCCCACCTGGAACGGCTATCCGGGCCTGTTCGCCAGCCTGGTCACCGGCAACCCCGTGGTGGTCAAGCCGCACCCGGGCGCCGTGCTGCCACTGGCGCTCACCGTGCGAACCGCCCGCGAGGTCCTCGCCGAGGCCGGCTTCGACCCCGATCTCGTGATCCTCGCCGCCGAGGAGCCCGGCGAGCGCACCGCGAGCTCCCTCGCGCTCCACCCGGACGTCCGCATCATCGACTTCACCGGCTCCACGGAGTTCGGCGACTGGCTGGAGACCAACGCCCGCCAGGCCGCCGTGTACACCGAGAAGGCGGGCCTGAACACGGTCGTCCTGGACTCCACCGACGACTACCGCGGGCTGCTGCGCAATCTCGCCTTCTCGCTGTCCCTCTACAGCGGCCAGATGTGCACCACCCCGCAGAACCTGCTGATCCCCCGCGCCGGCATCGCCACCGACCAGGGCGTCAGGACCGCCGACGAGTTCGCCGCGGACCTGGGCGCCGCGCTGGACAAGCTGCTCGGCAACCCGGAGCGGGCGGCCGGCACGCTCGGCGCCATCGTCAACGACGGCGTGCTCGACCGGCTGGAGAAGGCGGTGGCGCTGGGCACCATCGTGCACGCCTCGCAGCCGGTGGAGCACCCCGAGCACCCGGCGGCCACCGTCCGTACGCCGCTGGTGGCGCGCCTGGACGCGGGGGCGGACGAGGAGACGTACACCCGCGAGTGGTTCGGGCCCGTCTCCTTCGTCATCGCCACCGACTCCACCGAGCACAGCCTGCGGATCTTCCGTGAGACGGTGCGCGCCCACGGCGCGCTGACCGCCGCCGTGCACTCCACGAGCGAAGAGGTCCTCGCCGCCGCCGAGTCGGCGGCCCTGGAGGCGGGAGTCCACCTGTCGGAGAACCTCACCGGCCAGGTCTTCGTCAACCAGTCCGCCGCGTTCAGCGACTTCCACGGCAGCGCCGCCAACCCCGCGGCCAGCGCCACCCTGTCCGACCCCGCGTTCGTCACCGGCCGCTTCGCGACGCTCCAGTCGCGCCGCCCCGTCGCCATCGAGGAGAGCACCCATGCCTGACGAGGTCTATCTGATCGACGGGGCCCGCACCCCGCAGGGCCGCTATGGCGGCGCCCTGGCCTCCGTACGCCCCGACGACCTGGCGGCGCTGGTGGTCGGTGAGGCCGTCCGCCGCGCCGCGATCCCGGCCGAGGCCGTGGACGAGGTGATCCTGGGCGCGGCCAACCAGGCGGGTGAGGACAACCGCGACGTGGCACGCATGGCCGTCCTGCTCGCCGGGCTCCCGCACACCGTGCCCGGCTACACCGTCAACCGGCTGTGCGCCTCGGGCCTCACCGCGGTCGCCTCGGCGGCCCAGGCGATCCGGTCCGGCGAGGCCGACCTCGTCGTCGCGGGCGGCGTGGAGTCGATGACCCGCGCCCCGTGGGTGATGGAGAAGCCGGGCACCCCATGGGCCAAGCCGGGCGAGCTGCACGACACGTCCCTGGGCTGGCGCTTCACCAACCCGCGTTTCGCCGCCGCCGACCGCGCGGTGCCCACCGGGGCCGGTCCGGAGACGGTGAAGACGACCCTGTCCATGGGTGAGACGGCCGAGGAGGTCGCCGCCCTCGACGGCATCACCCGCGCCGACTCCGACGCCTTCGCGCTGCGCAGCCACCGGCGGGCCGTCGCCGCGCAGGAGGCCGGGCACTTCGACCGCGAGATCGTCCCGGTCCCGGTGAAGGACGGCCTGGTGGAGCGCGACGAGGGGCCGCGCCCGTCGACGACGCCGGAGAAGCTGGGCTCCCTACACACCATCTTCCGCAAGGACGGCATCGTCACCGCGGGCTCGGCCTCCCCACTGTCCGACGGCGCGGCGGCCCTGGTCGTGGCGAGCGCGGCGGCCGTCGACCGGTACGGGCTCACCCCGCGCGCCCGTGTCGTCACCTCCGCCTCGGCCGGCGTGCAGCCCAACCTCATGGGCCTGGGCCCGGTTCCCGCCACGCAGAAGGCGCTGGGCCGGGCCGGCTGGCAGACCGCCGACCTGGACGCCGTCGAGCTCAACGAGGCCTTCGCCGCGCAGGCGCTGGCCGTCGTACGCCGGCTCAAGCTCGACGAGGACAAGGTCAACGCCGACGGCGGCGCCATCGCGCTCGGCCACCCGCTGGGCTGCTCGGGCGCCCGCATCCTGCTCACGCTGCTCGGCCGCCTGGAGCGCGAGGACGCGCGCCGGGGCCTGGCGACACTGTGCGTGGGCGTGGGACAGGGCATGGCGATGCTGGTGGAGCGGGTGTGAGCCGGGACGCGTACGAGACGCTGCTCGTCGAGGAGCGCGAGGACCGGGTCGTGGTGACCCTGCACCGCCCCGAGGCACGCAACGCGATCAGCGGGCTCATGATCCGCGAACTGCACGCGGTGTGCGACCTGTTGGAGGACGATCCGAAGCTGCTGCTGCTCACCGGCCACGGCAACGTGTTCGCGGGCGGCGCGGACATCGCGGAGCTGCTGCGGCGGGGCCGGGACGAGGCGCTTCAGGGGATCAACAGCCGCCTGTTCGAGCGGGTGCGCAGGCTGCCCATGCCGACCGTGGCCGCCGTCGACGGCTGGGCGCTGGGCGGCGGGGCGGAGCTGTCCTACGCCTGCGACATCCGTATCGCGGGCCCCGACGCCGTCTTCGGCAATCCGGAGCCGGGGCTCGGCATCCTGGCGGCGGCCGGAGCATGCTGGCGGCTTCCGGAGCTGGTCGGCGAGTCGGTCGCCAAGCAGGTGCTGCTCGCCGGGCGGAATCTGGACGCCCCGGCGGCCCTGGCCGCGGGTCTGGTCATCGACGTCGTACCGGCGGAGAGGCTGCTGGACGAGGCGCACGCGCTGCTGGACCGCATGGCTCGGTCCTCAGCCACCGCGCTGCGCCTGACCAAGCTTGTCGTCGACGCGCCGGGCGCGCACCCGGTCGCCGACGACCTGGCGCAGGCCGTGCTCTTCGAGGGCCAGGACAAGCAGGACCGCATGACGCGTTTTCTGGCGAAGAAGAACAGGAGCAAGGCATGAGCAGTCCGACCGTGCCCGCCGTCGTCGGTGTGATCGGCGGCGGCCGGATGGGGGCCGGCATCGCGCAGTCGTTCGCGGCCGCCGGCTCGTCGGTGACCGTCGTGGAGAGCGGCGCGCAGGCCGCGGCCGCCGCCGTGGACCGGATCGCCACCGGATTGCGGCGGGCCGCCGAGCGCGGCCGCCTGGCCGAGCCCGCCGAGCAGGTGCTCGCCCGGGTCACGACCGCCGAGTCCGTGGAGGGGCTGGCGCCGGGCACCGAGCTGGTCGTCGAGGCCGTGCCCGAGAACGCGGCACTGAAGGCCGGGCTGATCGCCGCGGCCGAGGCGGCGGTGGACGACACGACCGTGCTGGCCACCAACACCAGTTCCCTGTCGGTCACCGACCTGGCCGCGGCGCTGAAGGTGCCGGGCCGCTTCCTGGGCATGCACTTCTTCAACCCCGTGCCCGCCTCCGAACTGATCGAGATCGTCGTGGCGCCGGAGACCTCGCCCGAGGTCGTACGGGCCGCCCTGGACTGGACCCGGGCGCTGGGCAAGAAGGACGTCGTCGTCAACGACTCCCCCGGCTTCGCCAGCAGCCGTCTCGGCCTGGCGCTCGGCCTGGAGGCGATCCGCATGGTCGAGGAGGGGGTGGCGGAGCCGGAGGCGATCGACGACGCGATGAGCCTCGGCTACAGGCACCCCATGGGCCCGCTGCGCCTGACCGACCTGGTCGGGCTCGACGTCCGCCTGGCCATCGCCGAGTACCTGCACGCCACGCTCGGGGAGCGGTTCGCCCCGCCGCAGCTGCTGCGTGACAAGGTGGCCCGGGGCGAACTGGGCCGCAAGTCGGGACAGGGGTTCTACACATGGAAGTGACCCCGCCAAAAGGGGCCTCGCCCGACGCGGCGGGGCAGGGTGTCGGCTACCGCGTCGAGGACGGCGTCGCGGTCGTCGAACTGCGCAGGCCCGCCGCGGGCAACGCCCTCGACGCGGCCCTGCGGTCCGGGCTGCTGGCCGCCGTCCGCCGGGTGGCCGGCGACGGGGACGGCGAGCCGGTCCGCGCGGTGCTGCTGACCGCCCAGGGCCGGAACTTCTGCGTCGGACAGGACCTCAAGGAGCACGCCGAGGCCCTGGAGCGCAACCCGGCGTCGGCTTTCGCCGTGGTGCGCGCCGAGTACAACCCGCTGGTGGAAGCGCTGCACGCGCTGCCTGTGCCGGTGGTCGTGGCGGTCGAGGGCGCGTGCGTCGGGGCCGGACTGGGGCTCGCGCTGTGCGCCGATGTGCGGGTGGCGTCGGAGGGAGCGCGCTTCTCGACCGCGTTCACCGGGATCGGGCTGGCCGCCGACAGCGGTCTGAGCCTGTCGCTGGCCCAGGCGGTCGGCCCGTCGCGCGCCGCCGCCCTCATGCTGCTCGGCGACCGCTTCGACGCCGAGGACGCACAGCGGTCGGGACTGGTGCACCGGGTCGTGCCCGATGGGCAGGCGGCGGCCGAGGGACTGGCGCTGGCCCGGCGGCTGGCGGCCGGACCCACCGCCGCGTACGGCGAGGTCAAGGCGCTGCTGCGGTACGCGGCGGCCGGGGCGGCGCTGAGCGGGGTGCTGGAGCGTGAGGCGGCGGCCCAGGAGCGCCTCGGCGCCACCGACGACCACCGCGGCGCCGTGCGGTCCTTCCTCGCCAAGGAGAAGCCGTCCTTCGAGGGCCGCTGAGCAGAAGGCCGCTGAAGCGAGGGGCGCCGCACGCGGCGGCGGCCCTCGCACCGCCCGGCGGCCGCCTGCGGTCGGGGCGATCCCGGACCAGGGGTTGCCGGGGCCGGGAAAATTCGACAGACTATTACCCGAACGAATGGTCGGTAGGGAAGCTGGTATCGATGACCACGTCACACGGCGCAGTGTCGAGCGGCGACAGCGCGGAGCAGCGGCTCCAGGAGCAGTTCGACGCGACGATCGCGAAGGACCAGCGGATCGAGCCCCGGGACTGGATGCCCGAGGGCTACCGCAAGACGCTGATCCGGCAGATCGCGCAGCACGCCCACTCGGAGATCATCGGGATGCAGCCCGAGGGCGAATGGATCACCAGGACCCCCTCGCTGCGCCGCAAGGCCATCCTCCTCGCGAAGGTCCAGGACGAGGCCGGGCACGGCCTGTACCTGTACTCGGCGGCCGAGACCCTGGGCGCCGACCGCGCTGACCTCACCGAGCGCCTCATCGAGGGCCGGCAGAAGTACTCGTCGATCTTCAACTACCCGACGCCGACCTTCGCGGACGTCGGCGTGATCGGCTGGTTCGTCGACGGCGCGGCGATCTGCAACCAGGTGCCGCTGTGCCGCAGTTCGTACGGCCCCTACGCCCGCTCCATGGTGCGGATCTGCAAGGAGGAGTCGTTCCACCAGCGGCAGGGCTACGAGCTGCTGATGACGATGATGCGCGGCACCGACGCCCAGCGCGAGATGGTGCAGGACGCGGTGAACCGCTGGTGGTGGCCGTCCCTGATGATGTTCGGCCCGCCCGACGGCGACTCCCCCAACTCCGCGGCCTCGATGGCCTGGAAGATCAAGCGGCACAGCAACGACGAACTTCGCCGGCGCTTCGTCGACATGACCGTCCCGCAGGCCGCCAAGCTGGGCGTCACCCTGCCCGACCCCGAGCTGCGCTGGAACGAGGAGCGCGGCCACCACGACTTCGGCACCCCCGACTGGTCCGAGCTCAAGCGCGTGATCAGCGGCGACGGGCCGTGCAACGAGGAGCGCATGGCACGGCGGAAGGCCGCGCACGAGGACGGTGCCTGGGTGCGCGAGGCGGCGTCCGCGCACGCGGCCAAGCGGGCCGCCCGGTCCGGGGCCACCCGGGACGCTGGGAACAACGAGGAAGGAACGGCGGCATGAGCAACACCGAGGGGAAGAAGGACAGCTGGCCGCTGTACGAGGTGTTCGTCCGCGGCAAGCGCGGCCTGAACCACGTGCACGTCGGCTCGCTGCACGCGGCCGACGACGCCATGGCGCTCACCCACGCCCGCGACCTGTACACCCGGCGCAACGAGGGCGTGAGCATCTGGGTGGTGCGCTCGGAGCACATAGCCGCCTCCACCCGCGACGAGAAGGACCCCTTCTTCGCGCCCAGCGCCGACAAGGTCTACCGGCACCCCACCTTCTACGACATCCCCGACGATGTCCCCCACATCTAGGAGCAGGACGGACATGAGCGACGACCACGTCTACCTGTCCCTGGCCGAGGACCACGGGGAGTCGGACGCCCGCTGGGCCTTCGGCACCGGTTTCGAGGACCCGCTGCACGGCGTCGACACCACCGTGCCGGACACGGTCGAGCCCGCCGAGCTGGCCGCGTACTGCCTCGCCCTCGGGGACGACGCCCTGGTCGGCGCGCAGCGCCTGGCCCAGTGGTGCACCCGGGCCCCGGAGCTGGAGGAGGAGGTCGCCCTGGCCAACATAGGCCTCGACCTGCTCGGCCAGGCACGGCTGCTGTACGCACGCGCCGGCCAGGTCGACGGCACCGGCCGGGACGAGGACGCCTACGCCTACTTCCGGGACCCGGCGGACTTCCGCAACGTCCGGCTCGCCGAACTCCCCAACGGGGACTTCGCGTTCTCCGTCACCCGGCTGCTGGTCCTGTCCTGCTGGCGCCTGGCCCTCTTCCAGCGGCTCGCCGCCACCACGCAGGACCCGGTCCTGAAGGCGATCGCCGCCAAGGGCGTCAACGAGCTTGCCTACCACCGGCAGTTCGCGGCGGACTGGGTGGTGCGCCTGGGCGACGGCACGGAGGAGTCCCACCGGCGGATGCGGGCGGCGCTGGCCGCCGTGGCCCCGTACACGGCCGAACTCTTCGCGCCGCGACCGGGCTTCGGCGTCGACCCGGCGGACGTGCGGGAGGAGACGGCGGCCGTGCTCGGGCAGGTCCTCGACGCCGCCGGTCTTGAGTCACCCGAGGCCGAGGCGCTGCCCGGTCAGGGCAGGGAAGGCGACCACACCGAGCATCTGGCCCCGCTGCTGGAGGAGTTGCAGAGCGTGGCCCGCGCGCACCCGGAGGCGACATGGTGAGCGCACTGGACGAGCGGCGTGCGCGGCACGTGGCCGAGCAGGTCCCGGACCCGGAGCTGCCCATGCTCACCCTGGCCGACCTCGGCGTGCTGCGCACCGTCGAGCTGCGGCCGGACGGCACGGTCGTCGCCGGGCTGACCCCCACCTACTCCGGCTGTCCCGCGATGGCGGAGATGCGCGCCGACGTGGCCGCGCGACTGCGCGCGGCCGGCTTCTCACAGGTGGAGATCCGTACCGTCCTCGACCCGCCGTGGACGACGGACTGGATCACGGCCGAGGGCCGGCGCAAGCTCACGGAGGCGGGCATCGCGCCTCCCGGCAGCGCGCCCCGGCGGGCCGGCGGACCCGTGCCGCTGGAGCTGTCCATCACCCGGCGCGCGGTGGCGTGCCCCCGCTGCGGGTCGTCGGACACCGAGGAGACGTCCCGCTTCGCCGCCACCTCCTGCAAGGCACTGTGGCGCTGCCGCAGCTGTCTTGAGCCGTTCGAGTACGTCAAGGAGATCTGATGGCCCCGACCACCACGACGACGGAGACCGACGTGTCCGCCGCCCCCGCGCGGCGGCGCCGCCGTCCGGCCTTCCACCCGCTGCGGGTCGCCGCGGTGCAGCCGCTGTGCTCGGACGCGGCCGCCGTCAGCTTCGACGTACCCGAGGAGCTGGCGCAGGAGTTCGCCTACCGTCCTGGCCAGTCGCTCACGCTGCGCCGCGAGGTCGACGGGCGCGACGAGCGCCGGTCGTACTCCATCTGCTCCCCCGTCGGCACCCGCCCCCGCATCGGCGTGCGCGTGGTGCCCGGCGGCCTGTTCTCCTCCTGGCTGGTGGAGAACGTCCGCCCCGGCGACACCATCGAGGTGATGGCCCCCACCGGCGCCTTCACCCCCGACCTCGCCGAACCGGGCCACCACGTCCTGATCGCCGCCGGCTCCGGCATCACCCCGATGATGTCCATCGCCGAGTCCGTCCTGGCCGCCGACTCCCGCTCCCGGGTCACCCTCTTCTACGGCAACCGCCGTACCGACACGGTGATGTTCGCCGACGAGCTCGCCGACCTGAAGGACCTCTACCCCACCCGCTTCCAGCTCGGGCACGTCCTGTCCCGCGAGCCGCGCGAGGCCGAACTCCTCTCGGGGCGCCTGGACTCCGAGCGCCTGGCCGCACTCATCGACGGGCTCGTCGACGTGAAGAGCGCCGACCACTGGTGGCTGTGCGGCCCGCACGGCATGGTCCGCGACGCGCAGAAGCTGCTCGGGGACCTCGGTGTCCCGGCGGAACGCGTCCACCAGGAACTGTTCTTCGCCGACGACGAGCCGATCCGCACGGTCCGCCACGAGGACGCCACGGGCGACGGCCCGGTCAGCCAGGTCACCATCACGCTCGACGGCCGCTCCACCACATCCCCGCTCTCCCGCGAGACGACGATCCTGGACGGGGCGACGCGGGTACGCCCGGACATGCCCTTCGCCTGCAAGGGCGGCGTGTGCGGCACCTGCCGCGCCCTGGTCACCGACGGCGAGGCCGACATGCGCCGCAACTACGCACTGGAGCCCTCCGAGGTCGACGCCGGCTACGTCCTGACCTGCCAGACGTTCCCCGTGTCCGACTCCCTGACCGTCGACTTCGACAGCTGAGGCCCACGTGAGGGCGGCGCTCGGCGGTGGCGGCGGCCTGCCGGCTGGACGCGCTGCTCACTCCCCGGGAACGGGCAGGGCCGTACGCACCGCCCCGTGAACAGCGCGGGCCAGGCGCGCGCCCCACAGCGAGCGCGGTCCGGCGAAGGTGTGGAGTTCGTCGCCGTCGCCCGGGGTACGGGCGGCCACGCACACGGCGTCGGTGGGGGTGCCGGAGCAGTCGTAGCCCGCCTCCAGCAGCGCCTGGACCTTGGCCTCGGTCGCGGTGATCACGGCGTTGACCAGTGCGGCGTCCGACAGGACGGCCGGGAGCGCGGCGACGACGTTGATGGTGCCGGGCGCGCCAGGGCCATCCGTCCCCCGTGCCGGGGAAGCGGCCCATCCGCGCACCCGGATGCCCGCGGTGGCGACCGCGGTGACACCGCCGTCCTCCGCGCTGCCGTGAGCCGTGACATCGGCGGCGGTCATCAGACCCACCCCCGCGCCGTCCAGACCGGCTGCCCCGGCCAGCTCGGCGAGGTGCCGTTCGGGGTCGGTGCGCCGATAGCCGTGGGCCACCTGCGCGTTGAGGATCCAGGCGCGCTCTCCGATACCGCCGCCGAGCACGGCGTTGCTGACCATCCGCCACCCCGGACCGACATGCCACACCAGCGCGGGCAGCCGCAGCCCGTCCTCGGTACGGGTCAGCCACCGCGGGGCCGGCAGACCGGCAGCTGTGAACGGCGCGACGACGGAGGTCACGAACTCGGCACTCCTTGCTGACGGAACGGGCCCGCTGATGGTACGCGGAGGGGCCCGGGTCCGACGGGCCGGGTCCGGCTGCCCGCCCGCACTCTCGCGCCGGCCGGTCAGAACTTCGGCAACGGGGCCTGGCTCTCGACCAGTTCCGCGGCCTCCTCCGCCGTCGCGACGGACGGTGGGGAGCCGTCCAGCGGTCGGCGGGCCGTCTCCTTCATGCACGCCACCGAGATCACGCCGACGAGCGCCGCGGCCATGGAGTAGTACGCGGGCATCAGGTCGCTGCCCGTGACCGAGATCAGCGCGGTGATCACCAGCGGGGTCGTCCCGCCGAAGAGGGAGGCGGAGAGGTTGTAGCCGATGGACAGCGAGCCGTAGCGCACCTGGGTGGGGAACAGGGCGGGCAGCGCCGCGGACATCGTCCCGAGCAGGCACACCAGCGACAGCCCGAGCATCAGCATGCCCGCGGACACCGCGGCCAGGCTGCCCTGCTCGACCAGCAGGAACGCCGGTACGGAGAGCAGCAGGAAGCCGAGCATGCCGGTCATCAGGACCGGTTTCCGGCCGAGCCGGTCGGACAGCTTGCCGACCTGGCTGATCAGCAGCATCAGCACCACCATGGTGGCGATCAGGATCAGCAGGCCGTGCGTCTCGGAGTACCCCATCCGGTCCGACAGGTAGGTCGGCATGTAGGACAGCAGCATGTAGTCGGTGATGTTGTAGGCGCCGACCAGGCAGACGCACAGGATCAGCGTCGGCCAGTGGTTCCGGAAGATCTTCGCCACGTCTCCCCTGGCGGTCGCCTCCACGGTGGAGGCCGCCTCGGACGCCCGGTGCACGGAGTCGTCCTCCAGTTTCCGGAACGCGGGCGTCTCGTCCAGTCGCAGTCGCAGATACAGGCCGATCAGCCCGATCGGGCCGGCGACGAGGAACGGTACGCGCCAGCCCCATGAGTCCACGCCGCCGTTGCCGAGCAGCGCGGTCAGGAGCGTCACCAGGCCGGCCGCGCCGACGTAGCCTGCCAGCGTGCCGAGTTCGAGGAAGCTGCCGAAGAAGCCACGGCGCCGGTCCGGCGCGTACTCGGCGATGAACGTGGACGCGCCTCCGTACTCACCGCCCGTGGAGAAGCCCTGCACCAGCCGGAAGAGGATCAGCAGGGCCGGGGCCCAGAAGCCGATGGTGGCGTAGGAGGGGATCAGGCCGATGGCGAACGTGCCGATCGCCATCATGATCATGGTCAGGGCGAGGACCTTCTTACGGCCGATCCTGTCGCCCATCGGACCGAAGACCATGCCGCCCAGGGGACGCACCAGGAAGGACACCGCGAAGGTCGCGAACGACGACAGCAGCTGGACGGTGCCGTTCCCGGACGGGAAGAACACGTGCCCGATGGTGACCGCCAGGTAGCTGTAGATGCCGAAGTCGAACCACTCCATGGCGTTGCCGAGCGAGGCGGCCTTCACGGCCCGCTGCACGGCGGCCTCGTCGGTGACGGTGATGTCGGTGCGCCGCAGTGGAGGGTTCCGGCGGCGTCTGACGGCCCTGAACAGCGTCCGGTGGCGTTTGAGAGCCTCGGGATCGGCATCGGCCGCGGCGGCGCCGGCTTCCTTGTCCACCATCTGGGTCTCCTCTCTCTCTCGGGCGTCTTCTGGGCGCGCGGACGTCCATGGCTCCGCTTGCTCACTCATGTCGGCAGCAAACGGTTCACCCGGGAGAGAGCGACATTCCCCACACGGACACCGGATGTGCCCGCGAGCGGCCGTCCGGGGGTCAGTGCAGACCGATGCGGACCGGGCCGCCGGTGGGCGAGACGTCGTCGAGCAGGCCGGCGGGGACGCGGAAGACGCGACCGGGGGCGGCCGGCCAGGCGAGGGTGCGGCGGGCGAGGGTGCGTCCGTCCTGGCGGACGGTCACCTTGGGGAAGCGGACGAACTCGTCGGTCCACAGCAGCAGGCGCCCCCGGGCGGGTGCGGGGTCGTTCGGCCGCAGGATCTGCGGGGCGACCCAGCGGAAGGGGGCGTCGGCGGTCAGTCGGACGCCCTCGGCCGACCGGTCCTCGCCGTTCAGGTGGTGGACGACCTGCTGGGCGACATGCCTGCCGTCGAGGGCGGCGACGTCTGCGGTGTCGACGGGGTGCAGCAGATTGCCGGCGGCGAAGACGCCGGGGCGGCTGGTGCGCAGCGCCGTGTCGGTGAGGGGGCCGAGGGTGCCTTCGTCGAGGGTGATGCCGGCGGAGCGGGCGAGTTCGTGGTCGGGGATCCAGTCGCCGGTGAAGACGACGGTGTCGCAGGCGACCGTGCGGCGCCGGCCGGTGTCGAGGTGCTCGATCTCCACGGCCTGGCAGCGGCCCTTGCCGATGACGCGGGTGACGCGGGTGCGGGTGGCGACAGGGACGCGCAGCACGGTGCGACCGGCCGCGTTGAAGGCGGCGTAGGACTCCGCCTTCGGGTACTGGCTGACCATGAGGGCGGGGGTGCAGCCGACCTCGCGCAGGGTGACGGCCGCGGACCAGCTGACGAGTTCGCCGCCGACGATGACGGCCCGCTTGCCGACGGGCTGGTGGTGCAGATGGACGAGGTTCTGCAGCTGGCCGGTGGTGTAGACGCCGTGGGGGCGGTCGCCGGGGATGCGGCGTGCGGTGCGGGGCCGTTCGCGGGCGCCGGTGGCCAGCACGATGGCGCGCGGCCGGATCCGGTAGCGCCCGTCGGGGCTGGTGACGTCGACGGTGTCCTCGTCGGCCCAGCCGGTGACCATGGTGCGGGTGCGGATCTCCGCTCCGGCCCGGGTGGCCTGCCCCACGAGGTGGCGGGCGTAGGCGGGTCCGGTCATCACGCGGCGCAGGTCGCGCAGGCCGTAGCCGGTGTGGTCGCTGTGCCGGGGGATGCCGCCGGCGTCCTGTTCCCGGTCGACGACGAGGACACGGCCGGCCCGGCGTCCGGCCAGTTCGGCGGCGGCGGTCAGGCCCGCGGGCCCGCCGCCGATGATGAGGACGTCGGGCGTGGTCAGGGGCGGCTGGTGGGTCATCGGTTGTCCTTGTGCTGGCTGCGGCAGCCGTCGTGGGTGTGGTGCTTCTCGCGCAGGGCGGCGACGGCCGCGCCGCAGAAGAAGCCCTGGCAGCGGCCGTTCATCGCGCGGGTGCGGCGGCGCAGTCCCTCCAGGCTGCGGGCGGGTACCGGGGCGTGGCAGGCGTCGCGGATCTCGCCCTCGGTGACCCGTTCGCAGAAGCAGACGATGGTGCCGTAGGCCGGGTCGCGGGCGATGAGGTCGGCGTCCTGGTAGGGGCGCCGGGTGGCTTCGCCGATGTTGGGCATCCGCGGCGGCTCGGGCAGGTCTGGGCGCGGGCGCAGGGTCAGGCCGGCCTCCTCCAGCAGGGTGCGGGCGTGTTCGGCGATGGCGATGCCTGCGGTCAGGCCGGTGGAGCGGATCCCGCCGACGAGGAGGTAGCGCTGCCGGCGGGTGGCTTCGACGAGGTAGTCGGGGTGGTCGATCGCGGCGCGCAGCCCCGCGTAGCTGGCGGTGACCTCTTCGGCCAGCAGACGCGGCATGAGGCGTTCGCCCTTGGTGAGCAGGAAGTCGAAGCCGTCTTCGGAAGTGGCGGTGTCGGTCCGGTCGGTGAGGTCCTCGGCGGTGGGGCCGAGCATGACGTTGCCGTAGATGGTCGGGGAGATCAGTACGCCCTTGCCCCGGGAGGAGGGCACCGGCAGCACGATCTTGTTCACCATGGGGCGGGTGAGTTTGTCGAAGACGAAGAGTTCACCGCGGCGGGGGGTGACGGTGAAGCGGTCGTGGCCGAAGAGCCGGTCGATGTGGTCGGCGCCGAGACCGGCGGCGTTCACGACCCAGCGGGCCCGTACGTCACCGGCCGAGGTGTGCAGGGTGGTCTCCTCGTCCCCTGTGTCGACGCCGGTCACGGCGTGTTCGAGGAGGATCGTGGTGCCGCGCTGCCGGGCGTCGGTGGCCAGGGCGAGGTTCGTGGTCCAGGTGCAGATGATGGACTCGTCCGGCACGGTCAGGCCGCCCAGCACTCCCTCGCCGAGGTCGGGGACCAGTCGGTAGACCTCGTCGGCGTCGATGATCCGGCAGTGCGGGTAGCCGTTGGCCTCGGCCTTCTCCTTCAGTCCGGGCAGCGCGCCGACTTCCTCGTCGGTCCAGGCAACCAGCACGGCGCCGGTGTGTTCGACGGGGATGCCGGTGGCTTCGGCGTAGGCGCTCAGCAGGTGGTAGCCGCGGGCGACCAGGCGGGATTCGAGCGTGCCGGGTTTGGCGTCGAAGCCGGTGTGCAGGATCGCGGTGTTCGCCTTGCTGGTGGCGTCGCCGACGTCGTCGCGGGCGTCGAGCAGCGCGACGCGGACGTCGTAGCCGGACAGTTCGCGTGCGATCGCCGCGCCGACGATGCCTCCGCCGATCACCGCGACGTCGTAGACGTCGTCGTGGGGGCGGTGCGGGGTGGCGGTCATGAATGGTCTCCCTCGGTGGCGCGGGCCGTCGCGGCCTGCGCCCATGCGGTGCGGAACTCCTCGGCCCGGTCGGCGGACCAGCGGGGTTCGTAAACGGTGGTCGGCTGCCAGTCGCCGACGGCTTCTTCGAGCCCGAGCGCCGGATCGAGGGCGCAGCGGGCCAGTGCGGCCGCCCCCAGGGGGGTGGCGTGGGCGTGGGGATAGATGTCGACCGGCATCTGTGCGATGTCGGCCTGGGCCTGCATGAGGACGGCGGAGTTGGTCAGTCCGCCGTCCGCGCGCAGCCGGGTCAGGGGCCGGCCGAGGTCCTTGGCGACCAGGGTGCCCAGCTCGGCGACCTGCGCGGCGATTCCCTGGAGCACGGCGAGGACGAGGTGTTCGCGTCGGCTGGCCAGGGTCATGCCGGTGAAGGAGGCGGTGGCCTCCGGTGCCCACCAGGGGGCGGCGAGGCCGGCGAACGCGGGCACGCACAGCACCCCTTCGGCGTCGGCCGCCGCCAGCGTGTCCAGGTCGGTCGCGGACTGGATGAGGCCGAGGTCCTGGAGCCAGCGCACCGCCGAGGCGACGGTGTAGACCTGGCCGTCCACGCAGTACGGCGTCCGTCCGGCCGCCCGCCAGGCCACCGAGGTGGTCA
This sequence comes from Streptomyces sp. NPDC004721, assembly GCF_053601495.1. Classification (NCBI taxonomy): domain Bacteria; kingdom Bacillati; phylum Actinomycetota; class Actinomycetes; order Kitasatosporales; family Streptomycetaceae; genus Streptomyces; species Streptomyces sp. NPDC004721. The sequence goes on from NZ_JBSGBZ010000012.1 coordinate 54,728, forward strand.
GTCCTGCGCTGGAGCGCACCGGGTTCAGGCCGGTGTTCGCCAGCAGGAACGCGCCGGTGCCGTACGTGCATTTCGCGGTGCCCGGCTCCAGGCAGCGCTCCGCGACCAGGGCCGCCTGCTGGTCGACGATCAGCCCGGCCACCGGCATCTCCTGGCCGAAGGCCCGGGTGGTGCCGACGACCTCGTCGCAGGCGGCGATGCGGGGCAGCCGTTCGCCGCCGAGACCGAACAGGTCCAGGAGTCCCTCGTCCCAGGCGGCGGTGTCCAGGTCGAGGACGAGTGAGCGGCTGGCGGTGGAGGCGTCGGTGACGAACTCCCCCGTGAGGTGGTGCACCAGCCAGGTGTCGGTGGTCGTCACCACCCCGTCGCGGGTGAGGTTGCGCCGCAGCCAGGCCATCTTGGGCGCGGAGAAGTACGGGTCGAGGACGAGGCCGGTGCGCCGGGCGACGCTCTCGGCGTGCTCGGCCAGTTCGTCGCAGACGCTCTGCGCGCGCCGGTCCTGCCATACGAGCGCCTGGGTCAGGGGTGTTCCGGTGGCCGGGTCCCAGGCCAGGACCGTCTCGCCCTGGTTGGCGAGGGCGACGCAGGCGATGGGACGGCCGGCCGCGCTCACCGCGCGGCGGCCGGCGTTGAGGACGGAGTCGAGCAGTTCGTGCGGGTTCTGCTCGACCCCGCCGCCGTTCAGGTAGGTGGGGCGGACGGTCTCCTCGGCGATGGCGACGGTGCCCTCCTCGGGGTCGACCACGATGGCCTTCGTGCCCGAGGTGCCCTGGTCGATGGCGAGGATCGCGGTCATCGTGCGCTCCCTTCCCCGGCGGCGCCCGCGGAGGTGCCGTCGGCAATATCCAGGGCGCGGTCGACGTCGGCCATGTCCGGCATGGTCAACCCGTCGCGCCCGCGCCGGATCAGCAGACCGGTGAAGTAGGCGGCACCGATCGCGAACAGGACGAGGACGTAGGTCCACGGGGCACGGAAGGAAGCATCCCGGAAGATCAGCAGCTCGTACACCAGCCAGACGCCCGCGACGACCAGCACCGGCACCTCCCAGCGGCCCAGCGAGAAGCCCTGGGACGCGGGCAGGGAGCGGCGCTTGATGGCGTACATCGCGACGGTTCCCGCGTAGATGAGGGCGGGCAGCAGGGTTCCGGCGGAGAACAGCTGGAAGAGTGCGTCGGTGGAGCGGGAGAAGACCGCGAGGATGATCTGCGCGATGAGCATCATGAACACCGAGGCGTTCAAGGGCGTGGCGGTGCGCCGGTCGAGGCGCTTGAGGAGTCGCCAGCCGGGGAAGCGCTCGTCGCGGGACATCGCGTAGACCAGCCGGGTGCCGCTGAGGGTGATCACCAGTCCGCAGGAGAAGATCGACACGACGACCAGGACCAGCAGGATCTTGCCGACGACCGAGCCGAGCACGGCGGTGATGACGGTGGCCACGGGAGTGGCCGACGCGCCGACACCGTCGACCCGGCCGGCCGCCGCGGTGACCGCCACCAGGAACAGGAAGCCGAGCACGCCCAGCGAGAGCACGGCCTGGACCATGGCCTTGGGGATGACCCGGGCCGGGTTCTTGGTCTCCTCGGCCAGGTTGGCCGCCGACTCGAAGCCGACGATGGTGAACGCGCCGAGCAGGAACGCCAGGGCGAACGGTCCGGCCGTGGTGCCGCCGCCCAGGGCGTAGTAGCCGCTCTCGGGGACGGTCCCGGTGTCGAAGAGGTGCCCGAAGTCGAGCTTGCCGGTGAAGGCGCCCACCGCGAACAGCAGCACGGTCAGGGCGATCATGCCGACAAGCTGCACGGTCACGGCCACGCTGTTGACCCGGTGGGTGGTGCGGGTGGAGGCGGCGACGAGGAGGGCCTGGAGCAGTACGACGCCGGCGGTGATCACCCAGGCGTTCTGCGTGGTGCCGGCGTAGCGGAACAGTTCCGGAAGGATGGTGGAGGCGATCGTGTAGTCGACGGCGACCAGGACCACGCCCAGGAAGGCGAACGAGATCCATCCCATGATCCAGCCCCATACCGGGCCCACGATCCGTGACACCCACTGGTACGAGTAGCCGCTGATCGGGATGCGTGCGGCGAGGGCGCCGAAGACCAGGGCGATGGAGAGCTGGCCGATCACGGAGATCGGCCAGGCCCAGATGCCCCGCGGGCCGGAGGTCGCGAGCACCGAGCCGTAGGTGGTGAAGATGCCGGTGGCGATGGAGACGAACCCGAAGGCCACGGAGAACGAGGCGTACCAGCCGAGCTCCCGCGCCATCCGCGGCTTGGGCTCACCCTCGCCGGGGGCGCCTGTTCCTGATCTGTGGGGACCTGATTCTGCGTGTGCCATGACTCTTTTCCCTGCTTCAGAGTGCCCCGCCGTGGAGTGCGAGAGCCAGTGAACGTGAGCAACCGAACCCGGTCGGCTGTGCGGGCACGCCCCGCGCGGGGTCTGCCGGGGCCCGTCCGCCTGAGGAGCGGTGGGGCCCGTGATGGTGCACAGGTCCGTGGCCGAAGCGGTCTCGGCAACCCACGGGATGACTGTTTCTGTGGACGGTTGACCGCGCGTTACCGGAAGTGTGGACCTTTGCCCGTCGCCCGTCAAGGTTCGTTCACTGTGCGCGGCGACCGAGGGGGCCTACACGAAGACGAGGACGCCTGGCCCGGCACGGCAGCGGCCGACCGTAGAATGCAGTCACAGATCCACAGAAACGGTCACTCGCCCCAGGAGGTGGGATGTGCTCGCCGCCGAGCGCCACCGCAGAATCGTCGCCGAGATCGCCCGGCTGAAGTTCGTCACCACCGACGACCTGACCACGCTGCTCGGCGTCTCCCACGAAACGGTCCGCAGGGACCTCGCCCTGCTCGAGCGGCGCGGCGAGCTCTCCCGGGTGCACGGCGGCGCCACCAGCGCCCAGGCACCGGTCGGGGAGGAGGCGCCCTTCAGTGAACGCAGCGGCAGCCTCGCGGCGGAGAAGGAGACCATCGGCCGGGCGGCGGCGGCACTCATCGAGCCGAACCAGACCATCGTCATCGACGTCGGCACCACGGCTCTGGAGGTGGCCCGCGCACTGCCCGCCGACCACGCCGGGGTCATCGCCACCCCGTCCCTGCTCGTGGCCGCGGAGGTCAGCACACGCCCCCGGGTGGAGGTCCTGGTCAGCGGCGGACGGCTCAGGGCGGGCGACCTCGCCTGCTCCAACGCCCAGGCGGTGGAGTTCTTCGGCAACCTGCGCGCGGACGCCGTCTTCCTCGGGTCGGGCGGGATAGCCCCCTACGGCCTCACCGATTTCCACCTCGACGAGGTCGCCACCAAGCGGGCCATGCTCGCCAACGCCTCCCACCGCTATGTGCTGGCCGACTCGAGCAAGTTCGGCCGCACGGCCGCCCACCGCGTATGCGAGCTGGACGGCTTCGACACCCTCGTCACGGACCGGCCCTGCCCGGCCGATCTGCGCACCGCCCTCACCCGGGCCGGAGCGACGGTCGTCGTGGGGTGAGCCGCCCGGACTCCGGCCGGCCCGCGCGGCAGGGGCCGGCGAGCCCGGGCCGCCGCCACGGGCGCCAGGGGTGGGGCGCCCGGAGCGGAAGGCGGGGCCGGACTACTTGCAGAGTTCCAGGCCGCGGCTGATGACCGCGTCGAGGGAGATGTTCTTGCCGGGGTTGTTGGGGTCGCCGGCCCAGATGGGGTCGGGGCCGGGGTGCTTCTGCCGGGCGCGGCTGTTGAGGCCGTAGGTACCTTCGGCGGTGATGAAGGTGACGGCCTCGCCGGCGCAGGCAAGGTTGCCGGAGGCGACGGTGAACGGCCAGGGGGTGATGGTCCGTTCGGTGACGTAGCCCGTCGAGTCGCCGTCGCCCTGGGTGGTGGCGGGCTCGGCGTTTTCGGTGGTGTTGCGGTCGGCGGTGCCGGTGCCGCCGGTGCAACCGGTCAGGGCGAGACAACCGAAGACCGCGGCCGCAACGGCGGTGACACGGATGCGCATGATCCCCCTTGGACATGTCGTGGGGCTGAAAACAACATCATCTGGCTGGTTAACAACAACGGTGGAGGTGATGTCGGCTCTGTGATGGGATCGTGACGGTCAGTTGGGGCGGCGGCCTCGGACAAGGGTTCCGCGGTCCGGCCGGGCCGGGGGCAGCGGTCCCGCCGGACGGCGGAGACGGCGCAGGACGATTGGCGGCCAGGGACGCTCGGTGGCTCATCTTTTGCGGTGCCGCACGCACAAATACCCACGGGTTCGGCCCGTGACGACCCGCCCCGGCCCGCATCAGGCCGTTTCAGCCCGCCGTCGTGTTCCCGCGGGAACACCGCGTGGGAACCGCGAACGCGTAGTGCCCTGACCTGCTCGTACACGCTCGCGGGCTCCACGAGCCCGCGTCGGCCGCCGTGTTGACCGAAAGCTGTCGCGTACCCGCCTCACTCGTTTCCGGGTGGACGCAGCTGCGGCCCCGACCACGACCGGGCCCGCTGCCGCGTCCTGCGCCCCCGCTGGCTGATCTGCGACGAGGTGACCGCGATGCTCGATGCCTCCACAACGGCCGCCCTGGTAGCGGTCGTCGAGGACTACCGCGCCACCACAGGCGTGGGCCTCGCCGTCGGCCACGACCGCACCCTGCTGCACCGCTGGTGCGACCGCACCGTCCATGGGGACACCCTGACGGGTGGCGACCGGGCGCACTGATCGGAGACCGAGTTCACCGTGCCACACGCTGACGCTGGTTGAGTCGGCCCCGTTCGCCGGGCGGCGGTGCTCCGGACCACCACCGCCTGGTCCGGAGCCGGCGTAACTGACGCCGCTCAGAGGGACGACGCTGGCGCCGTCAGGCCGCTGCACTCACCGGTTCGGCTCCCTCGGCATCGTGCAGAGCCTGCATCAGTGAAGAGCGAGCCCGGGCCACGCGTGAACGGACAGTACCAATCGGGCAGTCGCTGAGCTCGGCCGCTTCGGCGTAGGGCAGGCCGAGGAGTTGCGTGAGGACGAATGCCTGTCGGCGCTCGTCGGGCAACGTGTCCAGCAGTTCGGTAAGAGCGATGCCGTCGTCGAAACCCGGCAGACCGCGTGGCTGGGCGCACTCGGCGACGGTCTGCCAGTCGTCAGTGTCGGACAGGCGGGGCCGGGCCGCGCTATGCCGGTAGCTGTCGATCACCGCCCGGCGGGCGATGGACAGCAGCCAGGTGCGGGCGGAGGAACGGCCCTCGAAACGGTGCAAGCTGCCGAGGGCCCGCAGGAAGGTGTCCTGGGCCAGGTCGTCGGCGGCCTGGGGGTCGGCGCTCAGGTAGGTGACGTAGTTCCGGACGTCTCTGTGCAGGGCGCGGACGAAGTTCTCGACGGCGTCGGGGTCACCGCCGCGGGCGGCGAGCGCCCAGGCCGTTATCGACTCGTCGGCAGCCGTCTTCTGGTCATGCGCCCTCGTCTTGGACGGCGTCTTGTCGCATGCGGCGGGCAGGGCAGGACTGATCACCTGATGTCCTTCTCGGGAATCCGGTATCCGAATCGGGCCGGTGCTGGGCACGGCGGATCCGGTGTCGGTGTGGGAGTGTGGCGGGCGTACGCGCGTATGGCTGCGTACGCCCGTTGCCCGGGCCGTCCGGGCGTGGCGCACACGGACGGCCCGCGGAACCGGCTGTCTCAGACGACAGCGGTCCCCACGGGCGGACCCCGAGAAGTGATCGCGTGAGCAACGAGCAGCCTGCGCGGCGTACGGGCGCGGCGGCTGCGGCGGGCGCGGATGTTCGGTCGCTGTGGTGGCGCGGGCAGGGCGATGGGCAGCCGCAGGGGTGCGGCCAGCCATCCGGCCACGGCGCGCAGAATGCGAAAGGCGGCGCGTTCGCCGAAGGCGAGCCACAGGCCGCACATCAACGCGGCCAGCAGGTGGGCGGCGAGCATTCCGGTGGTGGACATCCCGCCCATGACGTGACCTGTTCCCGTCATGGAAAGCTGGGCGCTCAACGACTCCGTGGAGGAGTCCACCTGGGTCATGTGGTCCATCGCGTGGCCCATATGAGCCATCGAGACCATGTAGTCCTTGAAGGGAGTGCCGTCACCCATGCCGTCCATAGCCATGGTGTCCATGGGCATCGACGGCATCGGGGGCATGGACGGTGTCGACAGTTCCTGCGCGTACGAGAACCACACATGCAGTGCCGCCTGGACAGTCACCGCGACGGAGAGGACGAGGAGGAGTCCGCGCTCCCGGCCGGCCAGGCACAACGCCGTACCGCTGGTCACCACCGCCGCGGCGGCAAGAGCCCACCAGGGCACTGCGGTGTCCGACATCAGGACGTGCCCCAAGGTGGCGAGCAGCACGCAGACGGCCGCGAACACCGCGGCCCGTATCGTGCGCGAACACCACCCGACCGCCATGGCGGCTCATCCTCGCATTCCTGCTGTGCCGTCACGGAGGAGTACGAGAACTCCCCCTGTCCCACGTTCAACACTCTCCCCGTAATACACGTCACAGTAAACGGCGGGAACTCGAGAAGAGTTGGGTTCGACTGCTGTCCCGGGAGGTGCGTCTGTGGCGACGGAACAGGCGGGACGGGCAGGACAGAGTGGGACCCAGCGGGCGGCAGGGGTGGCGGGGGCACGGGGACCAGGTGCCCTGACCGCGCTGCTGACGTCTGCCATGGCCTTTTCGATGATGCAGCTGTTCCTGCTCGGGGCGCTCGGCCCCCGGCTCGTGGCCGAGTTGGACGTCTCACCGGCCGCCCTGGGGCTGACGACCACCGTGGGGTTCAGTACGGCAGCCGTACTCTCCCCAGTCGGAGGGCGGGTAGTGGACCGGGTGGGACCGCGGCGTTGTCTGGTGGCCCTGCTGGCGGTGGCGGCGGTGGCACTGGCGCTGATCGGGTCGGCGCCGGGTGCCGGGTTCCTGCTGGCGGCCGTCGCGCTCGGCGGGCTGCCGCAGGCGCTGGCCAACCCCGCCACGAACAAGGCGATTCTCGCCGCGGTACCGCCCGCACGGCGCGGTTCGGTGACCGGAATGAAGCAGTCGGGGGTGCAACTCGGTGCGTTCGCGGCCGGGCTGCCGCTCGCGGCGCTGGCCGGATTCACCGGATGGCGGGGTGCCGTGTGGACGGCGGCAGGCGCCGCGGTAGTGGCGGCGGTGTGGGCGGCGCGGGCGTTGCCCCCTGATCCGCCGGCGAAGTCCACGCCGGCGGTCTGGATGCCGCGCGGCATGATCGCGTGGCTGTCGTGGTTCTCTCTGCTGCTCGGCTGCGGCATCGCGTCGGTGAACACCTACTTGTCGTTGTACGGCACCGAGCGGCTCGGCCTCGGTCCCACTGCGGGGGGTGCACTGGTCGCCGTGCTGGGTGTGGCCGGGATCGCGGGCCGGGTGGGCTGGTCGAAGGTCGCGGGGCGGCCAGATCGGGCGCCCTGGCTGCCGGGTTCTCTGGCCGTGGGCGCGGTGGTGGCGGCCCTGCTGCTGGCCTGTTCGTCGTCGTTCCGTCCGCTGGCGTGGGTGGCGGCCGTGGCGGTGGGCGTCTTCGCCGTGGCGGCGAACGCGGTGTCGATGGTCCTGGTGATGCAGCGAGCCGCGCCCGGCCGGGCGGGCCAGGACTCGGCGCTGGTCGCGGCGGGCTTCTTCGCCGGATTCGCGGTCGGACCGCCGCTGTTCGGGGTGCTGGCGGAGGCCGGGCGGTACGGGGGCGGGTGGCTCCTCGTGGCCGTCGAGTTCGCGGGAGCCGGGACGGTGGCGCTGCTGTGGGCCGTTCGGGAACGTCGGGCGGGCCTAGGGTCATGAGGGCACGCAGGGATGAGAGCACGCCCCCGCCGGAGGACCAGCAGGCGCCCCCCGGCCCGCGAACCGCCCCGGTCTGGGCCGCCCCGGCCCTCGCCTCCATCCTGGCCCGGGTCGCCGTCACCTGTGCCGAAGTCGGCGACCGGTTCCCGCTGTACGCGGACCCGGACACCAGCACGTGGCGGACGACCGCGCGCGGCTCCTGGACCGGTGGTTTCTGGGCGGGACTGCTGTGGCTGCGTGCCCGGTACACCGGCGCCGCCACCGACCGTGCGGCCGCGCGGGCCTGCACCGCCCGCCTGACCGACTGGACCGAGGCGGACACCGCCACCCGCGGACTCATCTTCTGGTATGGCACCGCCCTCGCGGACGACGACCTTGGCCTGCGGGACCGGGCCGCCCGGGCCTGCCTGGACGCCTTCACCCCGGAACAGGGTCTCGTGCCGTGGGGTTCGGCGTTCGGCGGGCCGCGGCTGATGGCCCGTGTGGACGGCGTGCCCGGCATGGTGCCGTTGCTGGCGACGGCGGACGCGGAGGCGGCTCACTCCCATCTGCGGCGTCATGTCGATCTGTGCCTCGGTGCACGACCGCCCCGCTGGTCGTGGCGGCACGACCCGGGTGCGGGCTGGACCGCGTGCGCCGATCCGCCCTCGGGCTGGAGTCGAGGGCCGGCGTGGCTGCTGCTCGCCCTCGCCGAGGCCACCCACCTGACAGGCGGCGACGAATTCTCCGACCACGTCGACACGTTGCTGACGAAACACCTCGTCCCGCCCGCCGACTCCACTCACCCCGGTGGCCCCCGCGACACCTCTGCCGCCGCCATCACCGCACTGGCACTGCTCGGCCTCGGCCACCGGGATCGTGCCGTCGCCGTGCTCGAGGCCCTGGTCGACAGCCACCTGACCGCCGACGGCCGCCTCCTGCACGGCTGTTACGACCTGGCCACCGGAACAGCCGTGCGGCATGAGCTGATCTGGGGCAACTTCTTCCTGGCGTACTCCCTCGCCGCGCTCACCGGCCTCACGGCCGTGGGCCCCGTGGCCGGCCCCCAGTAGTGCTGCGAACGGATCCGTCACAGCACTAGGCGGGATCCGTCCGCAGCACCCGCCGCGCCACCGACGTGATGTGCAGTTCGTCCGGGCCGTCGAGGAGGCGGGCCGCGCGGCCGGTTCGGAAGAGCGCGGGGAGCGCGGTGTCCGGGCCGAGCCCCGCCGCGCCGTGGACCTGGATGGCCGCGTCGGCCACCAGGTGCAGCGTGCGCGCTGCGGCGACCTTGGCCAGCCCCACCTCCACGTGGGCATCGCGACCCGCATCCAGCCGGGACACGGCCTCATGGACCAGAGGCCGTGTCGTCCGCAGGGCGAGCAAGGACTCGAAGACGTGGCGCTGGACGAGTTGCAGGTCACCGAGCGGGCCACGGGAGCGGGTGCGGGTGACGGCTCGTTCTCGCATGAGCTCGAAGGCACGGCCGGCCTGACCGATCCAGCGCAGGCTGCGTAGGGTGCGGCCGAGTTGGAGCCGTTCGGCGGCGACGGCGAGAGCCTTGCCACGTTCGCCGATCAGGTGGTCACCGTCCACTGCGACGTCGTCGAGTTCGATCTCCGCCTGTCCGGTCGCGCCGAGTACGGGCAGCTCGCGCACCACCCGGAAGCCGGGGGAAGCGGCGGGGATCATCAGCAGGGTCAGGCCTTCCCGGTCGGGGGCTCGGCCATCCGTGCGGGCGAGGACCGTGACGAGGTCGGCGTCGGAGGCCCCGCTGACGAACCATTTGCGTCCGGTCACGCGCCAGCCGCCGCCCTCACTCCCGTCGGCTCGGGTGGTGGTGAGGAAGGGGTCGGTGCCGGGGACGTCCGGCTCGGTCATCGCGTAGCAGGCCTTCAGGTCCCCGGCGACCAGCGAGGAGAGATAGCGCTCACGGACGCGTCGGCTGCTGTGCCGCCACAGCATGAGCGCGTCCAGCAGCGAGGCCGATCCGAGTGCCGCCGGGCCATGGTCACTTGCGCCCTCGGCCTCCGCGACATGGGCGTACGACCGCAACGGCAGCCCTTGGCCGCCCAGTTCCGTCGGGAGAGACAGCGCCCACAGGCCGTCGGCCTTGGCCTCCTTGCGCAGCTGGCGCAACGCGGCCGCCGCGGCGGGGCCGCCGCCGTCCAGGATCGGCTCGCAGGGCACGACCCGCGTGCGGACGAAGTCCGCTACTCGATCCCTCAACTCCATGATTTCCGGCGGACATTGCGGGTCGCCGAGCGTGACGTCCAGCACGTCTCCCCCACCCCTTCGGGAACTCTGGCCCCTGCCGGGCCGACCACCTCTTCATGGAACTGGTCGGGGGCGGCCGCTCCCGGGTTCCCGCGCGTCAGGAAAGGAGAGGCATGACATCACCAGCCACAACGGCCACCGCGCACTCGACGGCCCGGCCGCTCGACGGGCTGAGCCTGAGCGCCTCGGGTCCGCCGGGACCGGCGGACGGACTCGTCGCCGAGCACCTGCGGCTGCTCGGGGCGGAGGGGGACGGACACACTGGCGGCCGGATCAGGCTTTCCGGACCAGGGTTCAGCGGGATCACCGCCCACGCGAGGTGGGGCCACGGAGTCGTCGACGAGGCAACCGTGCAGGCGGCCACCGGCATCATGGCCGTACACGGCCGGCGCGACGGCACCCCGCGCAGCCTGGCCGTCGACTATGCCGCCACCGCCACTGGCGTCCTCACTGTGCAGGCTCTGCTGGCCGGGCTCCTCGCCCAGACTCGCGGCGGACAGGTCACGGGTGCGGAGGTCACCGCCGAACGGGCCGGGTTGCTCGCCGTCTCGCAGTACCTGGCCGCGGCAGGCGCGGAGGAGGGTGAGGCCGCCGAAGTCGCCCCGGGTGGGCCGCCGTTCACCTCCGCCGACGGGATCGTCTTCGAACTGGAGACGCTCGACCCGGGCACGTGGGCCGCCTTCTGGCGTGCCCTGGATGCTCCCGGGGACGCGGTACGACGCGGCTGGCGGCCCTTCCAGTTCCGGTACGCCACGGCCTGCGCGACCCTTCCTCAGCCACTGCACGACGCCGCCCGGGCCGCTGCCTGGAAGCTGATCCGGGAGGCGGCCCGTTCCTCCGGTGCCGAGGTGTGCCCGCTGCGTTCGCTCGCCGAGCGGGCCGCCGAGTACGACGGGGCCCCGCCGTGGGAACTGACCCCGCACGACGCGTCGTACTCCGGCCGGGCGGCGGGAGGGCCCGACGCTCCTCTGGCAGGCCTGACCGTCCTGGAGGCCGGCCGCCGGATCCAGGCACCGCTCACCGCGCATCTGCTGGGCCTGCTCGGCGCGGAGGTAGTGCGGATCGAGCCGCCCGGCGGGGATCCGCTGCGCGGCATGCCGCCCGCCTGCTCGGGGATCTCGGCACGCTGGCTCGCGCTCAACCGTGGCAAGAAGGCCGTCGAGGTGGACATCAAGTCACCGTCGGACCAGGAGCGGCTGCGCACGATGGCGGCGGAGGCCGATGTCTTCCTGCACAACTGGGCGCCGGGGAAGGCTGCCGAGCTCGGCCTGGACCACGAGCACCTGTCCGCCGCCAATCCCACGCTCGTCTACGCCTACACCAGCGGCTGGGCCGGCCGGCTGCCGGACGCCCCCATGGGCACCGACTTCATGGTGCAAGCCCGAACCGGGGTCGGCGAGGCCGCACGACCCGCCGACGAGCCGCCCGCGCCCTCCCTGATGACCCTGCTCGACGTGCTCGGCGGGCTCATCGGTGCCGAGGCCGTCCTCGCTGGGCTGCTGCTGCGGCAGCGCACGGGAGCCGGTGTGCGGGTGGACTCGTCCCTGCTGGGGGCCGCCGACGTACTCACCTCAGCCGCTCGGGCGCGTGCCGCGCAGGGTCTCGATCCGCGTCGGCCGGCGGGGTTCCGTCGGCCTCTGCCCACGGCCGACGGCTGGATCGCCCTGCCGGACCGCTCCGCGATCCCCTGCGACGTCCACGACCTGTCCACGGCGGCGGCGCTGAAGCGGCTGCGCGGGTGTGGTCTGTCCGCCGTCCCGGTCGTCACCGACCTCGCCGGCCTGCTCTCCTCCGGCTCGATCAGCCTCGACGCACACGGCGCCCCCGCCGTTCCCGCCCCCTGGAGGTTCGCATGACCGTCGCCCTGCACGACCTGCTGCCCGCCGAACTGCGCCGTACCTGGGCCGTGGACGGAACCTGCCCCGACCTGGACCTCTACAGCCTCTACCGCGCCCACCAGATCTCCGATCCGCACCGCACGGCCATCCTCGACGCCAAAGGCAAACTCTGTTACACCGCGCTGGACCGCAAGGTCCGATGTCTCGCCGCCGGGCTCGCCGGCCTCGGTATACGCACCGGCGATGTCGTCGGCGTCCAGCTTCCCAACGGACGCAACGCAGTCATCGTCGACTTGGCGCTGGCCGCCTTGGGCGCGGTCGCGCTGCCCTTCCCCGTCGGGCGTGGCGGGCGCGAGGGGGCCTCACTGCTGCGTAGATCGGAGGCGGTCGCGGTGATCGCGGTGGCCGAGTACCGGGGCAACCACCACGCGGCCGACCTGCTGGCGGTGGCCGATGAGTTGCCCGCGCTGCGGACGGTGATCGCCGCGGGGGCCGCCCCCGAAGGGACCACCGCACTCTCGGAGTTGCTGCGCACCGACCCGAAGACTTTGGTCCCGGCGCGCCCCGACCCCGACTCCGCCGCACGCATCCTGGTGTCATCCGGTTCCGAGGCCGAGCCGAAGATGGTGGCCTACTCGCACAACGCGCTGGCCGGCGGGCGCGGCAACTTCCTCGGCTCCCTCATTCCGGACGGGCGCCCACCACGGTGCTTGTTCCTCGTACCCCTGGCCTCCGCCTTCGGCAGCAACGGCACCGCCGTCACCCTCGCCCGGCACGGCGGAACCCTGGTCCTGCTCGACCAATTCACCCCCGAGGCGGCGCTGGAGGCCCTCGCCGAGCACGAGCCGACCCATGTCCTGGGCGTGCCGACCATGATCCGGATGATGCTGGACCGCATGGCGGAAGGCAGCCACCAGAAGTTCACCCCACCCACGGCCGTGATCGTCGGAGGCTCACCGCTGGACGAAGCCACGGCGGCGGAGGCACGCAAGGCCTTCGGCTGCCCGGTCGTGAACCTCTACGGCTCGGCGGACGGCGTCAACTGCCATACGGGGCTGTCGGACGACTCCCGCCACGATAGCGGGCAACCGGGCATTGCCGCAGGGCACCCCGATCCACGGGTAGCCGACATACGCATCGCTCTCCCCGGCACCCCCGAACTGCAGGAGGTGCCCCACAGCACGGTCGGCGAGATCGTCGCCCGCGGTCCGATGACCCCGCTGTGCTACGTCGCCGCGCCCGACCTCGACTCCCGCTACCGCACGGCGGACGGCTGGGTGCGAACCGGGGACCTGGGGCTCATCGACGAGGACGGGACGCTCAGGATCGTCGGGCGACTGAAGGACGTGGTGATCCGGGGCGGAGCCAATATCAGCCCTGCGGAAGTGGAGATCGAGCTCGGCACGCATCCTGGTGTTCGGGACGTGGTGTGCGTAGGGGTGCGCGACCCGCTCATGGGCGAGCGGCTCGCGGCCTGCGTCGTCCCCCGGGACGGCGAGCCACCCACGCTGGAAGAGCTGTGCGCCCACCTCGACACCCGTGGCCTGGAGCTGCGCAAGCACCCCGAACGACTCCTGGTCCTTGACGAGTTGCCGCTGACGCCGGCGGGCAAGCCGGACCGGGCAGCGCTGCGGGAACGGTGCACGGCACAGGCAGAGGAGCAGCAGCCTCTGGCATCGGCAGGCTGACCGACTGGACAGCGGAAGGGCCGCCCAGGAACACCCCGGGCGACCCTTCCCACGCGTGCTTGCCACTCCTACAGCTTCAGGAGGCGGCCATCGCCTTCTCCACCTCCGTCGCCGCGTTCTTGTACACGGCGAGCAGATCCAGGTCCCTGGCCGGATAGTTGACGATCTCCACCTGGCGCGCACCCGAGTCGGGAAGAACCTTGCCGGTCGTCATGTGCACGTTGTCCAGGACCAGTTGCGGCTTCTTCTTCGAGAGGTCGGACAGTTGCTTGGCCGTCACCGCCTCAGGACCGTACATACCGACCAGGTCCGCGCCCGCCATCTTCGCCGACCACGTCGCGAACACCTGGGCGACGGCGGTCGGCGCCTTGCCGTCCGGCCAGGCGGCCTTCAGGTCGTTCTGCAACGTGGCGTACTCGGTGTCGAAAGACTTGATCCACTTGTCGGCGGCGTCCTGGGTGCCGAACATCTTGCCCAGTCGGGTCACCTCGGCCTTGACCTTGTCGGCGTCGTTGTCGAGGTTGACCTCGACCAGCTTGGCGTCGGATCCGGCAGCCTCCTTGAACTTCGCGGCGTACGGCTCGAAGGGCGCGTACAGCACGAAGTCGGCGCCCGCCACGGCCGCCAGGTCGGACGGCTTCGGGTCGTAGTCCGGCGCGTGCTGCACCGACTCGGGCACGATGACCTTGACGTCCTTCGCTCCCGCGGCCTTGGCGAAGGCGCCCTCCCAGCTGGTGGTGGCGACGACGACCGGGGCGTCCTCGTTCTTTCCCACGGGCTTCGCACCGGACGAGGAGGGCGAGGAGGTGTTCTCGCTGCCGCAACCGGTGGCCGTAAGTGTGAGCGCCGTGCTCAAGGTCAGTGCGAGGACGGTAGTGATGCGGTCGCGGGTGCGCGCCATGAGCTGATTCTCCGTTCGGGGACGAGATGCACGGCGAGGACGACCACGCCGGCGGTGAGGACGAGGACGGGACCGGGCGGCCAGTCGAAGCGGAGCGCGACGAGGAACCCGGTCAGGTTCACGACGACACCGATACCGACCGCCCAGACGGTGATGGACAACAAGGAACGGCCCAACCGCCGTGCGGCCAGCGCCGGCAGAAGGGTGAGCGCGTCGACGAGCAGGGCGCCGGTGAGCTTGATGGCCCCGGCGACCGACACCGCGACCAGGACCAGCAGCAGGAGCGTGAGCCGCTCGACGCGTACGCCCGAGGACAAGGCGAGCTCACGGTCGTACAGGAGAAGCGCGATGTCCCTCCTGCGCCACCAGAACAGGCCCGGCACGACAACAGCCAGGGCGGCCAGCAGCCACAGGTCCGCGGTGCCGACCGAAAGGATGGACCCCCACAGCAGCGCGAAGGCGCCCGCCGCGTTGACGCCCGAGACGGCGAGCACGAGCAGCGCGGCCGCGATCGCCAGGCTCATCAGCAGGCCCATCGCGCCGGACAATCCGTCCGGGGTGCGGGCCAGCGGCGCGACCCCGGCCCCGGCGAGCGCGCACGCCACCAGCGCGCACAGCATCGGATCGAGTCCGGTCAGCAGACCGACCGCGATACCCAGCAGCGCTACATGCATCATCGCGAACCGCACCGGCATGATGTCGAGACCCACGATGACGACCCCGATCACAGGCAGCCCGAGTGCCGCCACCAGCAGGGCGACGCCCGCCCGCTGGACGGGCACGAGCTGAAGCAGCTGACCGACGTCGGCCGCGGCCAGCGTGCTCACCGGACCTCCCGCAAGCTGCCCGCGGCCATCTCCAGCACCCGGTCGCAGCGGTCGGCGAGGGCCCGGTCGTGCGTGACGACCACGACGGTCACCGGCAGGGACAGCAGGACGTCGGCCGCCTCCTCCTGGCCGGAGAAGTCGAGCGCGGCGGTGGGCTCGTCGGCGAGCAGCACCCCCGCGCCCGCGGCGACGCAACCCACCGCCCGCGCCAGGTACATGCGCTGGAGCTGGCCTCCGGACAGCGTGTGCAGCGGCCGGTCGGCGAGATGCCCGACGCCGAGCTTGTCCGCCGCCTCGGCCGCCTCGGCGCCAGAAGCGCTGCTCGCCAGCAGTTCCCGGCCCAGCAGCGGAAACCGGCCGGTCGCCGGCTTCTGCGGGATCCACGCGCACGCCCGGCGCCGCCACGCCCACTCGGCCGCGCTCCTGGTGTCCCGCCCGCCCACCAGGATCCGACCCGCGAAGTTCCGGTGCAGGCCAAGAACCGCACGCAGCAGCGTCGTCTTGCCCGACCCGTTGGTACCGGTCAGCGCCACCCGCTGCCCCACCGCGACGTCGAGGTACACCTCGCGCACCGCCTCAACCCGGCCGTGCCGGCACACGACGTCGGACATCCGGACGTCCAGACCCTCCATGCCACCTCCCTGCTTCCTCGTCACAGCAGTCGGATGGAGGGGCCGGTGGGTTCCCCGGGGATCCGCCAAGCAGTCCAGGAACGACGGCAGCAGTCTGGTCTCACGCTCTATCGTCCCGCGCCGCGAGGCCCATAGGCGGACGTCGCTAGCACGCGGAAGCTGTCTCGGTCGTGCGGCGTCTCGTCGACGAACACCAGCCCTTCCCCGCTCGGGTGGTGGGTGAGTCGTGGCGTGATGTTCTGCTCCCGGCTGTAGCCCGTGATGTACGGCAAGATCCCGGGCGGAGCGGGCGGCAGCATCGGGAAAGGGTCCCTGGTCTCGGGCAGCGCCCCGCGTACCCGTAGGCGGTCAGGCACGGTCGTCACGCGCTCCCCACCTCCGCCCACACTTGCTTGCCCCAGTTCAACGGGATGCCCCCCACCGGGTCGACATGGCGTCGACCAGCCGCAGGCCCCGCCCTGACTCCGCGAGCGGCTCCCCCTCCCGGAGCTGGGGAAGGTCCCTGCTCTTGTCCGTGACCGCCACACGCACCCGACTCCGAGCCCGTCCGCGTCACGGTGAGCCGGACGACCGCCCCAGGGGCGTGCCGAGCAGCGTTGGCCGCCAGCTCCGTCGCCACCAGGGTGGCGTCCTCCCGGAGCCGGTCGAGGTGCCAGACGAC
Source organism: Streptomyces sp. NPDC004721 (assembly GCF_053601495.1). Lineage (NCBI taxonomy): Bacteria > Bacillati > Actinomycetota > Actinomycetes > Kitasatosporales > Streptomycetaceae > Streptomyces > Streptomyces sp. NPDC004721. Next base: position 71,255 of record NZ_JBSGBZ010000012.1, read on the forward strand.
GAGCACCATGCCCACCATGGCCCGCGCGTCCCGCGCGGCCAGGTCGTCACGCTGCAACACCCCGCTGTGCTCCGGATCACCAGTTGCGGAAGCGACTGCCCGCCAGGTCGGCCGGAGCCGCGTCTCTGTTGCGCCTCCGTGGCCAGTGGCGACGGTCCATTGGGACGGCGCTGGACCGTACCCGGGTTCCGCGACCGCGCCGGGAGACAGGAGCAGCACAGGACGATTCGCGGCTCGGGGTACACGAAGGGGCATCTTTTGCGGTACCGGGCGGCGCCATACGGGATAAAAGTGTGTGATTTGGTGTCGTGTCAGGCCATGACCGACCATGGGGTCCGTCCCGGCAATCCCGGGCATCAGTTCGAAGAGAGGCGCACCACCCCATGCACGTCACCGGAACCGTCCCGTCGGCTCCGGCACCGCGGGAGACCCCCGCGGACCACACTCCCGCCGAAGACCCCACCGAAAACTCCGGCCGGCACGCCCGGCGCTTCGGGCTGCCCGTCGCCACCGCCCTGGTCATGGGCAACATCATCGGCGGCGGAATCTTCCTGCTCCCGGCCTCCGTAGCCCCGTACGGCACGGTCAGCCTGGTCGCCTTCGGTGTCCTGACCCTCGGCGCCATCGCCCTGGCGCTGGTCTTCGGCCGCCTCGCGGAGCGGAACCCGCGCACCGGCGGACCCTACGTCTACGCCCGCGAGGCCTTCGGCGACTTCGCCGGCTTCCTCGCCGCGTGGGCGTACTGGATCACCACCTGGGTGTCGAACGCGGCACTCGCCGTCGCCGCCGTCGGCTACCTCGACGTGCTGGTCCCGGTGGGCGGCCACCGCTGGACGGCGTGTCTGGCCGCGCTCGCCCTCCAGTGGCTGCCCGCGCTCGCCAACTTCGCGGGCACCCGGTACGTGGGCGCCGTACAGTTCGTCGCCACCGTGCTGAAGTTCGTGCCGCTACTGCTCGTCGCCGTCGGCGGGCTGTTCTTCTTCGACCCGCGCAACCTCGGACCGTTCCACGAGGGCGGCGGCAGCACGATCGGCGCGGTGTCCGCCGCCGCCGCGATCCTGCTCTTCTCCTACCTCGGCGTGGAGTCCGCGGCCGTCAGCGCGGGCGAGGTCAAGGACGCCCGGCGCAACGTGGGACGGGCCACCGTCATCGGCACCACGGGCGCGGCGCTCGTCTATCTGCTGGGCACGCTCTCGGTGTTCGGCACGGTGGCGCACGATCGCCTGGTGAAGTCCACCGCGCCCTTCTCGGACGCCGTGAACGCCATGTTCGGCGGCTCCTGGGGCGGATGGGCCGTCGCGCTCGCCGCGCTGGTGTCGATGACCGGCTGCCTCAACGGCTGGACCCTGCTGAGCGCGCAGACCCCGTACGCCGCGGCCCGGGACGGCCTGTTCCCCGCCGCGTTCGCGCGCCGGCGGCGCGGCGTCCCGACCTTCGGCGTCGCCGTCACCGTCGTCCTCGCCTCGCTGCTCACCGTCTACAACTACACTTCGGGTTCGGCCGAGGTCTTCGAGGTCCTGGTCCTCGTCACCACGTTCACCGCGACCGTGCCGTACCTGCTGGCCGCCGCCGCGCAGATCTTCCACCTCGTCTCGGGGCGGCGCGAACGGGTCAACCGGGCACGGCTGGTGCGCGACGCCGTGGTCGCGGGCGGCGCGGCCGCCTTCTCACTGTGGCTCGTCGCGGGCGCCGGGTACGCGGCGGTCTACCAGGGCGTGCTGTTCCTGTTCGCGGGCGTCCTCGTCTACGCGGTCATGGCCGCCCGCCGGAACAGGGCCGCAGAGGGCCCCTCGCATGCGTCCTGACCGGCGGTTTCCCTCCGACCTGCGCAAACTTCCACGCTTCAACCCGCATCAGCCCGTCCCGGCCCGCCTCAGGCCGCCACCGTGTTCCCGCGGGAACACCGCGTGGAAACCGCGACGCGTAGGGCCCTGACCAGCCCGTACCCGCTCCCCGGCTCCACGAGCCCGCGTCGGCCGCCAGGATGCCCGAAAGCGCGGCCGCGGCCTCGTCGAGGGTGACCTTGTCGTGGAGCAGTGCGGAGATCACTCCGGCGATCGGCATCTCGACGTCATGGGCGCGGGCGAGGGCGAGGATTGCCTCGGCGCTCTTGACGCCCTCGGTGGTCTGCCGCGTGGCAGCGGCGGCCTCGTCGACGGTCATGCCTTGTCCGAGGTGGGCGCCGAAGGTGCGGTTCCGGGAGAGCGGGGAGGTGCAGGTGGCCCACCATGTCCCCCACGCCGGACAGACCGGCGAGGGTGGCCGGGTGGGCGCCGATGGCGGCTGGCGGTCAGCCGGCCAGGATCGCCTCGCCCAACTCGGTCAGGCTGACCGGCGGGCTCCGGGGCGACGTCCTCGGCCGGGGCCTGGTCCTCGTCGATGTCCATGCCGTTGCCGGCGCGGCCTGGCACCGGCGGGCGGGGTGCCGGGCCGCTGTGGGCCGGGCGACCGTAGCAGCGGGGCGATCGGGGGCGCGCGGGCTGGCGGCGTTTTGTCGGGTTGCTGCCGTTTCCGGTGCACATCTGGACCATCAGGGTGATGCTGAAAAGAGAACGTCCGATTCGATATCAACAGGAGATCCAATGGTGGACGCAGCAAAGGTTGAGCTGTACGCAATGGACCTGACTGATGTGCACTGGGTCAGGAGCAGCTACACCAACAGGTGGACAAAGACGTGTGTGGAGGTCGCAGACCTCGGCGACGGAGCGGTTGCGGTTCGCGATTCAAACAACAGGGAACTGCCGCCGCTGCGATTCACCGCAGAGGAGTGGGCGGCGTTCCAACGGGGCGTGCGTGACGGCGAATTCGGCTAGAGGCCGCGGCAGCAGGTAACGGCGTGCGCACAGTGCCGTCCGGACACGTTGCTCGGCTTCCTGGAGTAGCGGCGACGGGTTTCCGGCCCGGCGCATTTTGATCAAGCGTCGGTCAGGCTGCCGACGGCTGCCTCGTTGGGGTGCTTACCGCCGGGTTCGGCGTTTACCGACCGGGTTCGGGCCGCTACGTTCTGCGGTCCGTAGGTTCATCAGGGGGAGGCACTCACAACATGCGTACGCGTATCTGGCTGGCGGCGGTGGCCGCTGCTGCGGCTGTACTGACGGGCTGCACCAGCACCGGCACCAGCTCGGGGGGCAGTGGCGACACCAAGGCAGAGTCGAAGCCGGCCGCGGAGTCGAAGCCGGCCGGGGTGCACAAGCCCGAGGACGACGTCAAGATCACGAAGTGTTCGTCTACCGACAATCTCGCCGGCTTCCCGCAGGCCGAGCTGACCATCGAGAATCACGACTCGCGTAGCCGCTCATACATGGTGCGGGTCGAGTTCGTCGACGGCTCCGGCACGCGCTCCAGCGAGGGCGTGGCGATGGTGAACAACCTGGCGGCGGGCCAGGAGGCCAACGAGAAGGCTGGAGGTCTCACCAAGGCACCCGATGGGCTGAAGTGCCGTATCACCAAGGTCAGTCGGCACTGACCTGACATCGGGTTGTGCGGCGCGAGGCCCCCGCCGAGGAGTTCGGCCGGGGGCCTCGTCGTGTGTCTGCGTTGTCGTCGCTACCGCCGCGGTACCTCGATCAGATCCATCACCCGGGCCATGGCGGCGGCGAGGGTAGCGATGCCCCACAGCTCCGCGTACAGGCTGGCCACGCGGAGAGCGGCGACGCCTGCGAGTGAGACGCTGTCCAGCACCTTTCGGCTGATCTTGGTGGTGAAGCGGGCGAGGGCCGCGGCAACCAGCACCGGGCCGCGCACAAAGACGACGATCAGCGAAAAGACCCCGGCAGACGGACAAGCCCTGGGGAGCGTTGAGGACGTCGAGGATCAGCTACGCAATCCGCGCCCTGCCGTTCGACCACCCTAGCGCTGCGCGGCTTGCGGGCCGGCTTCTTCGCCGCGGTCTTCTTCCCTGCTGTCTTTTTGGCCGGCTGCTTCTTCGCGGCCTTCTTCTTCGGCGCGGGCATCTCGTGCACGTCGGTCTCGCCTTCCCCGCGAGGGGCCTTCGCCCTCTGCACAGACGCGTTCAGTGCAGCCATCAGATCGAGGACCTGGCCCGGCTCGGCCTCCGGCTCCGGCTCCGGCTCCGGCAGCTAGCCCTCGCAGCAGTTCGCGGTACACCTCCGACACACTTGGCAGCCCGAGGACGCGGCCCCGGGCCGCACCCCGGATCGCGCCGCCGACCGAATCGGCCTTCAACCAAGAGCGGTGCTGCGTGCGTTATTCCATCGCCGCGTCCAACTCCACGTTCCCGGAGCAGTCCATGAACCAGTGCGCGCGGAAGTCCACCGGCATCGGGATCGGGTGCTGCGGGTCGGTGAGGTGACGGAACAGGTAGTCCGTGGCCGTGCAGTCGAACCGATGCCCTGCCTCCGGTTCGGCTCCGGTGACGTAGACGGGCCACCGGTCGGGGTCGGGGCCCTCAGTGATCCAGTGGAACCACTGCTCGTGCTCGTTGCTCATCCAGGGCACCAGCCCGCCCGGGGCCGGGGACGGCGGATGCGGCTCCCAGGGCGCCTGGCCCAGCCTCGCCGCCGACTCGGCGCTCTTGATCAGGTCGTCCGGCATGAACACGCAGTGGAAGCCATCGAACATGCCATCGCCGAAGGCCTCGACGAGCGCCTTGTAGTCGCTCGGCAGGGGCGTTCCCAGCCGGAACTCGACTGCCGCCCAGTCGATCTGGCCCGCAGTCCTCGGCACCCAACCGGTCACGGCGACGAGCCTTTCCAGCCAGGAGGCCTCCGCGGGCAACTGCTCCGCGACCGGCGCGCTGCGCAGGGCGATCATCAGCGCGGGTCCGGCACCCTCGCCTTGACCGGTCCGGCCGAAGGCGACCCACCGGTTACTGAACGGCCAGGCATACCTCCAGTCGACCTGCCCCGACAAGGGCAGTGGCGGCAGTCTGTCGGCGCCGGCGGATGGCTCGCCATACCGGCCAGAAAGCGTCTCGACGAGGTTGCCCAGGTCGGCACGAGCGGAGACGGGAAGGCAGACATGACCTGGCGCATGCCCGTGCTCACGGCAGGCTAGGTCACGGAGATCCGGCCACAGGATCTCGGCCACGGCGGTCAGAAGCTGTTCGTCGTCCATACCCGCGAGTCAAGCACTGGCCGCCGACAGCAGAGCTCAGCGAGGCAGCGTCGTACTCTCCGGCCAGCCGTCCCGCCACGTGACCTGCTCAAGCTGAGGTTGGAAAAGGCTCAAGCAGACGTCGGTGCGGACAGAAATCGGCGGGTCGAGTGGGGTTCAGGCGTAGGCGTCCTCGATAGCGACTCGTCGCACTGTGCGCAGCGTCGACTGGAGACGGTCCAGATCGGTCGAGCCCAGAGCGAGGCGGAGCGCCTGTGGTGTGTGCATCGAGGTGGTGAAGGGCTCCGCCGTGGTCACCGAGATGTGCTGACGCGCGAGGGTGGCGGTCAGCCGATCGGCGCGTGCGTCGTCGGGCAACGGCAGCCATGTGAAGTAGGACGAGGGGTGGCTGATGAGTGGTAGGCCTGCCAGCTCCTGTCTGGCGAGTACTTGGCGAGCCTTGGCGTCGGCTCGTTTCTGCGCTTCCAAGTGGTTCACCGTGCCGTCCTCGAGCCAGCGGCAGGCGATCGCGGCGGTGAGGGCCGGGGTGTTCCAGGTAGTCGCCCGAATCGCGCGTTCGAGCGACGGCACCGTGGACGGCGGGGCGACGACGAAGCCGACCCGGAGGCCGGTGGCGACGCTCTTGGACAGTCCCGAGACGTAGACGGTGATGTCCGGCGCCGTTGCAGCCAGAGGCGGTGGAGGGTCCTCGACCAGGTAGGCGTATGAGGCGTCTTCGATGATGAGCGGACCGTGCTGCCGAGCGATCTCGATCAGGCGGGTGCGCTCGGTTGCCGGCATGACCCACCCCAGAGGGTTGTGCAAGGTTGGCATGGTGTAGATCGCGCGCACAGGGCGGGTCGCGCACAGCTTCTCGAAGGCATCGAGATCCGGCCCGTCGGTGGTTGTGGGTATGGGCTCCAGGTCTAGATGAAAGGCATGCGCGAGCACCTTGAAACCCGGGTAGGTGAGTGCGTCGACCGCGACGACGTCGCCGGCGTTGAGCGCGGCCATGACGGTGATGGCCAGGCCATGCTGAGCCCCGTTGACAATGAGGATCTGATCTGCGTCAGGGGTGATTCCTCGGCGCCTCAAGTGCCGTGCGATCGAAGCTCTGTCCTGGGGACGCCCTCGATGTGGTTGGTAGCACAGCAGCGAGTCGAGATCACCAGAGGTGGCCACCTCTCGCAAGGCCTGCCGCAGGAGACCGGCTTGGCCGGGCAGCGACGGGTAGTTGAAGTTGAGGTCGACCGCATCCGTGGCGACGACCTGCTGATCGATGCCGTGACCGGCGGGAACCGCGATGTCACGCACGAACGTGCCGCGGCCCTGTTCCCGGCTCACCAGGCCCATCGCTTCCAGCTCGGCGTACACCCGGGTCGCGGTCACCACGGCGATGCCCTCGCGAGCGGCGAGACCGCGGTGTGTCGGCAGCCGCACGCCTGCGGCGAGCCGCCCGGTCCGGATGTCGGATGCGAGCGCGTCGACCAGCGCTTTGTACCGCGGGGCTGCCATGCACCGAATTGTATCCATGACAATTCTTTGACTGTCCTGTTCGCGGGTCCTTACCGTCAAGACCCACGCATCCGGAAGGACAGCCGCCGTGCACATCGCCATCCTCACCTTCGAGGGCTACAACGAGCTCGACTCCCTGATCGCGCTCGGTGTGCTCAACCGCATCAAGACCGACGACTGGCGCGTCACCATCGCCTCCCCCAGCCCCAAGGTGACGTCGATGAACGGGGTGATCATCGAACAGAAATCCACTCTTGAGGAGGCGTGCGCCGCTGACGCCGTCATCGTCGGCAGTGGCATCGCTACCCGCGAGGTCGTCGAAGACCAGGCGATCATGAACATCCTGCGCGGCCTGGACCCCTCGCGCCAACTCATCGCGGCACAGTGCTCCGGCGCGCTCGTGTTGGCCAAGCTCGGCCTGCTCAACGACATCCCCGCCTGCACCGACCTGATCACCAAGCCCTGGGTCATCGCCGCCGGCGTCGAGGTGCTCAACCAGCCCTTCTACGCCAAGGACAACATCGCCACTGCCGGCGGCTGCCTGGCCTCGCACTACCTCGCCGCATGGATCATCGCCCGCCTCGAGGGCAACGATGCCGCCGAAAGCGCGCTGCACTATGTCGCCCCGGTCGGCGAGAAGGAGGAATACATCGAGCGCGCCTGGCGCAACATCACCCCCTACCTGCCCGCTCCCACACCGGCGCTCGTCTGAAACGACCAGTCGCATGCAGCGACCGGCCAGGAGGCCACGGTCTTCGAGGCCCTGGTCCTCGTCACCAGGTTCACCGCGACCGTGCCGTACCTGCTGGCCGCCGCCGCGCAGATCTTCCACCTCGTCTCGGGGCGGCGCGAACGGGTCGACCGGGCACGGCTGGTGCGCGACGCCGTGGTAGCGGGAGGCGCGGCCGCCTTCTCACTGTGGCTCGTCGCGGGCGCCGGGTACGCGGCGGTGTACCAGGGCGCGCTGTTCCTGTTCGCGGGCGTCCTCGTCTACGCGGTGATGGCGGCCCGCCGGAACAGGGCGGCGGCCTGATCCCGCGATGCGGGCCGCCCTGTGGGGTGGGCGGCCCGCACCAGTGGGGGGGGCGGGACGTCAGTTCGTCTTGGCCAGCTCCTTCAGGGCCTTCGCGAGGCCGTTGGCCCACAACTGGTTGACGCGGGCGCGCTCGTTGGCGTCCGGGTAGCGGTTGGTGCAGGACGTGCCGGGACCGCCGCCCGACATCAGCTCGCTGCACGGGCCGCTGTAGTGGTCCGGCAGGCCCAGCACATGGCCGGTCTCGTGGGCGGTGACGCGGATCGAGTCGTACTGCCGGTTCTGCGCGTAGTCGAGGAAGATGTAGCCCTTGCCGTGGCCGTTCGTGGAGGCGTAGGAGCCCCGCGAGTCGTTGCCCTCGTAGTACGCGAAGTCGGCGCTGCCCGAGGTCGCCTGGAGCTTGACGTTGGACACCGAACTGTTCCAGATGGAAGTCGAGTTGGATATCTGCGAGGCGAAGCTCGGTGCCTGGGACGCGTTGTAGTAGACGGTCACCGCCTGGAGGGTCGGATGGGCGGCCTGCTTCTCGGCGACCGACTTCAGCACGGCGTCGAAGAACGCCTTGTTGTTGGCGGCGCTCTCCGCCGAACCGGCGTACTGGGCGTACGCGGCGGCGGAGGCGGACGGCGCGGAGTCGTCGGTCCGGGCGCTCGCCGGGCTCGCGGTGCCCAGGGCGGCGGAGGCCAGACCGAGGCCGAGCGCGAGGGCCAGCAGCCTCCTGGAGGTCTTCGCGGACGTGGAGGTCGTGCGGGACGCCTTCATGTGGGGGGCTCCTACTCGTTCGTGTGGGGTGGTGAACGATCGGTCACGCAGGAGTTTTGGGCACACCAACGGGCCTGCGGATGATGGCAACCGGGGATAGCGCCGAGCTATCGGGGCCGACTCGTACGATTCCGCTGGTTCCGTTGGGATTTGAACGTCTGGTGCGGCGCCACACGCGCCCCTACGCTCCCTCCCATGGAGCTCGAGGTGAGGCACCTGCGTGTGCTGTGCGCCATCGCCGACCACGGCAGTCTGCACCAGGCCGCACGGCAACTCGGCATGGCGCAGCCTTCGTTGAGCACCCAGCTGCGCCGCATCGAGCACGCGCTCGGCGGCCAGCTCTTCCTGCGCACCCGTGCGGGCTGCCGGCCCACACCGCTGGGACACGCGGTACTGAGCCGGGCCAGACCCCTCGTCGCCGAACTCGCCGCCATCGTCACCGAGGCGCGGGCGGCCGCGGCCCGGGCCGCCGGCGGCACGCGGCTGCGTATCGGCGCCACCGCGAGCCGGGCGCTTCCGGGCTGGCTACGCCGGCTGCGCACCCGCGTGCCCCGGACCGAACCCACCCTCCAGATGGACGCCTCCGCGAACTGCCTGCTGCGCCTGGTCGCCGTGGGGCGGCTGGACATGGCCTTCGTGCACGAGGTCGAGGGCAGCCCGCTGCGCTTCCCGCCCGGGCTCTGTCTGCGCGTACTGGTCGAGCGCGAACCGCAGTTCGTCTCCCTCGCCGCCGACCATCCGGCCGCCGCGCTGCCCGAGGTTCGGCTCGCCGACCTCGCGGGCGACCGCTGGATGGTGGACTCCACGGTGGACGGGGAATGGGACGCCCTGTGCCGCGTGCTGCGCGAGGCGGGGCTCGACGCCGACATGCTGCACGGCGACTACCTCACCGCGTACTCCCTGGCCGCCACCGGCGAGGTGGTGACGGTCAGTCAGCCCACCGCGCGCCCGCGCGCCGACCTCGCCATCCGGCCGCTGGAGGGTGACCCGATAGGGGTACGGCTCCTGCTCGCAGCCCGCTCCGAGGCCGAACTCGACCATGTCTACGTCGAGTTGGAGGAGGCCTACTGGGAGGCGGCCCATCAGGCGCCGGCCTACCAGGAGTGGCTCGCCCGTTCCGGCACCACCGCTCACCCGCACGGCACGCCACGTCCGCCCGCGTCGCGCAGCCGCCCAACACGGACGCCCACACGGACACCCTCCGGCACAAACGACCGGTAACGGTCGGCCCGTAGAAGATCCCGGCACGACGAACGACCGACGCGGACCCGGGTACACGGTCCGGGCGCTTGGTCCGGGCACGCGGGGGCTCAGCCACCCGCGCGACGCCGACAAGGCGCCGGTCCGGACGCCCGGTACTCAGCCACCCAGCGCCGATCCAGGCACATGGCACTCAGCCACCCACGCCCGCCACCGCCCGGCTCCGTCGGTGGCCTTCCGCTCGGGCTCGGGGCGTGGGAACCGGACGGCGCACCACCGGTAGGGCCGGTGGTGCGCCGTACCACGCCTGCCGCGGCGGATCGGATCAGCCGACCTCGACGAGCAGGTCGCCGCCCTCCACCTGCTGGATGCGGTTGATGGCCAGCCTGGTCACCCGGCCCGCCCTGGGGGCCGTGATCGCGGCCTCCATCTTCATCGCCTCGATGGTGGCGACGGTCGCACCGGCCGCCACCTCGTCGCCCTCGGCGACCGCGAGGGTCACCACACCGGCGAACGGTGCCGCCACATGACCGGGGTTGGCCCGGTCGGCCTTCTCGGTCACGGGAATGTCGGAGGCCGCCGCGGCGTCGCGCACCTGGATCGGGCGCAGTTGGCCGTTCAGCGTGGACATCACGGTGCGCATACCGCGTTCGTCCGCCTCGCCGATGGCCTGGAGCTCGATGAGGAGCCGTACGCCGGGCTCGAGGTCGACGGCGTACTCGTCGGCGGGGCGCAACCCGTAGAAGAAGTCCTTGCTGTCCAGCACGCTGGTGTCGCCGTAGGCCTGGCGGTGGGCCTCGAAGTCCCGTGTCGGACCGGGGAAGAGCAGCCGGTTGAGCGTGGCGCGGCGGGACTTCTCCAGGCCGGCGTGGTCCTCGGCGGTGAGTTCGGTGACGGGCCTGGCGTCCGCGCGGCCGTTGAGCGCCTTGGTGCGGAACGGCTCCGGCCAGCCGCCGGGCGGGGTGCCCAGCTCACCGCGCAGGAAGCCGATCACGGAGTCGGGGATGTCGAACCGGTCCGGTGCCGCCTCGAAGTCCTCCGGCGCCACACCCGCGCCGACCAGGTGCAGGGCGAGGTCGCCGACCACCTTGGACGAGGGGGTGACCTTGACCAGGCGGCCCAGGATGCGGTCGGCGGCGGCGTACATCGCCTCGATGTCCTCGAAGCGGTCGCCGAGGCCCAGCGCGACCGCCTGGGTGCGCAGGTTGGACAGCTGGCCGCCGGGGATCTCGTGGTGGTAGACGCGTCCGGTCGGCGAGGCCAGTCCCGCCTCGAACGGGGCGTAGATCTTGCGGACGCTCTCCCAGTACGGCTCCAGGTCGCCGACCGCCTTCAGGTCCAGGCCGGTGGGCCGGTCGGAGTGGTCGGTGGCGGCGACGATCGCCGACAACGACGGCTGGGAGGTGGTGCCGGCCATGGAGGCGACCGCGCCGTCCACGGCGTCGGCGCCCGCCTGGACGGCGGCGAGGTAGGTGGCGAGCTGACCGCCGGCGGTGTCGTGGGTGTGCAGGTGGACCGGCAGGTCGAACTCGCGGCGCAGCGCCGAGACGAGCCTGGCCGCGGCGGGCGCCCGCAGCAGCCCGGCCATGTCCTTCACGGCCAGGACGTGCGCTCCGGCGGCCACGATCTGCTCGGCCAGGCGCAGGTAGTAGTCCAGGGTGTACAGGCGCTCGGAGGGGTCGGACAGGTCCCCCGTGTAGCACAGGGCGACCTCGGCGACCGCCGTCCCGGTCTCGCGTACGGCGTCGATGGCCGGCCGCATCTGGCCGACGTCGTTCAGGGCGTCGAAGACGCGGAAGATGTCGATGCCGGTGGCGGCGGCCTCCTGGACGAAGGCGTCGGTCACCTCGGTCGGGTACGGGGTGTAGCCCACAGTGTTGCGGCCGCGCAGCAGCATCTGGAGGCAGATGTTGGGCACCGCCTCGCGCAGGGCGGCCAGGCGCTCCCAGGGGTCCTCGGCGAGGAAGCGCAGGGCGACGTCGTAGGTGGCGCCGCCCCAGCACTCCAGGGACAGCAACTGGGGCAGGCTCCGCGCCACGACCGGGGCGGCGGCGAGGAGGTCCTTGGTGCGCACCCGGGTGGCGAGCAGCGACTGGTGCGCGTCACGGAAGGTGGTGTCGGTGACGCCGATGGTCGGCGACTCGCGCAGGAGGCGTGCGAAGCCGTCCGGGCCAAGTTCAACGAGCTTCTGCCGGGAGCCGGCGGGCGGCTCGCCCGCGGGCAGCGGCGGCAGCTTGGTGACGGGGTCGATCACCTCGGGCCGTTCGCCGTGGGGCTTGTTCACGGTGACGTCGGCGAGGTAGGTGAGCAGCTTGGTGCCGCGGTCGGCGGAGGAGCGCGCGGTCAGCAGGTGCGGGCGCTGTTCGATGAACGACGTCGTGACCCGCCCGGCCTGGAAGTCGGGGTCGTCCAGTACGGCCTGGAGGAACGGGATGTTCGTGGCGACCCCGCGGATGCGGAACTCGGCCACGGCGCGCCGGGCCCGGCCGATCGCGGCCTTGAAGTCCCGTCCGCGGCAGGTGAGTTTGACGAGCATCGAGTCGAAGTGCGCGCTGATCTCGGTACCCGCGTGGGTGGTTCCGCCGTCGAGGCGGATGCCGGAGCCGCCCGGGGAGCGGTAGGCGCTGATGCGGCCGGTGTCCGGGCGGAAGCCGTTGGCCGGGTCCTCGGTGGTGATCCGGCACTGCAGGGCGGCGCCGCGCAGGGTGATGGTGTCCTGGGAGAGCCCGAGGTCGGCCAGGGTCTCGCCGGCGGCTATACGGAGCTGGGCCTGGACCAGGTCGACGTCGGTGACCTCCTCGGTCACCGTGTGCTCGACCTGGATGCGCGGGTTCATCTCGATGAAGACGTGGTTGCCGTCGCGGTCGAGCAGGAACTCCACGGTGCCCGCGTTGCGGTAGCCGATCTCCCGGGCGAAGCGGACCGCGTCGGCGCAGATGCGCTCGCGCAGCGCGGGGTCCAGGTTCGGTGCGGGGGCGAGCTCGATGACCTTCTGGTGGCGGCGCTGGAGCGAGCAGTCGCGCTCGAACAGGTGGATGACGTCGCCCTGGCCGTCGGCGAGGATCTGCACCTCGATGTGGCGGGGGTCGACGACGGCCTTCTCCAGGAAGACGGTGGAGTCGCCGAACGCGGACGCCGCCTCCCGGGACGCCGCCTCGATGGACTCGCGCAGCGCGGCGGGGTCCTCCACCCGGCGCATGCCGCGCCCTCCCCCGCCCGCGACCGCCTTGACGAAGAGGGGGAAGCCGATGTCCTCGGCGGCGCGGACCAGTTCGTCGACGTCGGTGGAGGGCGCGGAGGAACCGAGCACCGGCACGCCGGCGGCGCGGGCGGCCGCCACCGCGCGGGCCTTGTTCCCCGTCAGTTCCAGCGTGCCGGCGTCCGGTCCGACGAAGGTGATGCCCGACTCCTGGCAGGCGCGGGCGAGTTCGGGATTCTCGGACAGGAACCCGTAGCCGGGGTAGACGGCGTCCGCGCCCGCCCGGCGTGCCGCGCGGACGATCTCCTCGACGGAGAGGTAGGCGCGGACCGGGTGCCCCGGCTGGCCGATCTGGTAGGCCTCGTCGGCTTTCAGCCGGTGCAGCGAATTGCGGTCCTCGTACGGGAAGACGGCCACGGTTCGCGCGCCCAGTTCGTAGCCGGCGCGGAACGCGCGGATCGCGATCTCGCCGCGGTTGGCGACCAGCACCTTGCGGAACATGCTCTATCCCTTCGGCCTGCCGGTGAAAGGACCATGGTGTCGGGCATGCCCTCGTCATGCCATGTGAGCCGGGCCACTCATCCCGATTGTCTCCCGCGCTCCCGCCGCTGTCGTGGTGCCGTCGTCAACCGCCGAGTGCCGCGTGGACGACGCGTTCGGCCTCCTCCTGGACCTGGGAGAGGTGGTCGGGGCCGCGGAACGACTCGGCGTAGATCTTGTAGACGTCCTCGGTGCCCGAGGGGCGGGCCGCGAACCAGGCGTTCTCGGTGGTCACCTTGATGCCGCCGATGGGCGCGCCGTTGCCGGGCGCTTCGGTGAGGACGGCGGTGACCGGCTCCCCGGCGAGGGTGTCGGCGGTGACCTGGGCCGGGGACAGCTTGGCCAGGCGGGCCTTCTCCTCGCGGGAGGCCGGCGCGTCGACGCGGGCGTAGGCGGGTTCGCCGAAGCGGGCGGTGAGTTCCGCGTAGTGCTGGGACGGCGTCCGGTCGGTGACGGCGGTGATCTCGGAGGCGAGCAGGGCCAGGACGATGCCGTCCTTGTCGGTGGTCCACACCGAGCCGTCCCGGCGCAGGAACGACGCTCCGGCGGACTCCTCGCCGCCGAAGCCGAGCGAGGAGTCGATCAGCCCGTCCACGAACCACTTGAAGCCCACGGGCACTTCGACCAGCTGGCGGCCGAGGTCGGCGGCGACCCGGTCGATCATGCCGGAGGAGACCAGTGTCTTGCCCACGCCCGCCTCGCCGGGCCACCGGGTGCGGTGGGCGTAGAGGTAGGAGATGGCCACGGCGAGGTAGTGGTTGGGGTTCATCAGCCCGGCGTCCGGGGTGACGATGCCGTGCCGGTCGGCGTCGGCGTCGTTGCCCGTGGCGATCCGGAAGCGGTCGCGCTGCCCGATGAGCGAGGCCATCGCGTACGGCGAGGAGCAGTCCATACGGATCTTGCCGTCCCAGTCCAGCGTCATGAAGCGCCAGGTGGGGTCGGTGAGCGGATTGACGACGGTCAGGTCGAGGCGGTGCTGCTCGGCGATGCGGCCCCAGTAGGCGACGGAGGCTCCGCCCAGCGGGTCGGCGCCGATCCGCACGCCGGCGTCCCGGATCGCGTCGAGGTCGAGCACGCTCGGCAGATCGGTGACGTAGGCGGCGAGGAAGTCATGACGGCCGGTGCCGGGCGCGGCCAGCGCGCGCGTGTACGGGACGCGCCGTACGTCCTTGAGGCCGCCCGCGACGATCTCGTTGGCCCGGTCCTGGATCCAGGAGGTCGCCTCCGAGCCCGCCGGGCCGCCGCTGGGCGGGTTGTACTTGAAGCCGCCGTCGCCGGGCGGGTTGTGCGACGGGGTCACGACGACACCGTCGGCGAGGCCGGTGGTGCGGGAGCGGTTGTGCGCCAGGATCGCGTGGGAGACGGCCGGGGTGGGGGTGTAGCCGTCCGCCGTGTCGATGAGGACGGTGACGTCGTTGGCGGCGAAGACCTCCAGCGCGGTGATCCGCGCGGGCTCGGAGAGGGCGTGGGTGTCCGCGCCCAGGAAGAGGGGGCCGTCGGTGCCCTGCCGTGCGCGGTACTCGCAGATGGCCTGGCTGGTGGCGGCGATGTGGTCCTCGTTGAACGCGGTCGCCAGTGACGATCCGCGGTGCCCGGAGGTTCCGAAGGCCACGCGCTGTCCCGCCTCGGCCGGGTCGGGGTGCAGCGTGTAGTACGCCGTCACCAGCCGGGCGACGTCGATCAGGTCCTCGGGTCCGGCCGGCTTGCCCGCTCGCTCGTGCTGCATGGCACCCACGCTCCTCCGCGTCGCTCGTGCGTCCGCTGTCCGCTCGCGATGTCATCTTCCCCCGTGCGCGGGGCGCGACTCGGGCTCGCGCCGGTCCCGGATCACGGGCCGATGGCCGCAAGCGTGAAGAACGCAGTTCGGGGCAGCCGCTCCAACACGCACCCGGAGCCGATTCTCCGCAGAATGCCAATACCTCGCACATACGCACAAAAGGGCAAGGTGACGTGGTGGTGAACGTGACACCCGGCGGGCAGGCCGGTTCCTCCGGCCCGCCCGGGCCGCGGGAGGCCGCCGCGCGGCTGCCGCGGCAGGTCCGCCAGGAGCTGACCCGCCGGCTGCGGCGCGCCAAGCGCGCGCTGCGCGAGGAGGACGTGCAGATCGTCGAGCCGCCACTGCTCAGGCGTGCGGTCGGCGCCTCCGCCCTGGGCAACTGCATGGAGTGGTTCGACTTCGGCGTCTACAGCTACCTCGCCGCCACCATCGGGAAGGTCTTCTTCCCCGGTGCCTCGCCGGGCGCCCAGGTGATCTCCTCCTTCGCGACCTTCGCCGCGGCGTTCGTGGTGCGACCGCTGGGCGGCCTGGTGTTCGGTCCGCTCGGGGACCGGATCGGCCGGCAGAAGGTGCTCGCCACCACGATGATCATGATGGCGGTGGGCACGTTCGCCATCGGCCTGATCCCCGGCTACGGAACCATCGGCATCGCCGCCCCGGTCCTCCTGCTGCTCGCCCGCATGGTCCAGGGCTTCTCCACCGGCGGCGAGTACGGCGGCGCCACCACCTTCGTCGCCGAGTACTCCCCCGACCGCCGCCGCGGTTTCCTCTCCAGCTGGCTCGACTTCGGCACCTTCGTCGGCTACGCGCTGGGCTCCGCCCTGGTCACCGCGCTGCACCTGCTCCTCACCGACGCCCAGATGATCTCCTGGGGCTGGCGGGTCCCGTTCCTGATCGCCGGTCCCCTCGGCGTGATCGGCCTGTACATGCGGCTCCGGCTGGAGGAGTCGCCCGCCTTCCAGCAGCAGTTGGACGAGCACGAGCGGAGCCTGGCCCAGAAGTCGGCGGGCAGCGAGCTGCGGGCCATCGTCAAGAACCACTGGGGCGCCCTGCTGATCTGCATGGGCCTGGTGCTGCTCTACAACGTCACCAACTACATGGTCACCGGCTACCTGCCCACCTACCAGACCGAGACCCTGCACCGCTCCAGCAGTTCCGCCGACCTGCTGGTGCTGCTGGGCATGGTGTGGATCGTGCTGCTGATCACCTTCATCGGCCGGCTCAGCGACCACGTCGGGCGCCGCCCGGTCTACGGGGTCGCGGCCGCCGCGATGATCGTCCTCGCCGTCCCCTCGTTCCTGCTGATCAAGGCGGAGGGGACCTGGGCGCCGGTCTGCGGCGTACTGATCCTGTCCACCCTGCTGGCCTGCTTCGCCGCGCCGAGCGCCGCCACCCTGCCCGCGCTCTTCCCGACCGCGGTGCGCTACGCGGCCATGGGCATCGGCTTCAACTTCGCCGTGGCCGCGTTCGGCGGCACCACCCCGCTCGTGACCGCGGCCCTGGTCGACGTCACCGGCAACGACATGATGCCCGCCTTCTACCTCATGCTGGCCGGCGTGATCGGCCTGGTGACCGTGAGGTTCCTGCCGGAGAGCGCGCAGGTGCCGCTCAGCGGCTCCCGGCCGATGGTGGGCTCCGCGCGGGAACGGCGCGAACTGCTCACCACCACGCAGGCCCTGTACCAAGCCGCCCGGAACACGTCCGGAGCCTAGGACCCTTCCGTGCGTCGGGCCTCGTGCTCACCCGGGTCGTCCACCATGGGAGAGTGGTCCCCTACACAGGGCATGGCGGGAGGAAGAGCAGTGCCGGAAGGTCGCCCGAAGCGTTCGAGCAAGTCGCGTCTCGCGGTGATCGCGCTGATCGTCGGTCTGGGCACCTGGCTGGGCTTTGTGTGCTATTCGATCGCGACGGAAGCCCCGCCCGGCGCGCCGAGCACGGCCGCGCTGGCCGACAGGGTCCAGAAGGCCGCCGCCGACCGGGACGCGGACGGCTTCCAGACCCTGTTCGACGAGGACACCGTCTCCGACGGCTACGCCGCCGACTACCTGGACCGGCTGGGAGAGCACGCCCCCCGGCTACAGGCCCGGGTGGAGCACCGCGACGGCCACGACTTCCTGCTGCTGCGCTCCGCGCAGGGCGACTTGGTGTGCACGGCCTGGCACATCACCGAGCGGGACGGCCGCCGGCTGCTCGACGGCGTGCCACCGGCCGAGAACGTGTGCGCACGCTGACCCGGAACCGGCGTTTCCGCAGGTGATCCCCCCTTCCGTTTGCGGATGCAGTCCCTGTCGCCGTCGGCCATCCTGAGAGGAACCACGGCGTTAAGGAGTATGCGATGAGCATGCTGGACAAGCTCAAAGGACTGCTGAAAGGTCACGAGGAGCAGGCCGGCAAGGGCATCGACAAAGCCGGTGACTACGTCGACGAGCGGACCCAGGGAAAGTACCGGAGCCAGGTCGACACCGGTCAGGACAAGCTCAAGGAGCAGCTCGGCCGGCCGGACCCGGGCCAGGACCAGCCGCCGCAGTGACGCTCCGGTGATCACGGCCGCCGGCCCGGTGGGCCGGCTCAACGAGTTCGGGCCGCCCCCGTGAGGAGGGCGGCCCGAGTCGGTTGGGCGCAGGCCCGGCGGGACGGATCCGTGGTCTCAGGGCCGCACGAGGGCCAGGGCCAGGACCGCGGCCCCGGCGAGCATCGCGAGGGCGGTGAGGACGAACGCGAAGCACCGTGTCCGCAACTGACGGTAGCGCTCCTCGTACTCGCCGCGCAGCGCCCGGCACCGCTCGGCGACCCGCTGGAGGTCCGCCCGGGCCCGCAGCAGGCAGTCCGAGACGTAGTGCTCCTCGATCTCCTCGCGCTGCGCCGTGGTCAGCCACTGCATGGGCTCGGTGAAGGAACGGGCCCGCTCCTCGGCCTCGGCGACGCGGACCTGCCACAGCAGATAGCCCTCGACCTGCTCGACCAGTCCGGCGGGCCCGTCCGGGCGTTTTGCCGCGTCGGTCATCCGGGCAGGCCCAGGTTCTCCCGCTTGTCCGTGACCGAGACCTCCGGGTGGTGCAGGTCGAAGGCCGGGGACTCGCTGCGGATCACGGGCAGGGTGACGAAGTTGTGCCGCGGAGGCGGGCAGGAGGTCGCCCACTCCAGGGAGCGGCCGTAGCCCCAGGGGTCGTCGGTCTCGACCTTCTGGCCGTACTTGGCCGTCTTCCAGACGTTGTAGAAGAACGGCAGCATCGACAGCCCCAGCAGGAACGACCCGATGCTGGAGACCTCGTTGAGTGTCGTGAAGCCATCGGCGGCGAGATAGTCGGCGTACCGGCGCGGCATGCCCTCCGCGCCCAGCCAGTGCTGCACCAGGAACGTGGTGTGGAAGCCGACGAACAACGTCCAGAAGGTCATCTTCCCCAAGCGCTCGTCGAGCATCTTGCCGGTCCACTTGGGCCACCAGAAGTGGAAGCCGGCGAACATCGCGAAGACCACCGTGCCGAAGACGACGTAGTGGAAGTGCGCCACCACGAAGTAGCTGTCGGAGACCTCGAAGTCCAGTGGCGGCGAGGCCAGGATGACACCGGTCAGACCACCGAAGAGGAAGGTGACCAGGAAGCCGGTCGACCACAGCATCGGCGTCTCGAACGACAGCGAACCGTTCCACATGGTGCCGATCCAGTTGAAGAACTTCACACCGGTCGGGACCGCGATCAGGAAGGTCATGAAGGCGAAGAACGGCAGCAGCACACCACCGGTGACGAACATGTGGTGCGCCCACACTGTCACCGACAGGCCCGCGATCGAGATCGTCGCGCCGACCAGGCCCATGTAGCCGAAGATCGGCTTGCGGGAGAAGACCGGGATGATCTCACTGACGATGCCGAAGAACGGCAGCGCGATGATGTATACCTCGGGATGCCCGAAGAACCAGAACAGGTGCTGCCACAGCAGCGAACCGCCGTTGGCCGCCTCGAAGACGTGGGCACCCCACTTGCGGTCCACCTCCAGGCTGAGCAGCGCGGCCGCCAGGACCGGGAAGGCCAGCAGCACCAGGACGCTGGTGAGCAGCACGTTCCAGGTGAAGATCGGCATGCGGAACATGGTCATGCCCGGGGCGCGCATGCAGATGATCGTGGTGATGAAGTTGACCGAGCCGAGGATGGTACCGAAGCCGGACATGCCCAGGCCGAGGATCCACAGGTCCCCGCCCAGGCCCGGCGTGTGGATGACGTCGTTCAGCGGGGCGTAGGCGAACCAGCCGAAGTCGGCGGCGCCCTGCGGGGTGAGGAAGCCGGCCACCGCGATCAGCGAGCCGAACAGGTACAGCCAGTAGGCGAACATGTTCAGCCGCGGGAAGGCCACGTCCGGGGCGCCGATCTGCAGCGGCATGATCCAGTTCGTGAACCCGGCGAACAGCGGCGTCGCGAACATCAGCAGCATGATCGTGCCGTGCATCGTGAACATCTGGTTGAACTGTTCGTTCGACAGCAGTTGCAGGCCCGGCCGGGCCAGCTCGGCGCGCATCAGCAGCGCCATGATGCCGCCGATCAGGAAGAACATGAAGGAAGTGATCAGATACAGCGAACCGATCGTCTTGTGATCGGTCGTCGTCGCCCACTTCACCACCACGGCACCGGGCCGCAGGTGACGACGGGGAGCGGCGGTTTCCCGCGTGGTGTGCTGGACGTCTGTCATGCGGCCCGTGACACGCTTTCTCTCAGGAGATGGATACGTGAAGGTCCACGCGGTGTCCCGCAGGGCCCGGCCTCCATCCTTCCGCCTGCCGCCTCCGAAGCGGAGGCAGCCGTCGCTGAGACGGAGTAACACCCGGCGCATTGCACCCGGTTGGCCTACGCGCCTCACGCTGATGGCGGGCACGGCGCGCGGCGCGGCCTACGGCGCAGCGGATGGGGGCAGTTGGGCCGGGCTCACCCGCTCCCCCAGGACCTCGGACATGAACTGCACCAGCCACCGCTGGGAGGGGCTGCGCGAGGACTCGTGCCGGGCGTACAGCGCCACCTCGATCGGCTCGGTGTCGAACGGGAGCCGGACCATGCGCAGTTGGTGGGAGGAGGCGAAGACCTCGCCGACGTACTCGGGGACGATGGCGATCAGGTCGGTCTGCTCCAGCAGGTACGGCAGCATCGAGAAGCGGGTGGCGTCCACCACCACCCGGTCCAGCAGCCCGTGCGCGGCGAGCACGGCACGCGGGACGACGTGCCCGCTGGGGCCGAAGACGGTGGCGTGGGATTCGGCCGCGAGCTCGGCCAGGGTGACCGACTCACCCCGCACACGCGGGTGGTCGGCGGCGACCATGCCGACGTAGCGCTCGTGGAAGAGCGGGATCCGCACGGTCCGGTGGGAGGTCAGCACCGGGGTGGCCACGAACGCGTCGAGGTCGCCGCGACGCAGCTGGTGCTCCGCCTCGTCGACGTCCAGCGGCCGCACGGTGAAGGACACCCCGGTCGCCCGCTCGCGGGCCGCGGCCAGCAGACGCGGCAGCAGGGTCACCTCGCCCAGGTCGGACAGGGCCACAGTGAACCGCCCGGACATGGCCCCCGGATCGAAGACGTCGGCCTGGCGGACCGTGCTGTCGATGTCGGCCAGGGCCCGCTGCAACGGCTCGTACAGCCGTCGGGCGCCGGCGGTCGGCGTCAGTCCGCGCCCGGTGCGCCGGAACAGCTCGTCGCCGAAGTGCCGGCGCAGCTTGCCCAGGCTGTAGCTGACGGTGGGCTGGGTGACGTGGAGCGTGTCGGCGGTGACCGTGACGCTGCCGGTCTCGTACAGCAGCACGAAGACGCGGGCGAGGTTGAGGTCGAAGGTCCTCATATCGAAGGACTCTATATCGCGAAGGTAAAAGATTTATTGGTGCTCATGTCGGCGCTTCCCTAGCGTGGCGTGCGTCACTCCGAAAGGAACGTCTGTGCCTTCCGTACGCCGCCTCTCCCACGAGTTCCTGGAGCGCCAGGGCCTCACCACCGTGTTCGGCAACCCCGGCTCCAACGAGCTGCCCTTCCTCGCCGAACTCCCCGCCGGCTTCCGCTACGTCCTGGGCCTGCACGAGGGCGCCGTCGTCGGCATGGCCGAAGGGTACGCGCAGGCGACCGGCCGGCCCGTCCTGGTCAATCTGCACGCGGCATCCGGCTCCGGGAACGCGATGGGCGCGCTGACGAACGCCGTGGCCTCCCGCACCCCGCTCGTGATCGTCGCCGGCCAGCAGGTGCGCTCGGCCGTCGGTCCGGAGGCCAACCTGTCCAACGTGGACGCCCCGGCGCTGATGCGGCCGCTCGTCGGCTGGGCGGCCGAGCCGGCGTGCGCCCAGGACGTGCCGCGCGCCCTCGCGCAGGCCGTCTTCGAGGCGCAGCTCCAGCGGCGTCCGACGTACCTGTCCGTCCCCTACGACGACTGGGCGGCCGACGCCGGCGACAACGCCCTGGCGGTCCTCGACCGTCGGGTCGGCCGCGCTTCCGTCCCCGACGGGGAGCAGGGCCGCCGGCTGGCCGAGCAGGTCGCCTCCGCCCGGCGGCCCGCGCTGGTGCTGGGCGGGGACATCGACTCGGCCGGCCTGTTCGACGACGCCGTCCGGCTGGCCGAGCGCCTGGGCGGCCCGGTGTGGGCGGCCCCCTCGCAGTTCCGGCTGCCCTTCCCCAACCGGCACCCCCTCTTCCGCGGGGTACTGCCCGCCGGGATCGCGCCGGTCTGCGAGGCGTTCGAGGGCCACGACCTGGTCCTGGTGCTCGGCGCGCCGGTGTTCCGCTACCACGAGCACCTCCCCGGCCGGTACCTGCCCGAGGGCACCCGGCTGATCCAGGTGACCGAGGACGCCTCCGCCGCCGCGCGGGCGCCGATGGGCGAGGCGCTGGTCGCCGACCCCGGAGCGGTCATCGGCCTGCTCCTGAAGCTGCTCGACGGCCGCGAGGCACCCGCCGGCGCCTTCCGGCCCGCGCCCGAGCCGCCCACCGGCGAGGGTTCCCGGCTGCACCCCGAGCAGGTCTTCGCCGCGCTGCGCGACGAGCTGCCCGAGGACACCGCCTACGTGGTCGAGTCGACGTCGACGAACGCCTCCTGGTGGCGCCAGATGGACCTGCGCCGGCCTGGCTCCTACTACTTCCCGGCGGCCGGCGGACTCGGGTTCGGGCTGCCCGGCGCGGTCGGGGTCGCGATGGGGCAGCCCGGCCGGCCGGTGGTCGGCGTCATCGGGGACGGCTCGGCCAACTACGGCATCACCGCACTGTGGACGGCCGCCCACCACCGCATCCCACTGACCGTCGTACTGCTGCGCAACGGCACCTACGGGGCACTGCGCTGGTTCGGCGGCCTGCTGGGGGTACCGGACGCCCCCGGCCTGGACATCCCCGGCCTGGACTTCACCCGCATCGCCGAGGGATACGGCGTCCGGGCCCGGCACGTCGGCGACGCCGAGGAGCTACGGGCCGCCCTCGCCGAGCGCCCGGACCACCCGCGGCTGCTCCAGGTGGACACCGCGCTCACCACCCCGTCCTGATCCACCCCTGAGAAGAAGAGAGGAAACGCGATGGCACTCCTGGACAGCGACGTCTGGGGCAAGAAGTTCTTCAGCGACGGCTGGAGGGACGCCTCCGGCGAGCAGCCGGTCGTCGAACCCGCGACCGGCGAACAGCTCGCGACGGCGGGCCTGGCCACCGCCGAGGACGTACGGCGTGCGTCCGTCCGCGCGGCCGAGGCGCAGCGCGACTGGGCGGCGACCTCCCCGCAGCGGCGGGCCGCCGTACTGCGCCGGGCGGGCAAGCTGCTGGCCGAGCACGCCGCCGAGATCGAGGACTGGCTGGTGCGCGAGGCCGGGTCCGTACGGGCCAAGGCGGCCTTCGAGGCACATCTCGCCGTGGGCGAGTGCTTCGAGTGCGCGGGCCTGCCGACGCATCCGCAGGGCGAGGTGCTCACCTCCGAGGACGCCCGCTGGTCCCTCTCCCG
Source organism: Streptomyces sp. NPDC004721 (assembly GCF_053601495.1). Classification (NCBI taxonomy): domain Bacteria; kingdom Bacillati; phylum Actinomycetota; class Actinomycetes; order Kitasatosporales; family Streptomycetaceae; genus Streptomyces; species Streptomyces sp. NPDC004721. Next base: position 94,271 of record NZ_JBSGBZ010000012.1, read on the forward strand.
CCGCCGCCCCGCCGGTGTCGTCAGTGTCATCGCGCCCTTCAACTTCCCGCTCATCCTGGGCCTGCGCTCGGTGGCACCGGCGCTCGCCCTGGGCAACGCGGTGCTGCTCAAGCCGGATCCGCGCACCGCGGTGAGCGGTGGTGTCGTCATCGCGCGCGTCTTCGAGGAGGCGGGCCTGCCGGCCGGGGTGCTGCACCTGCTGCCGGGCGACGGCTCGGTCGGCCGGGCGGTCGTCGAGGCGCCCGAGGTCCGGGTGGTCTCCTTCACCGGCTCGACCCCGGTCGGGCGGGCGATCGGCGAGCAGGCCGGACGCCTGCTCAAGCGGGCCCACCTGGAGCTGGGCGGGAACAACGCGCTGGTCGTGCTCCCCGGGGCGGACGTGCCGAAGGCGGCCTCCGCCGGCGCGTTCGGCTCCTATCTGCACCAGGGCCAGATCTGCATGACGACCGGCCGCCACATCGTCCACGAGTCGCTGCTGGAGGAGTACACCGCGGCGCTCGCCGCGAAGGCCGCGGCCCTGCCGGTCGGCGACCCGGCCCGCGAGGACGTCGCGCTCGGCCCGATCATCGACCGGCGCCAGCTCGAGCGGGTGCACGGCATCGTCACCGACAGCGTCGCCGCGGGCGCGTCCCTCGCCGCGGGCGGCGAGATCGTCGGCGCGGGCTACCGGGCCACCGTGCTGAGCGGCCTGACGACCGACATGCCGGCCTGGCGCGAGGAGATCTTCGGGCCCGTCGCGCCCGTCATCGGCTTCTCGACGCTGGAGGAGGCCGCGCGGATCGTCAACGACTGCGAGTACGGGCTGTCCGTGGGGATCCTCGGCGACGTGGGGACGGCGATGAAGCTCGCCGACCGGATCGACTCCGGCAAGGTCCACATCAACGAGCAGACCGTCAGCGACGAGCCCAACGCCCCCTTCGGCGGGGTCAAGGCCTCCGGCACCGGGTCCCGGTTCGGCGGCGCCGCCGCCAACGTCGAGGCCTTCACCGAGACCCAGTGGGTCACCGTCCGTCCCGACATCGCCGACTACCCGTTCTGACCCCGTCCGTCCCCGACCGTCCGCTCCCGTCCCCAGGGGGGAACGTCCTGATGACATCCGCCGTCTCGTCCCAGACCTCCGTGCAGTCCGGCACCGCCGGGCGCAGCACCTGGACCGTGGTCCTGTGCTGGATCACCGTCATGCTGGAGGGCTACGACCTCGTCGTCCTCGGCGCCATCATCCCGACCCTGCTCAAGACCCGCCACCTCGGCATGACCGCGGGCGACGCCACCATGATCGCGACGCTGTCGCTCGTCGGCGTCGCCATCGGCGCCGTCTGCGTCGGCCCGCTGGCCGACCGGCTGGGGCGCCGCCTGCTGCTCATCGCGTCGGTGGTGGTGTTCTCGGTGTTCACCATCGTGGTGCCGCTGGCCGGCTCCGTGACCATGTTCGCCGTCCTCCGGCTCATCGCCGGTCTGGGCCTCGGCGCCTGCATGCCGGTGTCGCTCACGATGATGGCCGAGCACATGCCGGCCAGCAGGCGGGCCCGGGCCAGCACCCTGACCATGACCGGTTACCACACCGGTGCCGTGATCACCTCCCTGCTGGCCCTCCAGGTGACCGACAACTGGCAGATCCTGTTCTACGTCCTCGGCGTGGCCGGCCTCGTCGTCGCCGCCATCCAGTGGTTCCGGCTGCCGGAGTCGGAGGCCTTCATACGGGCCAAGCAGGCGACCGGGGCGCGGCGGGTCCCGTTCACCGAGCTGCTCAACCCGGCCTACCTGCGCGCGGGCATCGGCATCTGGGTCGCCTCGTTCATGGGGCTGCTGCTGGTCTACGGTCTGAACACCTGGCTGCCCAAGCTGATGAACGACGCCGGCTACCCCGTCCCCACGGCCGTCACCCAGCTCCTGGTGCTCAACGTCGGCGGTGTCGTCGGCCTGATCGTCGGCGGCTTCGTGGCCGACCGGCGGGGCATCAAGGGGACCATACTCGGCTGGTTCGCGGTGTCCGTGGTCATGCTCGGCTGCCTGAGCGTCAAGATGAACAGCGACATCCTGCTCAACGTCGTCGTCTTCCTCACCGGCGTGTTCGTCTTCTCCGCCATGGTGCTCGTCTACGCCTACGTGACGCACTTCTACCCGGCCGCGGTGCGCGGGACCGCCCTCGGTTCGGCCTCCGGCATCGGCCGGATCGGCTCGATCGTCGGCCCGACGATCACCGGGGCCCTGGTGGCCTCCGGCATCGGCCACCCGTGGGGCTTCTACTTCTTCGCCGCGGTCGCGGTCCTCGGCTTCCTGGCCGTGCTGACCCTGCCGCGGCACGCTCCGCAGCCGGAGGCCGCCGCCTGACGCGTCCGTTCACCTTTTGCGACGGCGCGGGGCCGCCCACCGGGCGGGCCCGCGCCGTCACCGCTTCGAGGGCGACCGATCGACCGCGCCCGTGCGCCTTACGCAGTACACCGCGCGCCGGGGCGGGGATCTCCGGTCATCCGGCCCGGTCGCCCACCGTCTGGCCGGGGAGCACTGGTGTCCGTGGGACGGCGGCCCAGCCGTCGGCTGGGTGCGGGACCGTCCCGGACACGGTCGTACCCGGGTTCTCGACGCCCTCGGGCAGGGCGAACTCCGCCCAGATCACCTTCCCGTGCGGGGAGTAGCGGGTGCCCCAGTGCTCGGTCATCTGCGACACCAGGAACAGACCGCGGCCGCCCTCCTCGGTCGTCGCGGCGTACCGCAGGTGCGGCGAGGTGCTGGTGCCGTCGGAGACCTCGCAGATCAGCGTGCGGTCGCGGATCAGCCGGACGTGGATCGGCTCGCCGCCGTAGCGGATGGCGTTGGTGACGAGTTCGCTCAGCACGAGTTCCATGCTGAAGCCGAGCTCGGACAGGCCCCACTCGTCGAGTGTGCGGGCGGCCGCGACGCGGACCCGGGCGACCGCGGCCGGGTCGGGCGGCACGTCCCACTCGGCGACCCGGTCGCAGGGCAGCGCCCGGGTCCGGGCGATCAGCAGGGCCACGTCGTCCTTGGGACGCGCGGGCAGCAGCGCGTCCAGCACCGCCTGGCAGCTCTGCTCCGGCGAGCGGCCGGGGTGGCCCGCGAGGGCCTGGCGCAGCAGTTCCATACCGACGTCCAGGTCTCGCCTGCGGTCCTCGATGAGACCGTCGGTGTACAGGGCGAGCTGGGTGCCTTCGGGGAGCTCCAGCTCGGCCGTCCGGAACGGCATGCCGCCCAGGCCGAGCGGCGGTCCGTGCGGCAGATCCGGGAAGGTGACGCTGCCGTCCGGGCTGACCAGCGCGGGCGCGAGATGACCGGCGCGCGCCATGGCGCAGCGACGCGTCACGGGATCGTAGATCGCGTACAGGCAGGTGGCTCCGACGACGGCCGCGGCGGCATCGGTCGAGGCCTCGTCCTGGTCGATACGGCCGACGAGGTCGTCCAGGTGGCTCAGCAGTTCGTCGGGGGGCAGGTCGAGCGTGGAGAAGTTGTGCACCGCGGTCCGCAGCCGTCCCATGGTGGCGGCGGCGTGCAGGCCGTGCCCGACCACGTCCCCGACGACCAGGGCGACCCGCCCGCCGGGCAGCGGGATCACGTCGAACCAGTCACCGCTCACACCCGACTGCGCGGGCAGATAGCGGTAGCCGACCTCCAGCGCGCTCAGCTCGGGCAGGGCCCGCGGCAGCAGGCTGCGCTGGAGGGTGACCGCGAGCGCGTGCTCGCGGGCGTAGCGGCGGGCGTTGTCGATGCTGACCGCGGCCCGGGCCACCAGCTCCTCGGCCAGGGACAGCTCCTCCTCGTCGAACGGGCCGCGCTCCTTGCAGCGCCAGAAGTTGGCCATGCCCAGCACGACACCGCGGGCCTGGATGGGGGCCGAGATCAGCGAGTGGATGCCGTAGTCGACGATCGCCTCGGTGCGCTCCGGATCCTGCGCCCGCCAGCCGTACGCCGACGACAGGTCCGTCACCAGTTCCACGTGGCCGGTGTCGTAGCTGCGGGCCTGGGGCGTGGACGGCAGGAAGTCGATCAGTCGGCCCTTCTCGTAGAGCGGCGCGTCGTCCTGGATACCGCGTACGGCGATGCGGCGCAGGCCCGTCGCGGTGCCGGCGGGCTCCTCGCCCCGCAGTACGCCCTCGGCGAGGTCCACGGAGACGTAGTCGGCGAAGCGGGGGACGGCGACCTGGGCGAGTTCGTCGGCGGTGCGGGACACGTCGAGGGTGGTGCCGATGCCCAGGCCGGCGTCGTAGAGCAGTTCGAGCCGTTCCCGGGCGACCTGGGCGCGGCCGGAGATGGCCTGGAGTTCGGTGGAGTCGCGGAGCGTCACCACCGTTCGCCGCCCGCCTCCGTCGCTGTGCGTGGGCCGCTGGTTGACCGCCAGCAGCCGGGATCCGGCGAGGTGCACCTCGTCGGTGGCCATGCGGCCGGAGGTGAGGAGTTCGACCGTTTCGGGTTCCAGCGCCGGGAACTGCGTCACCTGCCTGCCCTCGGCGTCCGACGGCAGCTCCAGCAGCCGCTTGGCCTCGTCGTTCGCCAGCAGCAGCCGCCCGTCGTCACCGACGATGAGGACTCCTTCGCGTACGGAGTGCAGCACCGCGTCGTGGTGGTCGTACATGCGGGTCATCTCGTCCGGGGCGAGGCTGTGGGTCTGCCGCCGCAGCCGCCTGCCGACCAGCGCCGTCACGCCGGTGGCCAGGCCCAGTGCGGCCGCGCCGGCACCCAGGATGATCGGGATCTGCCGGTGCACCTGGCTGGTCACGTTCTTGACCTGGAGCCCGGCGGAGACCAGCGCCACCACGCGGTCGCCGTCCCTGACGGGAACGGTGGCCTGTACCTCTTCGCCGAGCGGCCCGTGGACGCTCTCGGTGTAGACCTTGCCGGCCAGCGACGGCTCGATGGCGCCGACGAAGCGGTGGCCGATGCGGTCCGGCAGGGGGTGGGTGTAGCGGATGCCGTTCGTGTCCATGACGACGATGAAGTCGACCCCCGCGGACCTGCGCGCCGCCTCCGTGAGGGGCTGGAGCACCTTCGACGGGCCGGGCGTCCGCAGCGCGGTCACGACGCCCGGGGAGTGCGCGAAGGTCTGCGCCACCGCCACGGAACGGCGCTTCGCCTCGTCGTTGACGTCCCGCTGCGACTGAAGGACGAGGGAGAAGACGGCGAAAGCCACAAGCAGCGCCACCAGCGCCACCTGCAGAACGAACACCTGTCCGGCGACGCTTCGCGGGCTCTTTCCCAGCAGCGAGCGCAGCGATATGCGTCGAAGACGGGTAAAACGGTCTGCCATCCGGCATTTGTAACATCCACCCTCCCCCATCGTCACGACTTCCACGATTGATCGTTCAGCGGGAGCCCTGCGCGAACCGTGCGGGGAACCCCCGGATCTCAGGGGTTGGGGCAGGTGAAAGCGCTGTCCACGACAGCGAGGACGAATTCGGAGAGAAGGTTGCCGAGGCGACGGTGGACCTCGGTGCGCGGGTGCGCACCGTCTCCGATCGGCGACGGAGCGTCGTGACCGCGCCTCCCTCGCCGACCGGACGGGCGGACGGCCGCCGTGAACGGCACCGGCCGCGCGGTCGACGTCGAACTCGCAGCAGACCATTGGCGAGGGGACACGCTGGCGCGGGGGCGGACGCAGAGGCCGGAGCCCGGCTCAGCCGGCGACACTCGGGACATCCGGGGCAAGCACCCGCCGCGCCTGCGCGCGGAGCAACCAGTAGGCGCACGTTCATCCGCACGGGGCCCGCGTGGACTCCATGTCCGGACAGTCGGCAGGGGCGTGGCCCCGCATGGTCGCGTGCAGGCGCATAGGCATGCGCGGGCCGCAGCCGTACAGGGGCGGGCTGACGCCCCACCCGCGCGGTAGCTACTGGACGCGCACCCACCCGCACGCGACCTGCGGACGCCATGGCCCGACAGGCAGCCCAGGCGGACATGGAGGCGCCGCAGGCATGCACGGGCAGGCCGACTCATCGCACCGCACCACCGGGCAGGCAGTACAGCGCGCAGCCCCACACGAGCCACGTGCCCGCACGACCGACGCAGAGGCGCCGCAGTCATGCAGGAGCAACAAGGGTGCACGGCCCGCCGCCGAACGCGCGCCATCCGCCAGCGACCCGATTCAACCGACGCGGAGGCCCCGCGGAGATGCGCGGCCCGCAGGCGTACGTCGGCCGCAGGCGCGGAAGCGCCGCAGGCGTACGCGGGCCTCAAGCACGGAACCGCCGCAGGCGTACGGCTCGCTGCCGGGCGCGTGGCGCCCACGCGCAAGTGGCCCGCGCGCGTCGCGGCGGGGACGTTCACTTCGGCGGCCAGGTGCGCAGCATCGTGTCGAGGCGGTCGAGGATCCAGGTCCAGGTTTCGTGCGGGGCTGGGGCGCTGTGGGCGAAGCCGCCGGCCAGTTCCAGGCTGACGTAGCCGTGGAAGACGCTGCCCAGGAGCCGAACGGCGTGGGTCTCGTCCGGCTCGGCCAGGTCGTAGCCGCGCAGGATCGCGCGGGTCATCTGCGCGTGCCTGCCCCCGGCGCTCACGGCGGCGGTCTCCGGGTCCAGCCGGAGCCGCGCCGCCGCGTAGCGGCCGGGATGCTCCCGGGCGTAGTCGCGGTAGACGTTCGCGAAGGCGGCGAGGGCGTCCTTGCCGGCCCGCCCGGCCAGCGCGTCGGCGGCCCGGTCCGCGAGTTCCTCCAGGGCCAGCAGGGCGATCCGCGTCTTGAGGTCCTGGGAGTTCTTCAGGTGCGAGTACAGGCTCGCGGCCTTGACGTCGAACCGCCGGGCGAGGGCCGAGACGGTCACGTGCTCGAAGCCGACCTCGTCCGCCAGCTCCGCCCCCGCCCTGACCAGGCGTTCCGTGGTCAACCCCGCACGCGCCATGCCGCTCCTCCCACCCGAGCCTCCAAGAACCTGAAGCCATTGAATATCTGCCTAAGCCCATTAGGCAAACGGGACGGCGGACGAGTCAGCGCGAATCCCAACATTGGCATGGACCTGATCACATGGTCCCGCTAAGCTGCTCCCCGACCCGGTTGAGAGCGCTCTCAGGTCGCGGTTGTTCCACCCCCACCTCGCTGGAACGACGAAGGGCACCCCTGTGAGACGCACCAGACTCCACCGCGTGGCCGTGGCCGCACTCTTACTGCTCGGCAGCTGGGCCGTGGCGGGCACCTCGCCGGCCGGTGCGGCGACCCCCGCCGCCGCACCCGCCCCCTCCCACGGCCTGCTCCAGGCGATGCAGCGGGACCTGGGACTCTCCGCGCAGCAGGCCGAGGCGCGGCTGGCGGCCGAGCGCACCGCCACGGCCGCGGAACCGAAGGCCCGCGCGGCCGCGGGATCCGCCTACGGCGGCTCGTGGTTCGACGACGAGACCGGCCGGCTCACCGTGGCCGTCACCTCCGGCGCCTCCGACTCGACCCTGCGCGCCGTCCGGACCACCGGCGCCACCGTCCGCACCGTCCAGCACAGCGCACGGCAGCTGGACACGGCCAAGGCCCGCCTCGACGGCACGTCGGCACCCCAGGGCGTGAGCGGCTGGCGGGTGGACCCGAAGGCCAACACGCTGGTCGTGGACGTCGTCAGCGCCGCGCGCTCCGACAACGATGTCCAACGCTTCCTCTCCCAGGCCCGCGCGGCCGGCCCCGTCACCGTCCACACGGTCTCCGCACCGCCGCAGACCTTCGCGGCGGGCACGGTCGGCGGCGACCCCTACTACACCGGCAACGTCCGCTGCTCCATCGGCTTCTCGGTGTACGGCGGCTTCGTCACCGCCGGACACTGCGGCCAGCCGGGTGCCGGGGTGAGCGGCTGGGACGGCTCCTACATCGGCACCTTCCAGGGGTCCTCGTTCCCCGACAACGACTACGCCTGGGTCAGCGTCGGCAGCGGCTGGTGGACGGTACCGGTGGTCCTCGGCTGGGGCACCGTCCCGGACCAGTTGGTGCGCGGCTCCGCCGTGGCACCCGTAGGCGCCTCGGTCTGCCGCTCCGGCTCGACGACGCACTGGCACTGCGGCACCGTGCTGGCGCACAACGAGACGGTCAACTACAGCCAGGGCGCCGTGCACCAGCTGACGAAGACCAGCGTGTGCGCCGAACCGGGCGACTCCGGCGGCTCGTTCATCAGCGGTGACCAGGCTCAGGGCGTCACCTCCGGAGGCTGGGGCAACTGCTCCGGCGGCGGGGAGACCTGGTTCCAGCCGGTCAACGAGATCCTCAACCGCTACGGACTGACCCTGCACACCGCCTGACCCGCACTGGCGAGGGGGTTCCGGCCGGGCTCGGCCGGAACCCCCTTCGCGGCGAGGCAACGGGCCGCGCACGCAGTCAGGGGACGGCGGCGGGCCGCGCACGCAGTCAGGGGACGGCGGCGGGCGCGGTCAACGGCCGGCGGGCACGGTCATCCGGCGTCGGCCACCTGGCGGACCCTGTCCCGGGCGACCCGGGCCGCGGCGTACCCGGTGCCGGCGACGAAGCGCATCATCGGCCCGAACATCGGGGCGGCGAGCGATCCGGTGAAGTACAGGCCCGGCACCGACGATTCGAACCCCGGGCTCAGCCGTGGTGCCCTCGAACCCGGCACCTGCCTGAGCGCACGGCGCACCGCCGGCGACAGGAACGGAACGGCGTCCAGGTCCAGACGGTAGCCGGTGGCGGCCAGCACATGGTCGACGTCGAGCGCCTCCGCCACACCGCCCGGCCCGGCGACGTCCAGCCGTACGACGGACCCGGCGGTCTCGGCCCGTACGACCCGGCTCGAGGTGCGCACCGGCACCACGCCCTCGACCCGGTCCCGCAGCCACCAGCCGCCCGACGGCCGCAACGCGCGCCGGAACAGCAGCAGTCGGGCCGCGGCCGGCAGATGCCGTACCGCGCCGGGGGCCCGGCAGACCGCGGCCAGGATCCAGCCCGTACCCAGGGGCGAGTCGGGCCTGCCGATCCGCCGCGCCCAGGACCTGGCCTGTTCCGGTACCGTCCCCCACAGCAGGCCGCTCTCCCGGACCAGCACCTGCGCCCGCGCACCGGACTCGTGGAGCAGCGCGGCGCTCTCCAGGGCGGACTGGCCCCCACCGACCACGGCGACCCGGCGGCCGGCGTACCGGGACAGGTCGGTGTGCTGGCTGGTGTGCGACACCGGCGCTTCGGGCCCCGGGCCTTCGGGCACGAGGCCTCGCAACTCCCCGGGTATGTGGGCCAGTCCGTTCAGGCCGGTGGCCACGACCACGGCGGCGGCGGCGAGTTCCTGTCCGTCGTCCAGCCCTACGGCGAACCCCGTACCGGACGCGGCCAGGTCGACGGCCGCCACCCGGGCCGGCTCCACCTCACCGACGTACTGCTTCTGGAACCACTGACCGTAGCGTACGAACACCTCGCACGGGATGGGCGTCAGTTCGGTCAGCTCCGGCTCGCCGTGCACCTGGAGGAAGTCCGCCAGCCGCCCGCCCGGCTCCGGTGCGGACAGATCGACGGCGTCCGGCGTCGACTTAAGGAACATCCCGGTCGCCATGGCGTGCCGCCAACTGCCCATGACCTCCCCGAAGACCCGCACCGGGACCCCCGCTCCGCGCAGGTGCGCGGCGACCGACAGACCGTACGGCCCCGCCCCGACCACCACGACCGGAAGCGCTCGGCGCCCCCGCTGCGCTCCCCCGTGGGCAGGCCGTTGCCCCGGAAGCGACTGCGTCATGCATCCCCCCGCTGGTCCCCTCGCCGCCTTCCCCAAGGCCGGCGTGACACTCCGGGATGTGCGCGCCGGCAGAGCACCGCCGCACGTCTCCCCCCTCCGCCGCTCAGTGTTACCCATCGACCGGTGCCGGAATGCGATATGGGGGCACGTTGCCAAAAATTGGGAGAAGCGTTGACCGGCCGCACCGCGCGGGCCTCGACGAGATGGAGAACGAACACCCGGCTCCCCTCCTCGCGGCGGAGGACGGGAGCCGGGTGTTCAGGACCTAGCGGTCCGTGGCGGCGGGAGAGCCGACCGCGGGTGGTGCGGTCATCAGCTTCCCGAACAACGCCATACAGGTGGAACAGTGTCCAGCCCGCTGTGCGCTCGCGCCGTCGACGTGCTGACCCAGTTTCTGGCCGCACAGGGTGGTGGTCCTGTGCTTGGCCATGACGTGCCAGACCAGAGCCCCACCGGGCTTCTCTACTCCTGCACACATCTCATACATGATCGGCTCCACTCCCTCGATGGACGCCTCTCTCACTCAAGGAGATACCGAGTGGGCCATCCGCACGCAGCCACGGACGGCCATTCAGGTGAAAAACGCGACGGGGGGCGGTGCCATCATGGAGCCCATGCGAAAAGGCGGAGCGTTGCGGACGGCGGCCGTGGTGGCGGCCGGTGGGGCGCTGGCGATGTCCCTGACGGCCTGCGGCGACCCGGGCCACCGGCGCGCGGCCGGCCACGGCGGGCAGGCGGAGCACGTGCCCGGACGCGACGCGTCCACGAGGCGGGTGCCGGGCATCGGTGGCAGGATGTGGCATCGGGTGCCGGCCGGGTCCCGCCAGGTGGTCGCGGTCTACGGCGCGGGCCAGGACTCCCCCGACTCGACGGTCGAGCTCTTCACCGAGCACGGCTCGCGCTGGGAGCGGACGGCTTCCTGGCCGGCCCACAACGGCAGGAAGGGCTGGACAACGGACCATCACGAGGGCGACCAGCGCACACCGGTGGGGGTGTTCACGCTGAGCGACGCCGGCGGCGTGCTCGAGGACCCCGGGGCCGGACTGCCGTACACCCGGTCCGCCGCGTTCCAGGCTCCCCGGTACTGGACGAAGAACGCCTGGCACGACTTCGACTACGTCATCGCCATCGACTTCAACCGCGTCAAGGGAACGCCGCCCAACGACCCCGCCCGGCCGGAAGGACAGTCCAGGGGCGGCGGCATCTGGCTGCACATGGACCACGGCAGCGGCACGTCCGCGTGCGTGACCCTGCCCAAGTCGGCGATGCGGTATCTACTGCGCTCCCTCGACCCGCGTCACCACCCGGTCGTGGTCATGGGGGACAAGGCGGAACTCGACGCCTGACGCCGCGGGGCCGCCGGCCGGTGCCACCTCAGGAGCGCGCGGCGTCGAGCAGGTTGACGCGGGCGATGACGCGTTTGCCCACCGGCTCGCGCCGCACCTCGAACCGCTCCACCACGGCCATCACGATCTCCAGACCGTGCTGGCCCACCCGCCCCGGATCCGCGGCCCGGGCCACGGGCAGCACCGGATCGCTGTCCCAGACCGCGATGTCCACGGCGTCACCGGCGATCCGCAGGTCCATCAGGATGGGGCCGGAGGCGTACTTGCGGGCGTTGGTGACCAGTTCGCTGACCACGAGCTGGGTCAGGTCCAGGGCCCGGTCCGAGACCGTCAGCCCGTGGCCGGTCCGCGCCCGGCCCAGGAACTCGGCTGCGAGATGGCGGGCCTCGGCGATGCACGCGCCGTCGCCGTCGAGGGCCGCCGCCACGCGTATCACGCCGGTGTCCGGCGTCGGCTCTTCGTCACCGAGGAGGACGGATTCCATCCCAACCGCCTTCACCACCCTCTTCACGGCGTGCACATACCCCTCTTCCTGCCGGGCACGCATGCGGCGTTCGTGTCGGCTTCGTCACAGGGGCGACCGCCCGGCGCGGCCCACCGGGCGGTGATCCGGCGGCGGCCTCGCCGCGTCCACGACCCGGACAGCTCGGCGACAAGGTGCCGGATGCACCTACCGTTCGTGGTGCCGGTCGAGCGACGGCCTCGACGCCGAGGGGAGCCCAGGATGGCCGAGGACACCGCAGAGCGGACGACGCGGGAGCCCGGTACCGTCGTCGCCCTCCGCGAGGTCGGCGTCCGCCGCTTCACGACCGGGCAGGTGATCCTCGACGGCGTCGACTGGACGGTGCGGGCGGGACAGCACTGGGCGCTGCTGGGCGCCAACGGCGCCGGGAAGACCACGCTGCTGCGGCTGCTCGGCGCCCTGATGCACCCCACGACCGGCAGCGTCGAGGTCCTCGGCGAGCTGCTGGGCCGCGTCGACGTACGGGAACTGCGCGCGCGTATCGGACACGTCACCACGGCGCAGCGCGTGCCCGCGGAACTCGACGCCCACACCGTCGTGCTGACCGGTCGCACGGGCACGGTGCAGCCGCTGTGGCGGATGTACGACGACGAGGTGCGGCAGCGCGCCCACGAACTGCTGGCCGAGTTGGAGATCAAGGACCTGGCCGACCGCCCGTACGGGGTCTGCTCGGGCGGGCAGCGGGCGCGCGTCCTCATCGCCCGGGCCCTCATGGCCGAACCGGCGCTGCTACTCCTCGACGAGCCGTTCAACGCCCTTGACCTGCCGTCCCGCGAGGATCTGGTCGAGGCCATGCACCGGCTCGCGCAGGGGCGGCCGCGGCTCGCCACCGTGACGGTCACCCACCACCTCGAGGAGCTGTCCCCCGCCGTCAGTCACGCCCTGCTGCTGCGCGAGGGCCGGCTCCTGTCCCAGGGTCCCGTCGAGGACGTGCTGACCGGGCCGTGGCTGACCGCGTGCTTCGGCCGCCCGATCGCGGTGAACCGGCACAAGGGCCGCTGGTGGGCCTATTCCGGGCGGCCGAGCCCCGGGAGCGCGTGAAGCGGGGAGCCCTCCGATCCGTCGTACCAGGTGGTCCGATGGCGCTTTCCCCTACCCGAAGTAACGTGATCAACTTTGGCTCCGGGCTTTTCTCTCCAGTCACATCGGGCGCACCGTGCCGCCCGACCCCCGTGTGAAGGATCCCCATGCCGTCTCCAGACGCTGCTCTGCAGCAAGCGCGTTCCGACTACCAACAGCACATGAAGACCTGTCGCCAATGTCATGCGCATGACATCTCCTGCGCCGTCGCCAAGCACCTGATGCGCATCTACAACAACGCCCGAAGAGGCCTCGCCCGCGCCGAGTGACACCAAGGGACGGTGGTGGGACCACGAGACCGGTCCCACCACCGCCCCTTCGCGGCCTGTGGCGCCGTCAGACGGTGCCGCGCCTGATCCGCCGCAGCAGCACGAGGCCCGCGGTCACGAGCACCGCCCCGGCGGCCACGGGCCACAACCGGGCACCGGTCTCGGCCAGGCTGCCCCGGACGGCCTGCGGTTCGGTCTGCGAGCCGGCCGCCTGGCCGTTTCCGCCGGGAGCCGGTGTGTAGGCGGGCGTGCCCACCTCGCCGCCGCTCGCGGCACCGGTCGCGCTCGTGGTCGCGCCACCCGTGGCACTCCGCTCGGCCGCGCCCGAGGTGTCGGCCTTCGGTTCCACCGCACCGCCCGCGGGCTCCGCGGACTTCTCACCCCCGGCGTCGCCCGTGTCCGTCCCGGTCGTGCCGCCGTCGTCGGTCCGGCCCGCGCCCGTATTCGCTCCCTTGTCGGCGCCCTTGTCGGCGCCGCCTCCGGGCCGCGCGCCCGAGGTCTGCGTCGGCTTCGCCTCGGGCTCCCGCGGCTTCTGCGACTCCTGCGGCTCCTGCGGTTTCTCCGGCTGCTCGCCGGACTCCGAGCCCTGGTCGGCGCCGGCGCCGCACTGGCGGCCGCTGTTGACGCAGTCGACCAGCCGGCGCATCAGGTCGTCGTCGAAGACGTTGATGAAGTCGCCGTGGTCCGTGCCCGGCTTGTGCAGTTGTTCGGGGAAGGAGTCCACGGCGAACAGCGGGGTGGTTGCGCCACCATCGTCCAGGCTCGGGGCGTCGACGCCGTAGACGATGCGCTGCACGAGCTGCGGGATCGCCCGGAATCCGTCCGGGCAGTTGCCGTCGGCGTCGGCGAACGCCACGTGCGTACGGTGGTTGGCGCTGTCGGTGTTCCGGCCGTCCCAGCAGCTCTGGAACCTGAAGGTGCGCACCACGTCGCTGCCCCCGGGGCAGAGCGGGTACTTGTCCTTCAGTTGCCGGTCCTCGAAACCGGTGCAGGACCAGGAGGCGTTGGCGTTGGCGGGGCCGTTGACGAACGCCTTGGCGTCTCCGGTGATGATGCGCAGGAAACGCGGCATCGCCGTCACCTTGCCGCGCGGACTGCCCTCGAAGGACAGCGTCACCTGCTTCGGCGTCACGATCCTGCCCGCGTTGCCCTCGGTCCCGCCGCCGGGGGCGTCGGCGTCCCGCTCCCGGGTTCCGTCCTGAAGGCGCAGCACGGGCCAGTAGTACGTGGACTTGTCGCCCTTGTCGGCGCAGCTCGTGTCACCGTTCGCCAGGTCCTGGTCACTGGCGAAGGCGCTGTTGGCCTGGTTGCCGATGTAGTCGTGGAAGTGGTGGGCGCCGTTGGTGACGCCGGGGGCGACGATCACGTTGTCCGAGTTGAACAGGCCGCCCTCGTTCACTCCGCAACTGGAGGCGAAGCTGCCGCGTGCGGCGTCCGCTTCCTCACGGGGCTTTCGCACGTCGGGCTGCACGGTGGTGATGTCCGCGTAGTCCGCGGCCACGGGGCCGTTGCCGGCCTGGCCTCCGCCGTCGGCGCCCTGCTGCGGTTCCTGCTGCCCCTCCCCCTGCGGGCTCTGCTCCTGACCGGCCTGCTCCTGACCCGCCTCCCCGCCGCCGTCCTGGGTGCCGGAGGTGCGCAGGGTGCAGGCCGCGAGGCCGTCGAGCCCCTCGGGGGGCTCCCCGGCCCGTTCGATCGCCTCGGCGATGGTCCCGATCGTCGCGGCCCTCTGCTCCTTGAGCGGACTGACAATCGTGTTCTCCACGGCGCCCACGTCGAGCCGCCCGTCCTGAACCGCGTCCTGCATCTGCTGGTACGCGCTCGCGATCTGCTGGTCCAGAAGCGCGAGTTGCTCGTCGACGGTCGCCTTCGCCTCCTGCGGCACCGCGGTCAGCCCGGCTCCGACGTCCGGGCAGTCGATCGTGGCACCTCCCGCCGCCGGGCTCTGGTCGCGGCCCGACTCCCCGGCGGACCGCACCGTCGACGCGTCCTCGGTGGCGGAGGCGTACACGTTGGCGACCATCAGCCCGCCTCCGCCCAGGATGAGCGCCATCGCGCCGAGCGTGGCGCGTCGCGGGCCCGTGGGGCGTCTGCGCGTGTTGCGTCTCACCGAACTTCTCCTACGCATCGTGGCCGGCCAGGAATGTGAATCCCCCCGCCCCATACGGAGTTCGGCCCGGGGATGTTCAAGCGCCCCGCGGATTCCCCGCATCGCACGGCCGGCGACGATCAGCGCCTCGCGGATCGGCGTGTGGTGCGAACGCCCGTTCGGCGGGCAAGACGAAAGCCCCACTCCCATCACGGGAGTGGGGCTTGTCCACGAGCGCCGGGCAGGCCTTGCACCTGCATCTCCCCGCAGGAAGCGGGGCGTCTTTCCTTGGACCACCAACGCACAGCCAACCACCGGGAGTTCCGGTGACTCGCTCAAGATCGAGCATAGCGCACATGCCCGGACCCGGCACGTCGCCGCGCGGGCCATGCCCCATATCGCCGCGCCGCCAAGGCAATGGTTGCCGAGATCACCAGACGCGCCGCGCCAGTTCTCCCACATATCGGCGCAAAACGTGTGTTATTCGAGTCATGCACACATATACGCGGCGCACCTTGCTCAGCGCCTCGGTCACGGCTGCCGCTTCGGGACTCCTGACCGCCTGCCACGGGGCCGACTCCGACTCGAGGTCCGCTCGGGGCTCTGGGCAGAGCTCGGGGTCCGCGCAGGGCCCCGGGACCATCGAAGGCTTCCGCCCGTTCGTTCCCAAGGGACCCAAGGGGTACGTGAACCCGTCAGACCCGGAGGTCCTGGCCGCCGAGCGCAAGCGCGGGGCCGGGCGGGTTCGCAAGTACAAGTTCACCACCCGGGAGACGTCGTTCGACGTGTCCGGCAAGACCGTCAAGACCTGGGCGTACAGCGACAGGATCCCGGGCGAGGCGGTCCGGGCCACCGCGGGTGACATCCTCGACCTCACGCTCGTCAACCGCCTGCCCGTGGGGACGACGGTGCACTCGCACGGTGTGCGCCTGCGCTGCGACATGGACGGCGTGCCGGGACTGACCCAGAGGACCATCAAGCCCGGTTCGGAGTTCAACTACCGTTTCGTCGTGTCCCACCCCGGCACGTACCTGCTGCATTCGCACGAGGGCATGCAGCTCGACCGCGGCCTCTACGCACCGCTGATCATCGACGACCCCAAGGAGCCCTTGTCGTACGACAAGGAGTGGGTGGTGGTCCTGGACGACTGGCTGGACGGCCTGGCCGGCTCCACTCCGGATGGCGTGCTCGCGCAGCTGCAGAAGGTCAAAGGCCCCATCCCCAAGGGCATGCATGGCATGGACATGGGCGGCGGCGGCCACGGCGGGCATTCGGCCCCGCAGGGCTCGTCCCACGGCCCCGACCGCATCCTGCGGCGCGGTCTCAGCCGCATCCTGCAAGGCATGGGCGGCAACGTCGACTACCCCTACTACCTGATCAACGGCCGTGTCCCGCACGCTCCGTCGGTCTTCCGGGCCCGTCCCGGCGACCGCATCCGGGTCCGGTTCATCAACGCGGGTGCCGACACCGCCTTCCGAGTGGCCCTGGGCGGTCACGAGATGACGGTGACGCACACGGACGGCTACCCGGTCGAGCACCGTACGACGGACGCGCTGGTGATCGGCATGGCCGAGCGCTACGACGTCGTCATCACCGCCAAGGACGGGGCGTTCCCCCTGGTCGCGCTGGCCGAGGGCAAGAACGCGCGCGCCCTCGCCGTACTGAACACCGGAAAGTCCAAGAACCTACCCGCGCCCTCCGTCCACCCCAACGAGCTGGACGGCCGCTTCCTGTCCGCCTACGAGCTGGCCCCCGCCGACTCGGTGGCGTTCTCCGACGACGAGCCGGACCGTGAGATCAAGATCAAACTGACCGGCAACATGAAGTGGTACAACTGGAGCTTCGACCGCAGGCCGTACTCGGTCGAGCAGCGCCATCCGATCCGCCGGGGCGAGCGGGTCCGGATCACCTTCCTCAACCACACCGGCATGTGGCACCCGCTGCACCTGCACGGCCACACCTTCGCCATCACGGGCCCGAAGGGCCGCGGAGCCCGCAAGGACACCGCGATCGTGTTGCCGCACGACAGGCTGGTGGTGGACTTCTACGCCGACAACCCGGGCCTGTGGATGCTCCACTGCCACAACCAGTACCACTCCGAATCCGGGATGATGACCATCCTCGGCTACCTCAAGTGACCGAAGCGCCGAGCGGCCGCTGCGGACGCCTCGCGCGGCCGGGCCGGCCGGGGTGCTGTTCGCGCTGCCGCTCGCGGCGGCGATCGTCCTGATCCGGCTGGGGATTCCCGAGGGCGCGGAAGCGGTCACCTTCCAGAGGTCCACCGGCTCCGCGCGGTGCGGTGCGGGCGGCACCGGCTCTCCTGCCGTTCGCCGCCATGTTCGGGGCGGCCGCGGCCGCCGACGCGGTGCTCACGGTCGCGCACCCGCCCGGCGCCTCCGACGGGCCCGCCGCCCGGGACTTCGGCCGCCGCTTCGCGTGCACACTGACGCCCGGCGGCCGCCGGGCGCCGCCCGGTGTCGCGCAGGCCGCTTGACTCGGCCCCGTGGCGCCGGCCCGTGCCGCGCCGCCCCGTCACTCCATCGGCGGGCCTTGACGCGCGGGGAGAGCCCCGGGGCTTCGATCCTGACGTGGGATGACCGCCGTCCGAGGGTGCCCGCCGAGCGGGTGGTTCCCGAGGACCTGGCCGCCGGAAGGGCGGGTCGCCATGAGGCTTGTCGTCGACCTCAACAAGTGCCAGGGGTACGCGCAGTGCGCGTTCCTCGCGTCGGGCGTGTTCACCATGCACGGCGAGGAGTCGCTGGTCTACAACCCGCGGCCCGGCACGGAGCACCGGGAGAGGGTCGCGCGCGCCGTCGCGGCGTGCCCGGTGCAGGCGATCACGGCAGAGGGGCTGGACGACGAGGAGCCCGTCGGGGCCGGGCGGGAGGCCTCCGATGCCCACTGAGGCGTTCCACGAGTGGCTCAGGCACGAGGGCCGGATCGTGATCGTGGGCGCCTCGCTGGCGGGCCTCAGAGCCGCCGAGACGCTGCGCGCCGAAGGATTCGCCGGACCGCTCACCATGATCGGTGACGAGCCCTACGAACCGTACGACCGCCCCCCGCTGTCCAAGGCGGTGCTGCTCGGCATGGCGTCCCCGGACCACACCGAGCTGCCCCGGCGCCGGGACATCGACGCGACCTGGCGGCTCGGGGTCGCGGCGGCCGGCCTGGACATGGCGGCCAAGCGGGTGCGGCTGGCCGACGGCGAGGATGTGCCCTACGACCGGCTGCTGATCGCGACCGGTGTGCACGCCCGGCCCTGGCCGAAGGAGGACGAGGCCCAGCTGGACGGGGTGTTCGTGCTGCGCACCCGGGACGACGCGGTCCGTCTGCACCGTCGGATGAAGCGCCCGCCGCGCCGGGTGCTGGTCATCGGGGCCGGCTTCACCGGTTCGGAGATCGCCTCGGCGTGCCGGGACCAGGGCATCGCGGTGACGGTCGCGGAGCGGGCCGGCGCTCCCCTGGTGGGCGCGCTCGGCGGGGTGATCGGCGCGGTGGCCGCGGAGCTGCACCGCGAGAACGGGGTGGACCTGCGCACCGGGGTCATGGTAACCGGTCTGGAGGGGGACGCGACGGGCCGGGTGCGGGCCGCGCACCTGTCCGACAGCAGTGTCGTCGAGACGGACGTGGTGGTGGTCTCGCTGGGCGCGACCCGCAACACCGACTGGCTGGTGGGCTCGGGGCTGGGCGCCGGCCCGCGCGGCATCGCCTGCGACGCGGGCTGCCGGGCCTTCGACTTCCGGGGCATCGTCACCGACGACATCTACGTCGCCGGCGACGTCGCCCGCTCCCCGCATCCGCTGTTCGGCTACCAGTTCCTGTCCCTGGAGCACTGGGGCAACGCCGTCGCCCAGGCCGAGGTGGCCGCGCACAACATGATCAGCGCCAGCGCCGACCGGCGCCCGCACATGTGGGTGCCCGCCTTCTGGTCCTCGCAGTTCGGCGTGAACATCAAGTCGGTCGGCGTACCGTCCATGGGCGAGGAGGTCATGATCACCCAGGGATCGCTGACCGAGCGGCGGTTCGTCGGGGTGTACGGCTACCAGGGCCGCGTGATCGCCGCCGTGAGCTTCGACAACACGCGGTGGCTGGAGTTCTACCAGCGGCTGATCGAGACGGGCGCGCCGTTCCCGGTGGAGTTCACGACGGTGGACCGCCGGCCCGAGGGCCGCAAGCCGGTGCCGGCCGACTTCCCCGACCCCTCGCTGCCGACGCACGGCCCGACCGTGACCCTCAGCGGTTACTCCCCGGCCGACCGGCAACTGGTCTTCACGCCGGCCCGCCACTGAACCGGCGCCCCGCCTCCCACCCCGGACCTCCGCGCCCCAAGGACCCGACATGACGCACGCCTCGCTCCTGCACCGGATCACCGACTACGCCAACCGCGCCGACCCGTATCCGCTCTACGAGGAGCTGCGCAAGACACCGGTGCTGCACGAGGAGGAGGACGGCCCCTACGTCGTGAGCTCGTACTACGACATCCTCGGGCTGCTCCACGACCCGAGGGTCAGCTCGGACGCCACCAACCTCACCGCCGCCGGCGCGGACGAGCTGTCGGGACCGGAGGCCACGGGGCTGCCGCCGAGCTTCATCAGGCTCGACCCGCCCGAGCACGACCGGCTGCGACGGATCGCCAACAGCTCCTTCGGCCCGCCGCACCGGCCCGACCGGATCGACTCCATGACCGGGGAACTCACCGGGATCATCACCGAGCTGATCGACGGCTTCGGCGACGCCCGGCAGATCGACGTCGTCGACCAGTTCGCCTACCCCTTCCCGGTGACGGTGATCTGCCGGCTGCTCGGAGTGCCGCGCGAGGACGAGCCGCGCTTCCGCGCCTGGGTGGACCCGATCGTCGCCGCCCTGGACCCGGAGACCCGGCAACGCACCGACGACGACTTCCAGCACGCCGCGCAGGAGGCCCGGATGCAGCTGGGCATGTACCTGGCCGGTCTGGTCGAGCAGCGCACCAAGGAGCCCCGCGACGACCTGCTGTCCGACCTGGCGGCCAGTCATGGCGCGGACGGGACCATGTCAATGATGGAGGTGCTCAGCACGGCGGTGCTGCTGCTGATCGCGGGCCACGAGACGACGGTCAACCTCATCGCCAACGGCATGCTCACCCTGCTGCGCCACCCGGAGTACCTGCACCGGCTGCGCGAGGATCCGGGACTGTCCGTCAGGATCGTGGAGGAGCTGCTGCGTTACGAGCCCCCCGTGCAGCTGGTGCCGCAGCGCACCTGTGTCGCCGACATCGAGTTGCGCGGGGTCACGATTCCCAGGGGTGCGCGGATCTGGCTGATGCTCGCCGCGGGCAACCGGGACCCGGAGCGGTTCCGGGATCCGGACCGGTTCGACCCCGACCGCGAGGACATCGAGCACCTCGGCTTCGGCAGCGGCATCCACATCTGCTTCGGCGCGCCGCTGGCCCGGCGGGAAGCGCAGATCGCACTGGCCGAGCTGACCCGCCGCCTGGACAACCCCCGCCTGGTGGAGGACCCGCCGCCCTACCGGCAGAACGCGGTGCTGCGCGGCCCGCGCCATCTGAACATCGCCATCGACTCGGTGCGCTCGTAGAGCCACCACGCCACGGCCGGCCCCGGGGTCAACCCCAAATCCAGCGCCCATTACGTCCTGTGCGGGCCCAAGCACGGGAAAAGAGTCTGGACAGATCTCAAAAATGGGACAAAATGGTGTGCATCCCCCCACCACCGCTTCGAGGAGCCGCCACCGTATGGCGTACGGAGCCCACCACAGCGCCAACCCCGCCCCTCCTCCCCACCCCGATCTGGGCCTGGCCCGCGACTGCGAGCAGTGCCTGGGCTGGGGAACCGTCGTCACCACCGACGGTCACCACGAACTGTGCGCCACCTGCCAGCAGGACGCGGACGACAACGACCCGCCACTCGACACGAACACGGCATCACCCCGCACAAGTGGTACGTCGCCCGACTCGGCCGTAGCGTCGTTAGGAAACCAGGACGTCGTCGGCCGGGAGCGGACATGGGCAGACACACAATGAGGACAGCGGTCGCGCTCTGCGCCGCGGGGCTGCTCACAGCAGGTGTGGGTACGGCCTCCGCCGCACCGGCGGCCTCCGACGGGAACGCGCGCTCGGCGCACGCCGTGCAGCGGACGGACGGGCGGCCGGTGCTGGTCGACTGCCTGTGGAAGCCGCGGCAGCGACCCGGCGCGTTCATTCTCGCCTGCGGCGACGGAAACAGCGTCCTGTCCGCGTTGCGGTGGTCGCAGTGGAACGACCGGTCCGCGACGGCCAGGGGCTACAACCTCGTCAACGACTGCAAGCCCTACTGCGCGGCCGGAAGGTTCCACGAGTACCCGGTGATCGTGCGGCTGGACAGCCCGGCACCCTGGAAGAAGCGCCCGGAGGTACAGCACTTCACCCGGCTGAGCCTGGAATTCCTCGCGGGGCGGCCGGAGGGCTACCCGCAGGTGCAGACCTACCCCCTCTGGGACTGATCCGTCCGCCCCGCGGGCGTGGTTCACAACGGCGGCTCGTTGAAGAGCTCCAGCAGCCAGCTCGCACTCTCCGCGCTGCCCGGAGTGTCGGCGCCGCCGCCGGACACCGACGGGAAGACACGGCCCCAGGAACAGGCCCGGGCCAGCGCGGCGAGCCGCCAGGCCAGGGTCACCGCGCGGGTGAGTTCCGCTCGGGTGCGGCCCGCGCCGGTCCACGGCTCCAGATAGGCGTCCCGCAGCCGGGGCAGTACCTCCGGACCGTGCCGGTTCCGGGCCGAGCGGGCGGGCACGAGCAGGCTGCAGAACGGGTGGGAGACCACGGCGTCGCCCCAGTCGAAGAAGGTGAACCGGCCCGGTTCCGGGTGGAAGAGCTGGCCCTCGTGCAGGTCCGCGTGGTCGAGGGAGTCCGGGACGCCGACGGCCGCCAGTTCCTCGCACCATGCGACAAGGCGCGGCCGGAGGCCGTCGAGCCTGCGCCGGTCGTCCGGCCGCAGCGCGGAACTCTCCGCGAGGACCCGGTCGAAGAGGTCGGGCAGGGCGCGGGTGCGGGCGCCGGGCACGCCCAGCAGTTCGATCCGCCCCGCATGGGGGACGAGGGTGTGCTGAAGGCCGGCGTACCGGCGCAGCAGGTCCTCCCAGACACGCGGACCGGCCCGCCCGTCGTCGAGGGCGGTGCGCAGCAGCTCTCCGCCGTCGGGCAGCAGTGTCCAGGCCCGGCCCGGGTCCACGGCGAGCGGCTCCAGCACGTACCGCGGTGCCCAGCGCGCCAGCGCCGCGGTGAGCGGTCCTTCGAAGGCACTGTCCGGCGGATTGGCCTTGAACCACACGGCGTCGCGCCCCTCGACCGGCACACGGACCAGGACGGACCACGGCCGCAGCCGCACTCTCAACTCCCCCGCCGCGCGCAGTCCCCGCTCGGCGAGCCGGCCGTCCACCCACTCCAGGGCGGCGCCCCGCCAGGCCGCTTCCTCCCACGGTGTCACCGCGTCCTGGTACCCGCCCCGGTCCACGGTCCTCGACGTCTGGTCTCGCATCAGGTCATCCCAGCATCGCGCCCGCCGGTCCGCCACGGATTTTCCTTCTGCGGGCCCGGCCCCACCTCCCCGGCGCCGCCCCGAACGGGGGCGCGGGGCACGCGGTCGGCCGAGGGCCGTGCGACATCGGAGGCGGCCCGGAGGCTTGTGAAGGTCCCGGCCTGGGCACTCGGGGGTCCCGGAGCCGCAGTGGTCCCCCGTGGGACCCGGACGCGACGGCCGGATGATCACCCAGGCAAGGGGAGAACGTGACGTGACGCTGCGCATCGGGGCAGAGGAAGAGTTCCACGTGCTGGACGTGGAGAGCGGCCGGCTGGTGCCACGCGCCCGTGCCGTACTGGACCGGCTACGCAGGCCTGGATTCACCACCGAGCTCCAGCAGTCCGTGGTCGAGGCCAACAGCGCGGTGCACGACACCCTCGACGCCCTCCTCGCGGACCTGGCCCGTTCACGGCGGCTGCTGGACACGGCTGCCTCCTCGCTCGGCCTCGTCACGGTGGCCGCCGGCACCGTGCCACTGGCCCGCGTGAGTTCCGGCAACGTCACCGCCGGACGCCGCTTCCGGCACATGGCCGACGAGTACCGCAGGGTCGCCGACGAACAGCTCATCTGCAGCGCGCAGGTGCACGTCGACATACCGGACCGGGACACCGCCGTACGCGCCATGTGCCTGGTCGCGCCGTGGCTGCCGCCACTGCTCGCGCTGTCGGCCAGTTCGCCGTTCTGGCTCGGCGCGGACACCGGCTACGCGAGTTGGCGGACAATGCTGTGGCAGCGCTGGCCCACCGCCGGGCCACCCGGCTGCTACGCCGACGCCGCAGCGTACGACGCGGCGCTGGAGGAGCTGATCCGCTCGGGCGTCATCGGCGACGCCGGCATGATCTACCACGACGTACGACCCTCCGCGCACCAGCGCACGCTGGAGCTGCGGATCTGCGACGCCTGTCCGCGCGTGGAGACGGTCGTGCTGGTCGCGGGGCTCTTCCGGGCGCTGGTCCGGGACGCGTGCGACCGGCTGGCCCGCGGGGACGGCGGCCGGTGCGACGGCCACCACGAGTGGCTGCGGGCCGCCACCTGGCGAGCCGCCCGCTCGGGCCTGGAGGGCGCGCTGGTCGACCCGGTCACCCGGCGCGCGGCCCCCGCCCCCGAGGTGCTGCGCGGTATGGCGGCCCGGCTCCGGCCCGCGCTGGAGGCGTCCGGCGACTGGGAGGCCGTGCACGAACTGCTCACCCGGGCTCTGGCCGGCGGCAGTGCCGCGCACCGGCTGCGGCGGGTGGCCGGGGACGAGGACCTGCTCGCCAGCATCGACCTGTTGGTCGCCGAGACCCGCGGCGCCGCAGGCCCGCGCCCGGTTGCGCCGGCCCGCCCCGTCCGTGCCCCCCGTCCCAGCCCGATCGCCGGAGGTGCCGGAGCCTGAGGGACCGTCCCCATTCCCGGCCCGACCCGCGTGCCGCCATCATCGGCGGTGCCCGACGACCGTCCCAGGAGAGTGGTCGCCATGTCCTCCGTCCCCCTCCCCGCCCCCGCAGCCACCGCCGACCACCCGGCCGTCCCGGCCTCCGTCCGGGTCCCGCACGCGTCCGTCCCCGGCGGCAGACCCCCCGCGGCCGCCGAGATGGAGGCCGCGGAAGGGAGGACCGTCTGATGTGCGGGCTCAGCGGCGAGATCCGGTTCGACGGCCGGCAGCCGGATCTGGCCGCGGTGGAACGCATGACCGACCGGCTCGCGCCCCGCGGGCCCGACGGCCGCGGGCTGTGGTCGCAGGGGCCCGTAGCCCTGGGGCACCGGCGGCTGAAGATCATCGACCTGACGGACAGCGGCGCGCAGCCGATGGCCGACCCCCGGGCACGGGTCGTCGGCGTGTTCAACGGGTGCGTCTACAACTACCGCGAGCTGCGCCGCGAACTGGCCTCGCGGGGCCATCAGTTCTTCTCGGAGTCCGACACCGAGGTGGTCCTCAAGGCGTACCTGGAGTGGGGCGCGTCCTGCGTCGACCACTTCCTCGGCATGTTCGCCTTCGTGATCGTCGAGCAGGACAGCGGGCGGGTGGTCCTGGCCCGCGACCGGCTGGGCATCAAGCCGCTGTACCTCGCGGAGTCGCCCGGACGGCTCCGGTTCGCCTCCTCGCTGCCCGCGCTGCTGGCGGCGGGCGGGATGGACACCTCCATCGACCCCGTCGCGCTGCACCAGTACCTCAGCTGGCACGCGACCGTGCCCGCGCCCCGCACCGTCCTGAGCGGCGTGCGCAAGCTGCCGCCCGCCACCATCCGGATCGTCGAGCCGGACGGCACGTACCGCGACCACCGCTACTGGCAACCTGCCTACACGCGCCGCCCCGAGTACGCCGGTCTGAGTGCGCAGGACTGGACGGACGCGGTCCTGGAGGCGCTGCGCACGGCCGTCCGGCGCCGGATGGTCGCCGATGTACCGGTGGGTGTGCTGCTGTCGGGCGGCCTGGACTCCAGCCTCATCGTGGCGCTGCTGGCCGACGAGGGGCAGTGCGACCTGGCCACGTTCAGCGTCGGCTTCGAGTCCGAAGGGGGCGAGGAGGGCGACGAGTTCCACTACTCCGACCTGGTGGCACGGGGCTTCGGCACCGACCACCATCAGCTGATGGTCCCCTCCGACCGGGTCTCGCGGGCCCTGGAGGGTGCCGTCCTGGCCATGAGCGAGCCCATGACCAGCCACGACGTGGTCGCCTTCCACCTGCTGTCCGAGCAGGTGGCCAAGGAGGTCAAGGTCGTGCAGAGCGGTCAGGGGGCCGACGAGGTCTTCGCCGGCTACCACTGGTATCCGGCGATGGCCCGCGTGCCCCGGCACCGGGCGGCCGCCGCGTACGCCGAGACGTACTTCGACCGGCCGCACACCGATCTCGCGCGCATGCTGGACCCCTCGGTGCTGCCCGGCCACGACGTCTGCGGCGACTTCGTGCGGGAGCACATGGCCGTGCCGGGCGCCGAGACCGCGCTGGACGCGGATCTGCGCCTGGACACCCACGTGATGATGGTCGACGACCCGGTCAAGCGGGTCGACAACATGACCATGGACTGGGGGCTTGAGGCCCGCGTGCCGTTCCTCGACCACGAACTGGTCGAGCTGGCCGCCGCCTGCCCGCCCGGGCTCAAGCTCGCGGACGGCGGGAAGGGCATCCTGAAGGCGGCGGGCCGCAAGGTCCTGCCGCGGGAGGTCGTCGACCGGCCCAAGGGCTACTTCCCCGTCCCGGCGATCAAGCACATGGCCGCACCGGTGCTGCTACGCGTCCGCGAGGCCCTCTACGCCCCCGAGGCGCGGGCCCGCGGGCTGTTCCGCCAAAGTTACGTCGACGAGCTGCTCGCCGCGCCCGACGTCCACCGCACCAAGCGCGGGGCGAACGCGCTGTGGCAGGTTGCATTGCTGGAGATATGGCTGCAGACCCACGGAATCCGCTGACCGGCCCACCCTCGCCACCGCTCCCGGCCGGGGACGCGGGGGGTACGCGGGCTGCCCCGCCGAGTGACGCGCGGGGGTGTCCACCTCCCGAACGAACCGGGCCGGACCGCTCCGGAACCGACCCGGCTGGAGGCCGCGCGAGCCCCGAGCGGGGTGATCGGACCGGAAGCGGGGCAGGCCCGGAGCGGGAAGACCCGACCGGAAGCGAGGCGGGTCCCCCGCCGGCCGACCGGGCCGGGATCACCACTGACCGCGACCAGCCCCGCCAGACGGACCACACGCCCGACCCCGAGCACGAACACCGAGCCGGCAACGCGCCGGACGACCCTCCACCGACCGCCCAGAATCGGAGCGAGACCGGCCTGGAACCCTCGCGGGCAGAGCGGGCCGGCGCGAGCGAGGCGGACTTCCCGTGGAGCGATCGGGCGGGGGAGGCAGCGGACCCCGCATGGAGCCGCCAGGCCGTGACGGCAGCGGACGGGGGGCAAGCCGTCCGGGCAGCGGGCGCGGCGAACCAGCCGCGTACGAAACCGGCGGGGCACGGAAGGGACCGGCCCCGCACCGCCGGGGAGGGAAACACGGCGGAGCACGACGCGGATCCCGTCCGCACCCCCTCGGCAGGACAGGCGGGGAGCCGGCCGTACTCGGTGGGGGGCGTCACGGACCGGCCGCACCCGTCGGAGGGCGGCGTGGCCGAGCAGTGGCCGGCAAGGCCGTCGGACACGGGCCTTGAGCGCGCGGTTCCCGGCCGCGTGGGGAGCGGCGCGGCGCAGGCCGCCCCCGAGGTCGTACCGGTGCCGGACACCGCCCTGCCGCTCGACGCCGTGCCGAGGGTGCTCGTCTCGCACGGATGCTGGTACCCCTCGGCCGACCCCGGGGGGCGGTATGTCGCGTTCATCTGCGACCGGGGCGGGGTGCCCCAGTTGTGGGCGGGGCCGGTCGACGGCGACGACGTACATCTGCTGGACACCGAGCTGGATCCGGTCACCGAGGTCGCCTGGTCGCCCGACGGACGGTGGATCGCGTACACCACCGCACCCGGCGGCAGCGAGCACACCCGCGTGCTGTGCGTACGCCCCGACGGCACGGGGCGGCGGGTCCTGGCGGGCGGCGAGCCGGGGAGTTCGGCATACCTCGGCTGCTGGACGCACGACGGTTCGGCGCTCGCCGTGACGGTCGCCGAGGCCCCCGCGCACCTTCCCCCGGCCGGTGCGGAGGCCGGCGCCGGACGCGTCGGGCTGAGCGGAGTGCTCGGTCCCGGCGCGGGGGCCGCCTCCCCGGTCTCGCTCGCCTCCGACGCCGCCGCGACGGTCCACCCGGAAGGCTGGACCGTGCGGGACGGCCGCGCCACCCTCCTGGGCACACCGTCCCGCCCCACGCCGCCGACGACCCGCGTCACCGGCGTCCCCACCGCCGCGGACCCCGGTACGGCCTCGGCGGAACCCACGCCCAGGACCCTGTCGGCGTACCTGGTCGACCCCGACGGTTCGGCCGCTCCCGTACTGCTGGCGAGCGAACGGGAGGCCGCCACCCTGCGCGTGTGCGACATCAGCCGGGACGGGCGGCTGGCGCTGGTGCGCCGGGGACCGCGGGCACGCCGGGAGGCCCTGGTGGTGCGCACCCGGGACCTGCGCGTGACCTGCGCCGTGCCGGTCGCCGACGGCGACCCGTGGATCGGCACGTTCGCGCCGGACGGCCGCACGCTGTGGCTGCGCAGCGACCACGACCGTGAGCACGCCGCCCTGTACGCGGTCGCACTCGACCGGCGGGGGCGGCGGCTCAGGCTGACGGTGGCAGCCCAACGCGACGGAAGCGGGCTGGAGTTGCTGGCCGTGGACCGTGACGGCCGCGGCGCCGTGCTGTCCTGGAACGTGCGCGGGGTCAGCGAGCTGGAGGTGGCCCCGCTGGTCCCGGTGCCCGGGGAGGCCCTCGGTCCGTCCCGCTCCGTGCGGCTCCCGCACGAGGTCGTCACCCGGGTGGCCGTCACCGCGGACCCGGACGCACCCGTCGTGGCGCTGTCGGGATCGCTGCGCCGGCCCGGTGTGTGGTGGCTCCCCCAGGGCGCCCTGCTGCGCACCCCGTGGTCCTCGCGCGACGAGGACGTCGTCGCCCCCGGAGTCCACCGTCCGGTACGGCCGGTGCCGGTGCGCCCCGTCGCCCGGGACGGACTGGGCCTCGGCGGCTGGTACTACCGTGCGCCGGGCCGCTCGCCGAGGGAGCCCGCCCCCTGCGTCCTGCATCTGCACGGCGGCCCGGAGGAGCAGGAACGCCCGGTGTTCGACCCGCTCTACCACGAGTTGCTGGGCCGGGGCCTGGACGTCTTCGCCCCCGATGTGCGCGGCTCCTCCGGCTACGGCCGTTCCTTCGTCGACGCGGACCTGGGCCGGGGCAGGTTCGCCGCGATCGACGACGTCGCCGACTGCGCGGCGCACGTCCTCCTGGAGGGCCTGGCCGACCCGCTCCGGCTGGCCGTGATGGGCCACTCCTACGGCGGCTATCTGGCGATGGCGTCCCTCGTGTGGCATCCGGAGCTGTTCCGCACCGGTGTCCCGGTGTGCGGGATGTCGGACCTCACGACGTTCTTCGCGGGCACCGAGCCGTGGCTGGCGCAGTCGGCCGCGCACAAGTACGGGCATCCGGAACACGACCGTGAGCTGCTGCACGCGCTGTCGCCGATGAGCCGCGTCGACGCGCTGCGCGTGCCGGTGCTGGCCGTGCACGGCGAGCACGACACCAACGTGCCGCCGGGCGAGTCCGAGCAGTTCGTGCGGGCTGCCCGGGAGCGCGGCGTGGAGGCGGAACTCCTCGTCCTGCGCGACGAGGGTCACGACTTCCGGCGCGCGGACAACCGCCGTGCCTTCCGCAGGGCCACGGCCGACTGGATCCAGCGTCACCTGACCGGCTGACACACGGGCGTTCCTCTTCCGGACCCTCCGGCACGTCCCGTGCCCTCGGGCGCGCGGTTTCGGGCGCGCGCCCTCCGGGCACCCGTGCCAGGCTTGAGAGCGGCTGTGAACGGTGCGGTCGGGACGCGGCGGAAGGGCGAGCGAGGAGGTCCGGACATGACCGAAGCCGGTACGGCGGCGACCGGTTCGGGCGGAACCGCCCGCTGGGAGAACCAGTGGTACGGGCCGCAGCCGAACGTGGCCCAGGCAGCCGGATACACCGACGCCCCGCCCCGGATGGGCTTCTTCACCGACACCTCCGTGTGCATCGGCTGCAAGGCCTGCGAGGTGGCGTGCAAGGAGTGGAACTCGGTGCCGGAGGACGGCCTCGAGCTGACCGGCATGTCGTACGACAACACCCAGGGGCTCGGCGCCGACACCTGGCGGCACGTGGCCTTCATCGAGCAGCGCAAGCCGCTGGGCGGTCAGGAGCCGGGGGTGGACCACGGTTTCGACGCGTTCGAGGCCGCCCGGCAGCTCGGCTCCCCTCCCTCCCCACCCTCCCCCGGTCCGGGGGCCGCCGTCCCCCCGCCGGAGTCGTCCCCCGCGGGCGCGCCGGCCGGCTCGATCTCCCCCGTGTCGCCCGACGGGCGGACCGAACTGCGCTGGCTGATGTCCTCCGACGTGTGCAAGCACTGCACCCATGCGGCCTGCCTCGACGTCTGTCCCACCGGCGCACTGTTCCGCACCGAGTTCGGCACCGTCGTGGTCCAGCAGGACGTGTGCAACGGCTGCGGCTACTGCGTGCCCGCCTGCCCGTACGGGGTCATCGACCAGCGCAAGGAAGACGGCCGGGTCTGGAAGTGCACCCTGTGCTACGACCGGCTCGGCGTCGGCATGGAACCGGCCTGCGCCAAGTCGTGCCCCACCGAGTCCATCCAGTTCGGCCCGCTGGACGAACTGCGCGAACGGGCGGCCGCCCGGGTGGCGCGGCTCCACGCGGCCGGCGTCACCGACGCCCGGCTGTACGGCGAGAGCCCGGACGACGGGGTCGGCGGCGACGGCGCGTTCTTCCTGCTGCTCGACGAGCCCGAGGTGTACGGCCTGCCGCCCGACCCGGTGGTCACCACCCGGGATCTGCCCGCGATGTGGAAGCACGCGGCGGCCGCCGCCGTGTCGCTCACCGCGCTGGCCGTCGCCACTTTCGTCAGGAGGCCCCGATGACCGGACCGGACGCCCCTCGTGACGGCGTCGAGGGGGCGCGGCCCGGCCGGGACGCCCCGATCGGCGCCGTAGCCGGGCGCGGACGGCACCGGCGTCGCCGCGGACGCGGCGAGCAGTCGATGGTGCCCGAGGCCCAGTTCTCCTCCTACTACGGCCGGCCGGTCCTGAAGAGGCCGACCTGGAAGTCCGTCGACATCGCCGGCTACCTCTACCTCGGCGGCCTCGCCGGGGCATCGTCGCTGCTGGCGGCCGGGGCGCAGGCCACGGGGCGGCCCGCGCTGGCCCGGACGGCCAAGCTGGGCGCGGCGGGCGCGATCTCCGGGTCGCTGGTCGCGCTCGTGCACGACCTCGGCCGGCCCGCCCGCTTCGTCAACATGCTGCGCGTCTTCAAGCCCACCTCGCCCATGAGCGTGGGTTCCTGGCTGCTGGCCGGGTACGCGCCGCTGACGGTGGCCGCGGCGGCCACCGACGTCGCGGGCCGCTACCGCGCCGTGGCCGCCGCCGCCACCGCGGGCGCCGCCGTCCTCGGCCCGGCGGTCGCCACCTACACCGCCGTACTGATCTCGGACACGGCGGTGCCCTCGTGGCACGAGGGCTACCGGGAGATGCCCTTCGTGTTCGCCGGTTCCGGCGCCACTGCGGCCGCCGGGCTGGCGCTGGCCTGTGTGCCGGCGGCGCAGGCGGGACCGGCCCGCCGTATGGCGCTGCTCGGCGCCGCACTGGAGATGGTCGGATTCCGGCTGATGAAGAGCCGGATGGGCCTGGCGGCCGAGCCATTCGAGCGGGGCACGGCGAACCGGCTGCTGCGGGCGGCGGAGTCGCTCACGGCGGGCGGCGCGGCGCTGGCGGCGGTCACGGGGCGGCTGCGTGGCCGGGGTCCGACCGTGGCGGCCGGGGTGGCCCTGCTGGCCGGCTCCGCCGCGCTCAGGTTCGGCGTGTTCCACGCCGGGGTGGCCTCCGCGGAGGAACCCAGGTACACCCTCGTACCGCAGAGGGAGCGACTGCGGGCCCGAGCCGGATGACTGGACGGGCCCCGAACCGGATGACTGGACGGAAGGAGACCAGGCCCATGCCCCACCGTCGGCGGGATCGGGGATGCCGTCCCCGCCCAGCTGCGCGAGGATGTGTCGCAGGAGCACTCGCGACACCGTGCCGCGCCGGCTGAGGCGCCCGCGGCGAACGCGCGGCGGACAGGACCGCGCGGACGACCGGAGGACACCGAGCAGCAGTACCGAAAGGGCTCCATCTCATGGGTGTACGCACATGGATCGACTCCTGGCCGGTCTACCGTCAGCTCAAGGGCACCGATCCCCTGGGCCGCGGGGCCGCCGCCAAGAGCGGGCCCAGCGCGCGGCTCACCCCCCGGGTCGCCTCCGCGGACCGGGTGGTGAAGTCGATCTGCCCGTACTGCGCGGTGGGCTGCGGCCAGAACGTCTACGTCCAGGACGAGCGGGTCACGCAGATCGAGGGCGACCCGGACTCCCCCATCTCCCGCGGCCGGCTGTGTCCCAAGGGCGCGGCCAGTCTTCAGCTGACCACCGGCGGCGCGCGTGAGCACCACGTGCTGTACCGGCGCCCGTACGGCACCCGGTGGGAGCGGCTCGACCTCGACACGGCGATGGACATGATCGCCGACCGGGTGATCGAGGCCCGCCGCGCCGGCTGGGAGTGGGAGGTCGACGGCATCCGCACCCGGCGCACGATGGGCATCGCGAGCCTGGGCGGGGCGACGCTGGACAACGAGGAGAACTATCTGATCAAGAAGCTCTTCACGGCGCTGGGCGCGATCCAGATCGAGAACCAGGCGCGTATTTGACACTCCTCCACCGTTCCCGGTCTGGGAACCTCGTTCGGCCGCGGCGGCGCGACCACCTTCCAGCAGGACCTCCAGAACTCCGACTGCATCGTCATCCAGGGCTCGAACATGGCCGAGTGCCATCCGGTCGGGTTCCAGTGGGTGATGGAGGCCAAGGCCCGTGGCGCCAAGCTGGTCCACGTCGACCCGCGGTTCACCCGGACCAGCGCGCTGGCCGACGTGCACGTGCCGCTGCGCGCGGGCTCGGACATCGCCTTCCTCGGCGGGATCATCAACTACGTCCTGAGCAACGACAAGTACTTCCGCGAGTACGTCGTGGCCTACACCAACGGGCCCGTGGTGCTGCGGGAGGACTTCCAGGACGCCGAGGACCTCGACGGCGTGTTCTCCGGCCTCGACCCCGACGGCCGCAGGTACGACAACACCAGCTGGCAGTACGAGGGCATGGAGATGCAGGCGGCCTCCGGCCAGCGCGACCAGGACTACGAGAGGCGCGCCGGCCGCCGCAGTCTGGTGAGCGAGTCGGCGCGCGGCGAGGCCCACGGGGCGGGCGGCCCCGACATCGGCGAGGGCCGGCCCGAACGCGACGAGACGATGACCCACCCGCGGTGCGTGTTCCAGGTGCTCAAGCGGCACTACGCCCGCTACACCCCGGAGATGGTCGAGCGGATCTGCGGGGTGCCGCAGGACCTGTTCCGCGAGGTGTGCGAGCTCGTGACCGAGAACTCCGGGCGCGAGCGGACCACCGCGTTCGCCTACGCGGTGGGCTGGACCCAGCACACCGTGGGGGTGCAGTACATCCGCGCCGCCGCCGTGCTCCAGACCCTGCTCGGCAACATCGGGCGGCCGGGCGGCGGCATCATGGCGCTGCGCGGGCACGCCTCCATCCAGGGGTCGACGGACATCCCCACCCTGTTCGACCTGCTGCCCGGCTACATCCCGATGCCGCACGCGCACCACGACGACGATCTGGACTCCTTCGTCCGGGGCGAGGCGGCGACCAAGGGCTACTGGGGCAACATGCGCGCGTACCTGGTGAGCCTGCTCAAGGCGTACTGGGGTGACGCGGCGACGCCCGAGAACGACTTCTGCTTCGACTACCTGCCGCGGCTGACGGGCTCCCACTCCACCTACGAGACGGTGACGGCCCAGATGGAAGGCGTCTGCAAGGGCTACTTCCTGCTGGGCGAGAACCCCGCGGTGGGCTCCGCCAACGCCAAGATGCAGCGCCTGGGCATGGCCAACCTGGACTGGCTGGTCGTGCGCGACTTCTCGCTCATCGAGTCGGCCACCTGGTGGAAGGACGGCCCGGAGATCGAGACCGGGGAGCTGCGCACGCAGGACATCCGCACCGAGGTGTTCTTCCTGCCGGCCGCCGCGCACACCGAGAAGGACGGCAGCTTCACCAACACGCAGCGGCTGCTGCAGTGGCACCACCAGGCCGTCGAACCGCCCGGCGAGGCGCGCAGCGACCTGTGGTTCACCTTCCACCTCGGCCGGCTGGTCCGGCAGAAGCTCGCGGAGTCCACCGACCCCGTGGACCGGCCGGTCCTCGACCTGACCTGGGACTACCCCACCAGGGGCGCGCAGGCCGAGCCGGACGCGGAGAGCGTCCTCGCCGAGATCAACGGCCGCGACGCCACGGGCGACGCGCTGGCCTCCTACGAGCAGCTCGCACCGGACGGATCCACCACGTGCGGCTGCTGGATCTACTGCGGTGTGTACGCTGACGGCGTCAACCAGGCCGCCCGCCGCAAGCCGGGCCGGGAGCAGGACTGGGTCGCCAACCAGTGGGGCTGGGCCTGGCCCGCCAACCGCCGGGTCCTGTACAACCGGGCCTCGGCCGACCCCGACGGCAGGCCGTGGAGCGAGCGCAAGGCGCTGGTGTGGTGGGACGAGGACGAGGGGCAGTGGACCGGCCACGACATCGCCGACTTCGCCAAGGACAAGGCCCCGTCCTACCAGGCGCCGCCGGAGGCCACCGGCGGTCGGGCGCTGTCGGGCAGCGACCCGTTCGTGATGCAGTCCGACGGCAAGGCGTGGCTGTACGCGCCGGCCGGGCTCACCGACGGCCCGCTGCCCACCCACTACGAGCCGCAGGAGTCGCCGTTCCCGAACCTGCTGTACGGGCAGCAGCGCAATCCGGTGCGGTTCGTGACGCGGTCGCGCCCGGAGAACCGCTACGGGCCCAGCGCCGGTGAGCCGGGTTCGGAGGTGTTCCCGTTCGTGGCCACCACCTACCGGCTCACCGAGCACCACACGGCGGGCGGCATGTCGCGCTGGCTGCCGTATCTGGCGGAGCTGCAACCGGAGTTCTTCTGCGAGGTGTCGCCGGAACTGGCCGCCGTGCGCGGTCTGGAGCACACCGGCTGGGCGACGATCGTCAGTGCCCGGGCCGTCATCGAGGCACGGGTGCTGGTCACCGACCGGGTGCCGCCGCTGACCGTGCACGGCCGCACCCTGCATCAGGTGGGCCTGCCCTACCACTGGGGCCCGAACGGCTACAGCACCGGCGACGCGGCCAACGAACTGCTCCACCTCTCCCTCGACCCCAACGTCCACATCCAGGAGGCCAAGGCGTTCGGCGTCGACATCCGCCCGGGCCGCCGCCCCAGGGGCCCGGCCGCCGTGCAACTGGTCCGCTCCTACCAGGCGCGGGCCGGCATCGACGAGCACACCGGAACCGAGCCCTGACCGGTGGCCGGCGCGCAGCTCACCTCAGCACGACGGAGTGGGTCCCGCGCGGGACCAGTTCGCCGATCACCGGATGGCCGGGGATCTCCCCTGCGATGAGGAGACCGCCGGAGGTCTGGGCGTCGGCCAGCAGCAGGCGGGTGTCGGCGTCGGTGCCGCCGAAGTCGGTGAACGGCTCCACCCAGGCCAGGTTGCGCCGGGTGCCGCCGCTGACGTAGCCGTCGCGTACGGCCTCGCGGGCGCCGTCCAGGTAGGACACGGCCGCCGTGTCGATCACCGCGGTCACGTCCGAGGCGCGGGCGAGTTTGTGCAGGTGGCCCAGAAGGCCGAAGCCCGTCACGTCGGTGGCGCAGGAGGCCCCGGCGGCCAGGGCGGCGGCGCAGGCGTCCCGGTTGAGGGCCACCATGGTGGCCACGGCCTGCTCGAACCGCTCGCCGGTGGCCTTGTGGCGGTTGTTCAGCACGCCCAGGCCGAGCGGTTTGGTCAGGGTCAGGGGCAGTCCGGGCCGGCCGGCGTCGTTGCGCAGCAGCCGGGCGGGGTCGGCCAGGCCGGTGACGGCCATGCCGTACTTGGGTTCGGGGTCGTCGACGCTGTGCCCGCCGCCGACGTGGCAGCCGGCCTCGGCGGCGACCTCCAGCCCGCCGCGCAGCACCTCGCGGGCCAGCTCGAAGGGCAGCACGTCACGCGGCCAGGCCAGCAGGTTGACCGCCAGGACGGGGCGGCCGCCCATCGCGTAGACGTCCGACAGGGCGTTGGCCGCGGCGATGCGCCCCCAGTCGCAGGGGTCGTCGACGACGGGGGTGAAGAAGTCGGCGGTGGACACCACCGCCTGCGCGGCGCCGCCCCGATCGGGCAGCGCAACGACGGCCGCGTCGTCGCCGGTGGCCAGGCCGACCAGCAGCGGGGTGTCCCCGGCGGCCGGCGGCACCGTCGGCAGTCCGCCGAGCACGTCCTCCAGCTCGCCCGGCGGGATCTTGCAGGCGCAGCCGCCACCGTGGGCGAACTGGGTGAGCCGTACGGGGGTTTCATGGGTGGCGGTCACGCTGGGTCTCCTGGTCTCGGTGGTCTGGGAGGCTCCTGGTCCCGGTGTTCGGGCCGGCGCGCCGGTCACCGCCGTACGGCGGCCCCGGACACGCGTCGCGCCCGCGCCGTCCCCGCCGGCCTTCCGGTAGCGTGGCGGCCGGTGGAGGCGTGTGGGTGCCTGGTGGCCCTCCCGGTCTTCAAAACCGAGGTGTCCGAGGATCTCGGGCAGGCGGGTTCGATTCCCGTCCGCCTCCGTCTTCTACCTGCACAAACAAAATGCCCGGCCCATCGCGGGCGTAACGCGTCTGCTTGCACTCCCCCACCCTTCGCTCCTGGCGAGCATCCGGAAGCGGGAACGCAAGGACGCGCCTACCTCCGCCAGCCGCACGACGCGCACTCGTGGGAGCCGCCGGCATGGACCCCATCCACTGCGACGGCTACGGCGAACCGACTGGCGAGACGGGCCATCCCGAGTCGGCGCCCGACGGGCCCGCCCCGCCCGTCTGGGGCGTGAGCCGGCTGAGGCCATGCGCACACCGCATCCCATGCGACAGTCGACGAGGTCGGGCCGGCCGCGCAGGGCATCGCCTCCGGGCTGAAGATCGCCACCGCCCACGCGGTCACTGTGTTCGAAGGGCACGCCGCGCGCGACGCGTGGCCGGCCGGCCTGTCCGCCGAAACCGGGCCGACGGTGCTCGAGCGGAACGCTCCACCGACGACCGCGCGCACCAGGGCGGCGAGAAAACGGGGGGGAGCGACTTCAGTCCGAGCCGGGCAACGGCAACTCCCCACCGTCGTCCGGCTCCGCGGGTGCCGGACGCGGCCCCTCCTCGAACGGCTTCCGCCGCGGCGGTCTCTCCCCCTTCGCCACCCCAGCAGCAGCCCGAGCCAACTGCGCTCGCAGCTGATCGAACGCTGCCGGCCCTGACAGCTCCCGCAATCTGCGACTCCTGCTCATACCGGCCTAACGCCCTGGCGCGCCGCACGTAACCGCCCTACACCCGAACGGAGCACCGCATGAAGCAATCAAGGCATCAGGCCGGCCGCCCGCTTGGCCGGGGCCAAACCGAGTGCGACTGGGCGAGTCCAGCGTCATCCAGCGACACCGAAAGAGATCTATGTGTTCTCCATACCCGGGCGGCAGCGTCTGTGCTGGTTGTCCACGCGTTCCGTGTGTCCGTGGGCGTCGAGGAACTCCAGGAGCGGCACGGCGACTCTGCGGGTGGTGTCGAGGGCCTTGCGGGCCTCGCTGAGCGTGAAGGGCTGCGGCAGGCGGCGGAGCACCGCGGCGGCCTCGGCGTCGGCTCCCGGCAGCAGCACGATCCCGTCGCCGACCCTCAGCAGCGCGCCGGCGGAGACCGCCGCGGCCACGGCCTTGCGGTCGAGCCCGAGTGCGGTGAGGCGATCGGCCTCGGGGGCACGGAACGGTGCCGTCTCCAGGTCGCGCCGCACCGAGTCGACGGCCGCCCGGACCGGGGGCGGCAGGGTGGGACCGGCGCTGTCGGGCCGGTAGAGGCGGCCTTCGCGTCGCAGCAGGCGGGGCTCGCCCGGTGCCGCGGCGAGGGCGTCCACGAGCGCCCGGTCGGGCAGGTCCAGCAGGTGCCGGGCCGCCTCGGTCGGCAGCCCCGGCTCCATGGGGTGCAGGCGTGCGTGCTCCGCGACCTCGGCGGCCAGCCGCTCGCGCAGCCGGGCCCAGTGGGCCTCGTCCGCCAGCCAGTCCCCGGTGACCGGCCCGGTGGGCGGGGGGATGCCCATGGCCAGCAGCCGGGAGCGGCGGACGAGTCCGCGTCGCCGCAGCTCCGCCGCTGCGTCGGGGCGGTCCGTCATCGCGGCCAGTACGGCGGCCCTGGCCCGTCCGGCGCCCCGCCGGGTCAGGTCCGGCGGGCACACGTCGAGCACGGTCACACCGCAGGGTCGCCGCCCGCCGCCGGGTTCGCGCAGGACGGCCCGGTCCCCGACGCGCAGGGGCAGTGCGGGGCGCAGGGTCAGCCGGGCGGTGTCCTCGCCGAGGGGGCGGACGGTCACCGCGACGGCCGCCGTGCCGATGTGCAGGGCGACGCTCCGGGGCAGCTCGCCGACCGGCTCGCCGGTGACGCGGACGTCGATCCGGTCGGTGAACAGCCAGCGGTCCGGCGCCAGCAGCACCTTCCCCCGCCGCAGTCGCCCGGCGAGGGGGCCGTGCACGTTGACCGCGACCCGCGCCACCCCGCTGACGTCGCTCCGGTCCTGTTGCAGGCACTGGAGCCCGCGCACCCTCAGCGTGTGCGCGCCGACCCCGCTCACCAGCCGGTCACCGACGCGCAGGGTGCCCGCGCCGAGCGTGCCGGTCACGACGGTGCCGTGGCCCCGCACGGTGAAGGCACGGTCCAGCCACAGCCGTACGTCCGCGTCGGCGGGCGGCACGGGCAGTGCGCGGGCCATCCGGGCCAGTTCGGCGCGCAGTTCGTCCAGTCCGGCGCCGGTCACCGCGCTCACCGCGACGGACGGCACGGTCCCGAGCGAGGTCCGGGCCAGCCGCTTGACGGCCTCGGCGCGCACCGGCTCGGGGTCGGCCAGGTCGCTGCGGGTCACGGCGAGTACCGCGTGCTGCACACCGAGCGCGTCGAGGATCGCGAGGTGTTCCTCGGACTGCGGCTGCCATCCCTGGTCGGCGGCGACCACGAACAGCACGGCGGGCACCGGGCCGACTCCGGCCAGCATGGTGGCCACGAACCGCTCGTGGCCGGGTACGTCGACGAAGGCGAGGCGTTGGCCCTCGGCGTCCGGTGGCGTCCACACGAAGCCGAGGTCGAGGGTGAGTCCGCGGCGCCGCTCCTCCTCGTAGCGGTCGGGTTCCATCCCGGTCAGGGCCCGTACCAGGGCGGACTTGCCGTGGTCGACGTGCCCCGCGGTGGCCAGCACTCGCATGGCCCCTACCTCTCCGCCGCCGACCGCACCGCCTCGGCGACGCGTACGTCGTCCCGCGGCGGCACGGCGCGCAGGTCAAGCAGGCACCGTCCGGCCTCCAGGCGTCCCACCACAGGTACCTCCCCGGTGCGCAGGACGGCGGCGTACGGCTCCGGCAGGGACAGCGCGGCGCTGGGCAGCGTCACGCCCGGTGCCCCGCCGCCGCCGACGGTGGCGGTCCCGGCGACGGCCCGGACGTCCTCGACCCCGGCGGCGGCCAGTTCGGCGGCGAGGTGTTCGGCCCGCCGCATGAGCCCTGCGGCGTCGGCGGTGAGGTATGCGGCCGTCGGGGTCCGGGGGCCCGTCAGGGTCGCCTCCAGCGCGGCCAGAGTGAGCTTGTCCACCCGCAGGGCGCGGGCCAGGGGGTGCCGGGTGAGGGTGCGCAGGAGTTCCGCGTCGCCGAGGAGCAGCCCGCACTGGGGGCCGCCGAGCAGTTTGTCGCCGCTCGCCGTCACCAGGGCCGCGCCGGACGCCAACTGGGTCTCGGCGTCGGGCTCGTCGGGCAGCAGCGGATGGGGGGCGAGCAGTCCGGAGCCGATGTCGGCCACCACCGGAACGCCCAGCGCCGACAGATCGCGGACTCCGGCGGCCCGAGTGAAGCCCGTGATGAGGAAGTTGGAGGGGTGGACCTTCAGGACGAACGCCGTGTCGGGGCCGATCGCGTCGGCGTAGTCCTGGACGGTCGTACGGTTCGTGGTGCCGACCTCGCGGAGCCGGGCCCCGGTGGAGACCAGCAGGTCCGGCAGCCGGAAGCCGTCCCCGATCTCCACCATCTCGCCGCGGCTGATGACGATTTCCCTGCCCGCGGCGAGCGCGGTGGCGGCGAGGACGAGCGCGGCGGCGCCGTTGTTGACGACATGGGCCGCGGCGGCGGACGGCACCCGGCCGCGCAGCGCGTCCAGGGCCGTACGGCCCCGGCGGGCGCGGACGCCGGTGCGCAGATCGAGTTCGACGTCCGTGGGCCCGGCTGCGTCCTGCACCGCCTGGCGGGCCGCCGCGGACAGGGACGCGCGGCCGAGGTTGGTGTGCAGCAGGACCCCGGTCGCGTTGATCACCGGACGCAGCCCGCCGACCGCCCGCGGCAGCAGCGCCACGGCGGTGTCCGCCACCTGCTCGGGGGCGATGTCGCCCTGGCGTGCCCGCTCCTGGGCCCGCCGGACCGCGGCCTTCACCGGGCCCGGTCCGAGCCGCGCCGCCGCGTCCACCAGGCGCGCGTCGCGCAGGACGGCGTCGGTGCGGGGGATCCGCCGGCGGGCATCGCTCACCGCACGGTGATGACCGGTCGGACCGTGACGGGTCGGGCCGGAACTACGGGCGTCCGCATCGGGCTCCTGGCCCGCTCGCCGCCCCGTGACCTGCTGCTCCACCTGGCCTCTCCGTCCACAGACCGACCTCGCGGGGGTGTCAACGCCCGCCCATGGTCTCCCAGTGCCCGCAGCCGTCCGCACGACACGCCGTACGACAGGTCGGGCTTCCGCGCACCCGCTGCCCGGCCGCACTGCCGGGCAGCCGCTCGGGTACCCGGCCGGGACCGGACGACCCGCCCCGGCCTGTCTTCGCGTCACCACCGTCCGTCCACGTGGCCTCTCGGGATGCCGACTCGCGAACCGGCGTCCAGCGTCTGCCACTGGAAGGCGCCACAGGGCGTGATCCCGGCGCGCGGGGCGAGCCGCCAACGGTGGGCGGTGCGTGACGGTACGTCAATCCCGTGGGAGGACAGCCGGGAAGACAGCCGTGGGGCGTGGCCCGGTCGGGGCGTCAGCCGCCGGTGTGCTCGGTGCGGAGCCGTACCTGCTCCTCCAGGCGGCTCAGGCTGCTGTCGAGGGCGTCGCAGGCGGCGCGCTCGCCCGGATCGTGGCGGTCGTCGAAGAACGACAGGTGGACGGTCACCTCGCTGGCGCCGCTGCCGATGCCCGCGACCTGGAGCCAGCCCGCGTAGCCGCCCTGCTCGCGGGTACCCCACTCGATCCGCATCTGGTCGCGTTCGGCGCGCAGCTGGGCGGCGGTGTCCCGGTCCTCGTGGTCCTCGTGCACCGTGACGGCGGGGGGCTCCTCCACGTGCACGTGCAGTTCACCGGGCAGCCAGGCCTCGAACCGGCCGACGTCGGCAGCCTGGTCGAAGACCTGCTCGGGCTGAGCGGGCATCGTGCGTGAACGTTCGTACTCGGCCATGACGGCACCGTTCCTCCGCTCGGGGGGTCGTACGACGAACGCGTGCCCCTTCTGCCACGGCCGAAAAGCGCCGGCGCCGGAAACCGCCCACAGGCGGGACGTCAGGGCGGGGCGCGCCGTAGTGCGCGCAGCACCGCCCAGGAGACAGAGACGAACGGGACGGCGACCACGGCGCCGATCACGCCCGCGACGATGCCGCCCGCGATGACGGAGACGGCGACGACGAGCGGGTGCAGGCGCACCGCCCAGCTCATCACCACGGGGTGCAGCACATGTCCTTCGAGCTGGCCGATGACGACAATGAGGACGAGCACGGCCACCGCGGTGAGCGGGCCGCGCCCCGCGAGGGCGACCACCGTGGCCACGCCGAGCGCGACCGGTGAGCCGATCAGCGGCACGAACGAGGCGAAGAACTCCAGCAGCGTCAGCGGCAGCGCGAGCGGTACGCGCAGCACCAGCAGGACGACGCCGACGAGTACGGCGTTGGTGGCCGCCACGATGATGATGCCGCGCGTGTATCCGGCGAACGTCCGCCAGGCGGCCTGCCCGGCCCGGTCCCACACCGGCCGGGCCTCGCTGGGCAGCAGCTGGTCGCGCGCCCACCGCCAGAGGTTCTCGCCGGAGTGGATGAAGAAGACGGAGGAGAAGACCGCGAGGGCGCCCCCGGTGACCAGTTCGACGAGCCTGCCGAAGCCGCTGAGCGCGCTGCTGAGGAGCCCGGCGCGGTGGGCGGACAGGTAGGCCAGGACCTGCTTCTGAAGGTCGGCCAGTTTGCCCTGGCTGAGCCGGAACGGCGGGCGCTGGAGCCACTGCTCGATCCTGTGGATGCCGCCGCCGAACTCGCCCGCGAGCTTCGCCGACTCCCCCGCCACCGCGTTGCCCACGAGCGCCAGCAGGGCGAGCAGGAGCAGCAGGCTGCCGACCAGGGCGACGGCCACGCACAGTGCTCGGGGCAGAAAGCGGTTCAGCAGGTCGGTCGGGGGACGCAGGATCGAGGTGATGACCAGGCCCAGGAACAGGGCCACGGCGATGAGCTGGAAGCGGCCGAGGACGGTGAAGACGCCGTAGACGACGATGCCGACGAGGGTGAGGCGCCAGGCGTAGGCGGCGGCGACCCGCAGCCACGGCACGGTGCTCTCGGCCTTCGGGACCAAGGGAG
Source organism: Streptomyces sp. NPDC004721 (assembly GCF_053601495.1). Lineage (NCBI taxonomy): Bacteria > Bacillati > Actinomycetota > Actinomycetes > Kitasatosporales > Streptomycetaceae > Streptomyces > Streptomyces sp. NPDC004721. The sequence continues at coordinate 136,081 of NZ_JBSGBZ010000012.1, forward strand.
CGGTGCGGGCGCGCGGCGGGAGGCGTACGGAGTGCGCCGGGCGGCTGCCGGGCAGCCGGCCCGCTGCCCGGCGCCCGCGGCCCGGCCCGCCCGCCGGAGCGCCCGCACCAGCCACCGCGCCTCCCCTTCCGGACCGGCCGTCCCGTCCGGGCCGTCACACCCGGACCGCCGGACCGCGCCGCCTTCGACACCGCCTGTCGAGCGCTGGTGAGCACCCTTGAGGCGTCTCGAGCCCTCTTGGGCCCTCTTGAGCACCGTAAGGGCTGGTCGGGCGGGGCCATGGGTGCAGTTCGCCCGGGTGGGCGGTCATCGGGGGCATCAGGGGGAACGGATGCCCGTCCGGCGCACGGCGCGGTGCGGGTGGGCCGGGGCGGTCCGGCCGGTCACGGCGGTGTCTCCGCCAGCAGTTCGGGGCCGTTGTTGCGGACGTTGTTGACAGCCGGGGAGACGGGCCGGGCGCCGAGCCTGCCGTCCGCCGGGGGGCTCAGCAGCGCCCGCAGTTCGCCGGGGTCCTGATGACGGGGGTCGAGCCAGGCGTCGTAATGGTCCGGGGTAAGGGCCAGCGGCATCCGGGGGTGGACGCGGCCGGCCTCGTCGGTGGCCTCAGTGGTGATGATGGTGCACGTGGTCAGCCAGGCGGCGGGGTCGTCGTCCCGCGCCACGTGCGGGTCGCGCCAGTACGCGTACAGGCCGGCGAGCGCCATCAGCGCGCCGTCCTCGGGGCTGATGTAGTAGGGCTGCTTGCGGGTCCTGCCGGTGTCGGCGGACTTGATCTGCTGCCATTCGTAGAAGCCGTCGGCGGGCAGCAGGCAGCGGTGCCGGACGAAGGCGCGGCGGAAGGCCGGCTTCTCGTGCACGGTCTCCACCCGGGCGTTGATCATCCGGGTGCCGGCCTTCACGTCCTTCGCCCAGGACGGGACCAGTCCCCAGCGCAGCGGCCGCAGCTCCCTGCGTACGGCGGCCGCGGTGCGGTCCTCGCGCGGGGCGCGTTCGAGAACGGCCCACACCTCGTCGGTCGGGGCGACGTTCCAGCTCGGCGCCAGCGCCTCCGCCGGGCGCCACTCGGTGACCCGGAAGTGCCGGACCAGATCTTCCGGACCGCGGGTGGAGACGTAGCGACCGCACATGGGGCCAGGGTGCCACGGCGGCACGGCCGCGGTCGGGAGCGCCTCACGGGGCGGGGAGGCGGCGGGCGGGGCTCCCTCCTCACGGGCGCTGATGGGGGCTGGTGAGGTTGGTGGGCTCACGCCTCCCGTGCCGGCAGGGTCACCTCGAAGCGGCAGCCGCTCGGGATGTTGCGTACGGCGGCCCGGCCCTGGTGGGCCTCGACGATGCCGCGGACGATGGCCAGGCCCAGGCCGGCTCCCGCGGGGGGTGTGCGGGCGTGGGTGCCGCGCCAGCCGGTGTCGAAGACGCGCGGGAGGTCCTCCTCGGGGATGCCGCCGCAGCCGTCCGTGACGGACAGGACGACCCCGCCCGGGGACCGTGCGGCGGCGACCGCGACCGTGCCGTCGGCGGGGGTGCGACGGATCGCGTTCACCAGCAGATTGCCCAGCACGCGGCTCATCTCCTTGCCGTCCACCTCGACCGGCACCGGATCGACGTGGTCGGCCACGAGGTGGACGCCGAGTTCCTTCGCCAGCGGGTCCGCCCCGGCGAGCGCGTCGCCGACCAGGTCGTACACGGAGATCCGGGAGCGGGTCAGGGCCAGGGAGCCGGCGTGGATGCGGGACAGCTCGAACAGGTCGCCCACCATGTCGTTGAGGCGCTCCACCTCGGTGCGGATCTGCCGGAGGTAGCGGTCCGGATCGGCGGCCACCCCGTCCTCCAGTGCCTCGGACATGGCGCGCAGTCCGGCGAGCGGGGTGCGCAGGTCGTGGGAGATCCAGGCGACGAGTTCCCGGCGGGAGGTCTCCAGGGCGCGCTCACGCTCCCGGGACTCGGCGAGCCGGGCGCTGGTGGCCGCCAACTCGCGGCTCAGAGACTCCAGTTCGGCGGTCGCCGGACCGTGGGGCGCGGCGAAGCCGCCGCCGTCGCCGAGTGAGCGGGCCGCGCGGGCGAGCTCGCGGCTGCGGGCGACGACCCAGCGGCCCAGGAGCAGCGCGGTGGCCAGGGACACCACCGCCGCCATCGCCACGACGGTGGTGACGACGGACAGGTCGTGCGCGGACAGGAACATCGCCTGGGCCACGGCCAGGGTGCCGGTCAGCATCGCACCCACCGCCACGGCGGCGACCACGGCGAGCGAGGCCGTCAGCGAGCGCCGCCGGATCAGCCGCAGCGCGCCCGCGCCGAAAAGACCCGCCACGGCGGCGCCGAGGAAGGCGTACAGGGCGATGTACAGGGTGTCGCGCACCGTCAGCTCCCCTCGTGTCCGGTGGGGTCGAACCGGTAACCGACGCCCCACACGGTCTGGATGAGGCGGGGCCGGGCCGGGTCGTCCTCGACCTTGCCGCGCAGCCGCCGGACGTGGACGGTGACCGTGGAGAGGTCGCCGAAGTCCCACCCCCACACCTCGCGCATCAGGTCCTCACGGCTGAACACCCGGCCGGGGTGGCGCAGGAAGAAGGAGAGCAGGTCGAACTCGCGGAGGGTGAGCGCGAGTTCGGCGCCGTCCTTGGTGGCGCGGCGGCCGGGCGGGTCCACGGCGAGTCCGGCGGCGGCGAGCGGCCGCGGCGCGGTGGCGGGCCGGGTGCGGCGCAGCACCGAATCCACCCGCAGGACGAGCTCGCGGGGGCTGAACGGCTTGGTGACGTAGTCGTCGGCGCCGACCTCCAGACCCAGGATGCGGTCGTCCTCGTCGCCGCGGGCGGTGAGCATGATGACCGGCACCGGGCCGCGCCCGCGCATCCGGCGGCACACCTCGAGGCCGTCCATGCCCGGCAGCATCAGGTCGAGCACGACCAGGTCCGGCCAGTGGGCGGCGGCCCGGGCGAGCGCGGTCGGCCCGTCCCCGGCGCGGTCGACGACATGGCCCGCGCGGCCCAGGTAGCCGGAGACGATCTCGGCGACCGTGGCATCGTCCTCGACGACCAGCACCCGCGCCGCCCCGGGCGGCCGCCGCTCGCCGGACCCGGCACCCGTGGGCTCGTACGACTCCTGCATGCCCCCAGCCTGACACCATCCCCACACCCACGCCGCCCTCGAGCCCTCCCCGCCCTCGGACGTCCGCATTCCGTAAGGAACCCGGGCCGGACGAGCGTGAGGCACCTCACGGGAAGGTCACGAATACGTATCGGACATTCCACGCTTCAATCTTCACACCAGGCACACATGTTCGCTAAGTTGACGACCAGGCCGCACGATTGCCTCCGGCGAGTCACGTCGGATCGTGCGACCTCCGCCGAGTCCGGTACGCCCCCACAGCGGCCGGAGCCGGGGAACCGACCAACCTCGGGGTGAAGCGGCTCAACTGTCCCTCCGGACAAGGGCCGTAGGGCACGCCTTCCACAGAACGTCCGCCCGATGCCGAGAGCAGAACCGGTAGGCGGCCCACGGGAGGAGTGCGTCCTTCTTGACGCGGGAACGACCGAGCGACGACAGGCCCAGCCGCGCCGAGGTCCAGCAGCGGATCAGCAGCCTCTACGACCAGGCGGAAAACGCCACGGGGAATTTCAACGCCACCCGCGCGATGAGCAAGAGCGCACGTACGCGGCGCGGTTCGGCTGCCTGGAGCGGTTCCGGGGGATCCGATCCGGCGCTCGACCGGGTGGCCAGGAAGTGGTTCGACGTGGGGCGCGCCCAGTTGGGTCCGACCATGCCCGCGGTCCTGCCGTCGGACCGTATGCCCAACCCGGCCAACTCCCCTGCCGCCGCGCCGAGTAGGCGTCCAACGGATGTCCGCGAGGGACTGGGCCTCGATGCGGGCAGGGCACCTCGGCCGGAGCTGACCGCCGGCCCGGCAGGCCCGGTACCCGAACTGCCGGCGGCGGTACGGGACGTCGCACCCCCACCGGAGTTGCCGGCCGCACCCACCGCGGCCGCCTCCCCCGTGGCGGAACTGACCGCCCGCTCCATGGAACCGCCGTCCACCGGGACGGCGGGACCGGTGCCCACCGGCACCATGGAAGTACTCCCCAACAGGACCATGCAGCCCCCGCCCACCGGCACCATGGACCCGCTGCCGAACGGGACCACAGGGGCCCTCCCGACGGGAACCATGGAAGCGCCGCCCACCGGCACCATGGGAGTCCTCCCCGCCGGCATCATGCAGCCGTCGTCCACCGGCAGCATGGGAGTCCTCCCCGCCGACATCATGCAGGCGCCACCCATCAGCACCATGGAGGCGCTATCCGCCGGGGCATTGGAGGAGTCGGCTACCGAGGCCATGGAGGTGCTCAGCACCGGAAGCCCGAGCACTGCGACCCCGGCCGCGGGCCCCGTCGCGGGGTTTGCGGGCATGGCCGAGGCGGGGCGTGAGGCGGTTGGCGGGACGGGTGTCCCGGTCGCCCGCCACCGGCAGGCCGCGGTGCAGCGGCCCGCCAAGGAGCGGATGCGGAACAAGCTCGCCCGGGCCGGCGAGATGCTGTCCCGGCACGCCGAGCAGCAGAGCGCGCCATCGCCCGCCGCCGTGGGGCCGCGCCCGGCCGAGGAGCCCCGGCCCGCGCCTCAGCCGGAGGCGGCCCAGTGGCAGCAGCACGCCACGGGACTGTTCGACACGACCCCGCCGCTGGACGGCAACTCGCTCTTCGACGCCAGCCAGGCCGGCGGCCCGGGAGCGGCAGGCGAGGCGGGAGCCACCACCGGCCCCGACCCCGCCACCAGACCCGGCGCCGGCGTCGGCGACAGCCCGGTCTCGGCCTACGAGCGGAAGGCCGCCAAAGCGCTGGCCTTCGCCCGCGCCCAGATCGGCAAGCCGTGCGTGTGGGGAGCCACCGGTCCGGGCTCCTACGACTGCTCGAGTCTCACCCAGGTCGCCTGGCGGGCCGCCGGGGTGGCCCTGCCTCGTACCACCCACGAACAAGTCGGCTCCGGCGCGGCGGTCCAGCTCGCCGAACTGGAGCCGGGGGACCTGATCTTCTTCTACGGCGAGGTCAGCCACGTGGGCCTGTACGCGGGCAACGGCACCATGGTTCACGCCCCGAGTCCGGGCGCGTCGATACGCGAGGAGTCGATCTTCTTCGCGGGCCCGCGGGCCATCCACAGCGCGATACGGCCGGCCTGAGCCGCCGCGGCCGCCACGGATGGGGAGGTCCGGGGAGCCGGAGCCTCCCCACCCGCCGTTCACGCGTCCTTGCGGCCCACCCCGGCGTACACCCAGAACTGCTCAGCCCGGCCGAGCTCATGGACCGGCTGGACGCCGTCGCCGGCACGACGCCCGGCGCCTCCTTCGCCACCTGCATCTACGCGGAGTGGGACGCGGAACTGCACACCTGCACGTTCGTCGGCGCCGGCCATCCACCGCCCCTGATCCGTGGTCCCGGCCGCCCGGTGGCGCCGGTCGCCCTCGCCTCCGCCGGTCTCCCGCTGGGGCTGGCCACGAGCCCCTACGAGCCGACCGTGCTGCACCTGTCCGAGCCGACCCTGCTGCTGCTCTACAGCGACGGTCTGGTCGAGTCCCGCACCCATGACATCGACCAGGGCGTCTCGCGTCTCGCCGGCGCCCTGGACGCCGGGACCGACGACGTACCGGACGCCGCGCACCCGGACGCCCTGCCGTCGCTGTGCCGGCGGCTGCTGGCCGACTCCGGTCACGACGGCGCCGACGACGTCACGGACGACCGGACACTGCTGCTGGCCGAGCTGACCCCCGGGAAGAACTGACGGGGGCCGGGGAGGCCCCTCGGGCTGCCGCCCTGGGCTGCTTGTCGCATGAGCGGAAGCGGCCGTTCGAGCGGTGTCCTCACCTGATGTGGTGAGGGGTTGCGGCAGGAGGCGTACGCAGGCGGCGCAAGCACCGTTGGCTCCGGCATGGAGAGCACTTCTCGGGCCGTGCCGCGCTCGCCCGGCCACCTCCCCGCGGAACAGCCCTACGCGGAACCGGCCGACGGGCCGTCGAACCAGTCACCGGTCCACTCGCCACCCCGCACCGTGGACCTGGCACCACCGCGGGCCACCGGGCAGCACGCACCCGAACCGTCCGGAGTGCAGTGGGCGTCCTTCGCGGACGCCGGCGCGCCGCCACCGGCCGGGGCGTCCACGGGGCGGGAGCCTGTCACGCCGTTGCTGCGGCCTTGGGGCGTCGGTTCCGAGGAGCCGCCGCCGGAAGGGGCGGCGCGGGTCGTGCCCGCGGTCCCCGCGGTGCCGGTGCCGCGCGGGCTCCCGGGCCTGTGAGTCCGGACGAGGAAGGGGCCGGGCCGTTCCCCGGGGCCCGGCCCGGACTGCCCGGGGCACCGCTTGCTCACGGCTCGGTGACGGCGGCATCACGATGGTGGGCGTGGGCGTTGCCCGGCCCCGGGGGTGTCGTTGAGCGCGGCATGGAAGCGTGGGAGGACGGCGAATGCCCCTGGTGCCGCTCGCTGCTCGGCTCCGGCCGGGCCTTCACCGTTCCGGACGCCGGGCTCCGCGTCGATCGCCCCTGGCACTGGAGCGGTGTCGGCTGGCCGGCCTGGTGGGAACGCGCACGCCTGGTCATGCTGCCGGTGGCGGCCCTCACCGTGGCAGCCGCACTCATGCTGGCACTGTCCTGACCGGCCGGCCGCCGCGAGCGCGACGGCCGAGGGACCGCGCTCACGGCGGCGGCAGGTTGATCGGCCCAGCTCAGGTCTTGCTCAGAAAGGAGACGGAAGACTGGTGGTGCGCCTTCAGCGCTGACATGGTCTCGACAGCCGCCGGCCGGACAGCGAAGCAACGTCATCATCCACACGCCGCATTACGACGGCTGGGCTGACTCGGAGAGCTGATATGTCTTGCCGAACCCGTGCGGTGGTGAGCATCGCGTGTGCCGCGGTGCTCCTGTCCGTCTCCGCGTGCACCACGGATCATTCGGACGCCGGGCAGCCCACGCGGCTCCAGGCCTCCACGACACCGGGCCCGGCAACGGCCGGCACCGTGGCCGACACCACGCAGTCCTCCCTGCGGAAGCCGCCAGCCACCCCTCCGGCCTCAGCCGGCCGCCGCGCCGGGCCCGCCCTGGACAGAAACCGGCGGGCACCCCCGCACGACGGAAGTACGGTGGCGTCCCCCGCCAGCCGCCGAGCCGACGACGGCGCGCCCCGGGCATCGCGCCGGGTCCCGCCGGCCATCAGGCGGGTCCGGCCGGCCTCACCGGAGACACCGTCACCATGGCCACGGCCGGGCTTCTCACGGGCGAGGGCGCAAGCGGGCCGCGAGCACCGCGACGTCGTCGTCCGTCTGGCCGGAGCCCGGGGCGCACAGGAATTCGCCGAGGATGCCGTCCAGGAGTTCGCCGGCTTCCGTACCGGGCCCCGTCCGCAGGCCCGAGAGCCGGGCGAGCGAGGTGTCGATGTCCTCGCCGCGCCGCTCGATCAGCCCGTAGGTGAACATGACCAGGGTGTCGTCCGGCGCGAGGGGCAGCCGCGTCGCTTCGTGGGCGGCGAGCCCGGTGCCGGGTCCGGTGCCGATCGGGGGGCCCACCCGCAGCGGGACCGGAGCGGCCGTACCGTCGTGGTGGAAGAGGACCGGCGGCAGGTGCCCCGCGCTCGCGAACTGGGCCGTGCCGTCCGCCGGGTCCAGCAGGGCCAGCAGACAGGTCGCCGGGCGGCGGCCGCTCTCCGCGGACATCATGGCGTCCAGCCGGCGAAGGATGCCGTGCGGCGCGAGGTCGGTGGAGGCGACGCACCGCAGCGTCGAGCGGTAGGCGTTCATGTCGACCGCCGCGTCCAGGCCGTGGCCCATGACGTCACCGACGACCAGCAGGACGCGGCCGGAATGCAGGTGCAGCGTCTCGTGCCAGTCGCCGCCCACGCGCCCGCCCGTGCCGCAGGGCACGTGACGGGCCGCCAGCTCCACGTCGGGGTGCGTACGCTCCGGGTCGGCCGGCAGCACTTTCCGCAGGTCCCACACCCTCGGGCCTGCCTCGCGCTGCTCCTCCGCGTGCCGCATGTGCGCGGCGGCCAGCCGTGCCGCGTAGTGGACTGCCGCCGTCTCGTGGTCGTCGAAGGACCGGCCGGCCCGCAGGACGAGCACGACCCCGTAGACCCGGTCCCAGGCCAGCAGCGGCACCGAGAGCGTCACCAGGGCCGCGCCACCGTGGGTGGACGAGGCCGTGATCGGGTGGCCCGCGTCCAGGGCGCGGACGGAGACCTGATCGCGCGGGGCCTTCTCCAGGCTGTCGAGGAGGTCGCGCCGCCCGGCCACGGCGGCGGAGCGCAGGGACTCGCCCGGTTCACGGTGGCCCTCCTGCGGGCCGTAGAGATCGACGGTCGCGGAGTCGCACAGCTCGTCGACCAGGAAGGCGGCGAGTTCGGCCGCCGTCCTGCGGTCGTCGAGGGTCGTGCCGATCGCGGCGACCGCCCGCCGTGCCAGTGCGAAGCGGTCCGTCGCGGCACTCCCGGGGCCCGACACCAACTCGCCTTCCACCACGACCCCTTTCTCGCGTTCTGCCGGATTCATCCCAGCATCGAGGGCAGACATCGACGGGTAGCGACCCGCGGCGCCGGGACTGCCGGAGCGGATTCTTTACCGAGGTGAGGGGTGGTGCACCGGGTCGGGGAGGGTCAATGCTCGCCGGACTCCCCGAACGTCCACTCACCACGGGCTTCACAAAGCCCTAACATCATGGTCAACACCCCCCTGACCATGGCCAGATGTTCACGAGAAGCGAGGGCAGAGTGGCAGAGACCGAGGGACCAGCGGTGCCCGAGCGGCTGCTGATCACGCGTACCACGGCCGACGACGGGAGCTGTGTCGTGGCCCTCGCCGGAGAGGTCGACCTCGACTGCAGCGCACGGCTCCGCGACGCCCTGCTGTCCTGCCCCGCGACCGCGCCCGGCACGGTGGTCGACCTCCGTGACGTGACCTTCATGGACTCCAGCGGCATCAACGCCCTCATCGCCGCCCACCAGGCCGCACAGGCGGGCGGCACCCGGCTGCGCCTGGCCGCACCGCAGGAGGCGGTCCTGCGCGTGCTCCAACTCGTCGGCTTGGACACGCTCATACCCTGCTACCCCACCCTGGAGGCGGCCCTGGCGGCCCACTGACCCGTACCGCCGGAAAAGCCGGATCACCCCGGCGTCCCGTACACCTGCCGCGTGTTGGGGCGGGGTGCCGGCCGGTGCCGGGCCGCGGGGCCCTCGGCGAAGGCGCGCAGCAGGTTCTCCGTGGTACGGGTGACGAAGGTCCGGGTGCGGGCGTCCAGGCCGTGGTCGCGGCCCCCTTCGGGGGTACCGGCCATCAGCGCCTCCACCCAGCGCATGGTGCCGGTGGCGAAGACGCCCGCCCCGCTGGGCACCGTGTAGTACGCCGAGTCGCTGTGGCTGCGGGCGCCGGCGCACACCAGCGGCGAGTGCGCGGTGATCTCCAGCGGTTCGGGCACGGGCGAGCCGGGAGTGACCCGGTCGTACTCCACTCCGACCAGATGGTCGAAGCTCTCGCCGGGGCGGGCTCCCGTTCCCCCGTACAGCCAGTGGTCCGCCGCGTGCACGACGTAGGGGGCGTCCACCGGATAGCCCTCGTACAGGACCCCGGTGAGGGACGACTCGGGGTCGGCGCCCGGGGCCTGCCGGAAGTCTGTGGTGACCAGGGCCGGACGGGACGGATAGCAGGGGTCGTCCCGGTAGGCGGACTTGTAGCAGACCACGGTGCGTCCGGCCTCCGCCCCGCCCCCTTCCAGGCGGACCCGGCGGAAGCAGGTGTTGGCGCCCAGGAACGCCACGTTGGTGCCCGCGTCGCGGGCCTCGGCGACGTGCCGGCGCTGCTCGGGCGTCCAGTATTCGTCGTGGCCCAGGCAGACGACCGCGGTGGCGCCGCGCAGCACGCCGGGGTCGTGGTGCAGATCGGTTCCGGTGGTGTACGCGAGGGGTATGCCGAGGCGTTCGGCGAGGACCACGGCCGCCCATTCGTACACCAGGAACTTCTCGGCGCCGTTCGCGTCGTAGGGCCGGTCGAAGGTCACGGCCAGGGAGCGGGTCGCGTACGCGCCGGAGGCCCCGGAGTACAGGCTGGAGCCGCCCCAGCGGTTGTACGCCTGCCAGGTCGCCGGGGCGTGCAGGAGTACGGTGCGGCCGGCGCCCTGCGTGGAGCGCACGATGAGCGGGACGTACCGCTGGTGGCCGTGGTCCGCGTCGAGGCGCAGCAGGTAGGCGCCTTCGGGCCAGCCCTCGGTGCCGAAGGCCAGGGTGCGCGGCCAGTCGGCGCGGACGGTGCGGGTGGCCGACAGCGTCCGGGCGGCCGGCTGTGCGCGTCCGCGCACCGGACCGGAGCGCCACACGAGCCGGGCGTGGCTGCCGCCGTACCAGCCGACGCGGAAGGCGGAGACGCGGAAGGATGACGCCGTGGTCGACACGTGCAGGCCGCACTCCTGGCCCGGGGTGACGCTGATCCGGTCGGTGTAGCCGGCCACCGCGTCCGGCGGGCCGAGGGAGCCGATCCGCCAGTCCCGGGTCCCCGGGCGGTCCCGGTCCGCCTCCGGGCGGCGGCTGTCCGCCGCGGGGGACGGCCTGTTCGCGGACGTGTGGTCGCAGGCGACGGCCGCCGCGCCCAGTCCGGCCCCGGCGCACAGGCCTAGGAACTGCCTGCGCGCCGGGCCACCGTGCCCGGAGCCCTTTCCCGTGCGCTCCGCCCCCGCGTGTCCCGTGTCCTCCGTATCCCCCGTGTGCTCCAGTGCGTGGTGCGGGCTCACATCGCCTCCCTGGGGGTGAACGGGCCCTCCCCGCGGATTCCGACGCGCCTTCGTCGAAGGTAGCGGCTGCGGCGGGGGTCCGCACGGCCCGCGCACACCGGGCGCGACGACCGCGGGCGCGGCGGACCTGGACTGCCGGGTACGGACCTCGGGTACGGGCCGTGGCTATGGCCACCGAGTGCGCCCGTGGCACAGGCGCGCGTACGGGCACGACCGCGGGGCCGTCGGCCGGTGACGGTCCTGACGGCCCCGCGAGCGAGGTGGTCCGCGCGTTGCCGGTCGGTCTGCGCGCTGTCGGCCCGGCGCCTGTCCTCAGTCGGTCTTGCCGCGTCCGGTGACGGAGTCCCGGATCCGGTCGACCAGTCCCGCGCCGGGCGCGAGGAGCTTGTTCACGGGCGGCCTGTCCGGAGCGGCGGGGTGCGGCCGGGTCGGTGCGGTCTTCTTCGCCGAGCGCACCTTCTCGCCGAGCTGTTCCAGGTCCTCGGGCCCGGTGGCCTCCCTCAGCAGGGGGAAGAGGTTCTGTTCCTCGTCGGTGACGTGCTCGCGGATCTCCCGCATCAGACGGCCGACGAGCTCGTCGAACCGCGGGTCGTCCGCGCCGAGGCCCTCCAGGTCCTTCATGGTCCGCTCGGCCTCCGCGTGGTCCTCGATCTCCCGGTCCGCGATCGCGTCGCCGTCCCGGACTTGGTGACGCACCGCCGGGTACAGGTACATCTCCTCGGCCACGGAGTGGCGGACCAGTTCGATGGTGGCCTGGTCGGCGAGGTCCTTGCGCCGCGCGTTCCCCGCCGGGAGGGCCTCCATCTGCGCGAAGATCTCCTCCACTTCGCGGTGGTCGGTGGTCAGTTCACGAATGACGTCTCCGCCGTGTCCCATGGCGGGGCTCCTTGCTGCTGGGCATTGCGGGTCTTACCGCTGGACCGCCGCCGGGTTCCCGCGTCGGGCGCCGGCACACCGCCGAGCGGGCGCGGGTCACGCCCGGCCCGATTGTCCTCGCGTGGCCCGGGAACCCGGGCTGACGCCGCACACACCTGTCACACCCCTCACCCCCTCACCCCCTCACCCCCTCACCCCTGGGAGAGGATCATGAGTCTGCTGCGCGTGGCCGGTCGTCCTCTGCTCGCCTCCATGTTCGTCGCCGGAGGCATGAACTCCCTGTCCAGTCCCGAGGCGGTGGCGACGGCCGCCGAACCCGTCGTACGGCCGATCACCGAGCGGGTGGCGGTGCTGCCGGACCGCACCGAGCAGGTCGTGCGGCTCAGCGGCGGCGTCCAGGTCGTGGCGGGCGTGCTGCTCGGCCTGGGGCGGTTTCCGCGGCTGTCGGCGGTGGCCCTGGCCGCGACGCTGGTGCCCACCACCCTGGCCGGACACCGCTTCTGGGAGGCGGAGGACGACGCCGGGCGCGTCCAGCAGCGCATCCACTTCCTGAAGAACCTGTCCATGCTGGGCGGTCTGCTGATCGCGGCCGACGACACCGGCGGCGCGCCGTCCCTGCTGTGGCGCGGCCGTCACACGGCCCACGAACTGCGGCGCGAGGCGCGGCTGGTGCGCCGCTCGGTACGGGCCACCGCGCGCCCGGCCGCCGCGGTCGGCGGCCTGCGCGCCAAGCTGCCCGCCCGGAACGGCGCATGAACGGCGAGGGCCGCGGCTGAACGGCGAGGTGCGAGGCTCCCGCGACGAGGAGGACACGCGATGAACGAGAACGCCCGCTCCGGGGGCCGCCTTCCGGTGTTCACCGGGCAGTCCGGTCACGACCTGCTCGGGATCTATCTCAACGACCACCTGGCGGGCGCCACAGCGGGTACGGACCGCTCCCGCCACCTCGCCGTGGCGTACCGGGGCTCGGAGATCGGCGACGCGATGGGCCCGATCGCGGCCGAGATCGCCGAGGACCGCAGGAGCCTGCTGGAGATCATGCGCCGGCTCCGGATCCCCGTACGGCGCTACAAGGTGTACGCCGGCCGCCTCGGCGAACGGGCCGCGCGGCTGAAGAGCAACGGCGGCCTGATCCGGCGTTCTCCGCTGACCTCCCTGCTGGAGCTGGAGCTGCTGCAGATGGGCGTGCAGGGCAAGGCCTGCGTGTGGGAGGTCCTGCGCGGGCTCGCCGACCGCGACACGCGCCTGGACCAGCAGCAGCTCGACGACCTGCTCGAACGGGCCCGGCGGCAGCGGCGCGTCGTCGAGGAACTGCGCAGGCTCCAGGCCGCGGAGGTCTTCCGGGACCGCTGATCCGCACCCGCGGTGCCACTCGGGGGACAAGGGACCCGCGGGGCCGCCGACCGCGGCCCATGTGCGTGCATGGCCCAACGATTACCGACGCTTGGTTCAACAGTCCAGACTGATAAACCTATTGTTACTACGTGGACGTCGAACAGGCCGGTGCCGGCACGGCGGCCGGCCCCCCGGAGAGCACCGAAGGCACAGCAAGCCCCGAAGGCACGGAAGGCTCGGCTCCCCTCGCCTCCGATCTGCGCGTGGTCGTCGCCCGGATCACACGGCGGCTGCGGCAGGCGCACGCGGTGGGTGACGTGTCGCTGTCCGGCATGTCGGTGTTGGCCCGGCTCGCCGCCGACGGCCCGGACTCGCCGGGCTCGCTGGCCGAACTGGAACGCGTCAGGCCGCAGGCGATGGCGGCGACCCTCGCCTCGCTCGAACAGCGCGAACTGGTCCTGCGCTCCCCCCACGCCGTCGACCGGCGCCGTTGCGTGGTGGCCGTCACCGCCGCCGGGCGCGACATGCTGGCCGAGCGGCGCACCGAGTCCGTACGCCGGCTCGCCGACGTCATCGCGGAGTTCACACCGCGGGAACAGCGCAAGCTCGCCGCCGCGCTGCCCCTGCTCGACCGGCTGGCGGAACGGCTGTGACCCCCCGTTCGCCTGCCGCCGTGGGCCCCGGCTACAAGTGGGTCGCCCTGTCGAACACCACACTCGGCGTGCTGATCGCCACGATGGACGCCTCGATCGTGATCATCTCGCTGCCGGCGATCTTCCGCGGCATCGGGCTCGATCCGCTCGCGCCGGGCAACATCAGCTATCTGCTGTGGATGATCCTGGGCTATCTGCTGGTCTCGGCCGTGCTGGTGGTCGTACTCGGCCGGCTCGGCGACATGTTCGGCCGGGTGCGCATCTACAACCTGGGGTTCCTGGTCTTCGCGTGCGCGTCCGTCGCACTGTCCCTCGACCCGTTCAGGGCCGGGGCCGGGGCGCTGTGGCTGATCCTGTGGCGGGTGGTGCAGGCCTTCGGCGGCTCGATGCTCACCGCGAACTCGGCCGCCATCCTCACCGACGCCTTCCCCGCCAAGCAGCGCGGGATGGCCCTCGGCGTCAACCAGATCACCGCGCTGGCCGGCCAGTTCCTCGGGCTGCTCGCGGGCGGGCTGCTCGCCACCGTCGACTGGCGTGCCGTGTTCTGGGTGAGCGTCCCGATCAGCGTGGGCGGCACCATCTGGTCCTACCTGAGCCTGCGGGAGACGGCGCCGGGGCGGCGCGGCCGCATGGACTGGCCGGGCAACCTCACCTTCGCCGCGGGTGCCGGGAGCCTGCTCGCCGCGATCACCTACGGCATCCAGCCCTACGGCGGGAACGCCACCGGCTGGGGCAACCCGTGGGTCCTCGCCGGGCTGGTGGGCGGCTGCTTCCTGCTGATCCTGTTCTGCTTCATCGAGACACGCCCCCAAGTTCTCGGCTTCGCTCGAGCAGGGGGGACCCCCATCCCTGAGCCCATGTTCCACCTCGCGCTGTTCCGGGTGCGGGCGTTCGCCGCGGGCAATCTGGCCGTGCTGCTGACCGCGATCGCGCGCGGCGGGCTCCAGTTCATGCTCATCATCTGGCTCCAGGGCATCTGGCTGCCCCTGCACGGCTACGACTTCGAGGACACCCCGCTGTGGGCGGGCATGTTCATGCTCCCGCTGACCCTGGGGTTCCTGCTCGCCGGTCCCGTCTCCGGCTATCTCTCCGACCGGTTCGGGGCCCGGCTGTTCTCCACGACCGGCCTGCTGCTGGTGACCGCGTCCTTCCTCGGACTGCTGGCCCTGCCGGTGGACTTCGCCTACGGGCCGTTCGCGGCGCTGCTGCTGGTCAGCGGGTTCGGCCAGGGCATGTTCTCGGCGCCCAACACATCGTCGATCATGGGCAGCGTGCCGCCGGAGTACCGGGGCGTGGCCTCGGGCATGCGCTCCACCTTCCAGAACTCCGGCACCGCGCTGTCCATCGGCGTGTTCTTCTCACTGATGATCTCGGGGCTCGCGTCCTCCCTGCCGTCGGCGCTGGGCGACGGGCTGCGGGCGCACGGCGTCCCGGCGGCCGCCGCCGAGCACGCCGCCTCGCTGCCGCCGGTGAGCACGCTGTTCGCCACGTTCCTCGGCGACAACCCCGTACAGCACCTGCTCGGACCGAGCGGAACACTCGATCGGCTGCCCGCGGCGCAGCAGCAGGCCCTGACCGGGCACACGTTCTTCCCGCAGCTGGTCTCCGGGCCCTTCCACCACGGTCTGACCATCGTCTTCGGCGCCGCCGCCGCGATGGCCCTCGTCTCCGCGGTGGCCTCGGCACTCCGCGGCCGTCACCGGCTGCCCGACGAAGGGTCCCTGCGACCGGCCCCACTGCCCGGGAAGACGCCGGCGGGACCCTCGCTCGACGAGCAGGGGTCCCGCTGAGGACGCTTGGGTCGTCGCCCTCGTCGGTCGGGGGTCAACCCTTGAAGACGTCCTTCGTCTTCTCCTTGGCCTGGCGGGCGTTGCCCTTGGCCTTCTCGGCCTGTCCCTCGGCGGTCATCTTCTCGTTGCCCACCGCGCGGCCGACCGTCTCCTTGGCCTTGCCCTTCATCTGTTCCTTCTTGGCCTTGCCCTTCTGGTCACCAGCCACTGTCGCTCACTCCAAGCACATCGCTGTCGGTGTCACCCTCCGGGTGCTCGGCGGGGCGGCGGGCAAACCTCCCGATCACGCTCCCGATCACGACGAGTGACCGGCTTGGGTCAGCCGTGGCCCGCACGGGTGTGCTCGGCGCGGACTCCGCGCGCATCGCGCCGGCCGCGGGGGTGCCGGTCGCGGCGGAGGTCGAGGACGGCGAGCGCCAGGGCTCCCAGCAGGGCCACGAGGGCGCAGCCCACGGCGAGGGCGACGGCATCGTGGTAGTCCTTGCCGTTCGCCGCGAGCACCATGTAGAAGAGGCCCGGCAGGGCCGCCGTGCCCACCGCGCCCCCGAGCCGCTGCCCGGTCTGCAGGGCGCCGCCCGCGGCCCCGGCCATCCGCACCGGCACGTCACTCAGCGTCATGGTCACGTTCGGGGAGATGACGCAGCCGCTGCCCACGCCGCCCACGAACAGGGCGGGCGCTGCCCACCAGGCCTCCGCGCCCGGCGGAGCCGACCGCAGGATCAGCGCGGTGGCCCCCAGCCCGACGACGACGGTGACCAGCCCCCAGAGGGTCAGCAGCCGCCCGAACCGCTCCACCAGCCGGCCCGAGACCACCGCCGCGGCCGCCGAACCGATGGCGAACGGGGTCACCGCGAGACCGGAGTCCAGCGGCTCGTAGCCGAGGCCGTCCTGGAAGAACAGGGCGAACACCAGCCACACCCCGCTGAACCCCACGAAGTACAGCGCGCCCAGCGCCGTGCCCGCCGCGTAGCCGCGCGTGCAGGTCAGCAGCCGTGGGTCCAGCAGCGGCCGGCCGTCGCGCGCCGCGACCCACCCCTCCCAGCGGGCGAAGGCCGCCAGGAGTGCCAGCCCCACCGGGAACAGCCACCACAGCCAGCGCAGTCCCCCGCTGTCGGCGAACACCAGGGGCAGCATCAGGCCCAGCACCCCGGCGCCCAGCAGGACCACGCCCGGCAGGTCCAGGCTCTCGCGGCGGCCGCGCGCCACGCGGGGCAGCAGCCGAAGGCCCAGCAGCAGCGCGACCGCGCCGATCGGCACGTTGACGTAGAAGATCCAGCGCCATCCCTGGGTGCCGTGCGCCAGTGCCAGAATCAGGCCTCCGGTGACGGGTCCCACCGCGCTGGAGATGCCGACCGTGGCGCCGAAGAGGCCGAAGGCGCGGCCTCGCTCGGCCCCGCGGAACATCTGCTGGATCAGCGCCGAGTTCTGCGGGGCGAGGCAGCCCGCGCAGGCGCCCTGCGCGATCCGGGCCACGACGAGCCAGGCGATCGTGGGCGCGGCGCCCGCTCCGGCGCTGCAGACCACGAAGCCGGCCAGCGACCACAGGAAGATCCTGCGCCGCCCCATGGCGTCGCCGAGCCGGCCGGCCGGGACCAGGACGAGGGCGAACGACAGGGCGTAGCCGGAGACGACCCACTGCACAGCGGCCGGCGAAGCGCTCAGGTCCCGCTGCATCGACGGCAGCGCCACGGCCACGATCGTCACGTCGAGCAGGCTCATGAATCCGGTGGCGAGCGTGACCCACAGGGCCTTCCAGCGCCTCGGATCGCGTCCGGCCGTATCGCCGGTGCGTCCGCCTGCCCGCGCGTCACTGGTCACGAAGGCTCCTCGTTCACGAAGGCTCCTCCCGCTTGACGCCGAAGCACGCACGGCGGTCGGAATCCGCGCGGTCGAGCCGCGTTCCCCGCCGCTCACGTTTGCGGCGCGGGCCCGACCGCGGGGAGCGGCCCCGCATCTCCGACGGCTGCCGTTCGCGTACCCCGGCCGCCTCCCGTTCCCACGGCCGGCCCATACAGTCCCCGTTGACGCGATCCGCGGGCTCAAAACCCGTCGCCGGCCTGCGGCTGTACGTCCCGGACGACACGCACCTGTTCGACGGTCCGGAGGAGATCGCCCGGCGCTTCCCGTGAGCCGACCCGGCCGTGCCGCACCCGGGCGGCACCACCCGCCGGAAGGCCTCTCCCACCGCGGCTCGGCAGGCGCGTCGGCGCGAGAGGGGGAAATATGTGGGTGTGAGGTTTACGCACTGGGGTAGGCGCTGACGCGTCCGCCTTGATCAACATGGTGGACGCGTACTGAGGATGTTCCGGCTGAGAGGGAGGGCCGCACGATGGCGGTGACCACGGAGGCGAAGGCGACTCGGGCTCGTACGGAGCTGCCGGAGGTGGCCGACCCCTCAAAGGTCGCACCCACCGACGCACGGGCCCTGTCACGCCTGTTCTTCGAACGGCTGGCGAGGCTGGAGGAGGGCACGCCCGAGCACCAGTACGCCCGCAACACGCTGATCGAGATGAACATGTCCCTGGTCCGCTACGCGGCCGGCCGCTTCCGCAGCCGGGGCCCGCAGGAGATGGAGGACATCGCGCAGGTCGGCATGATCGGGCTGATCAAGGCGATCGACCGGTTCGAGCTCGCCCGCGAGGTGGAGTTCACGTCCTTCGCCGTGCCGTACATCGTCGGTGAGATCAAGCGTTTCTTCCGCGACACCTCCTGGGCCGTGCACGTCCCGCGCCGGTTGCAGGAGGCCCGCGTCGAGCTGGCCAAGGCCACCGAGGAGCTCGGCAGCCGGCTGGGCCGCAAGCCCACGACCGCGGAGCTCGCGGAGCTGATGAACCTGCCCGAGCAGGAGGTCCTCGACGCGATGGTGGCCTCCAACGGCTACACCTCCTCCTCCCTCGACGCCGCCGTCAGCGGCAGCGAGGAGGGCGAGAACGTCCTCGCCGACTTCATCGGCACCGAGGACACCGGCATGGAACTCGTGGAGGACATCCACAGCCTGGCTCCGCTGCTCGCGGAACTCGAGGAACGGGACCGGCTGATCATCCACATGCGGTTCGTCGAGGAACTCACCCAGGCACAGATCGGGGAGCGCCTGGGCATCTCCCAGATGCATGTGTCCCGCCTGCTCAACCGCCTGCTGGGCCGGCTGCGGCAGGGCCTGCTGACCACCCGCTGAACCACGTCCGGGCCCTAGTGCTGCGGGCAAACCTCTCCGGTCACAGCACTGTCGGGGCACTAGCTCCCGGACGCGCGCTCGGGTGGGGCGGGGCTGCCGGTCGCGCGGCCGTCGCCGACCAGGGTCTGCTGGGCGTGCGGGACCACGTGGATGAGGCGTAGGACGCCCCAAAGGATCAGCCCGGCACCGACCAGTTCCGGCAGGAGCCACCAGCCCGTACGGATCTGCTCGTCGAAGAGCGTGACGCCCAGCAGCAGGCTCACCGTCGCGTCGCCGAGCGTCAGCGCCGGCTGGGAGGCGGCCAGCGAGCCGGCTTGGAGGGAGTTCTCCAGCAGCAACAGGGCACCGATCCCGGTGAGGGCGAAACCGTATGTCTGCCAGGTGGTGAGGAAGACCGCGAAGCCGGAGCTGTCCAGGGTGCCGGCAGCCGACTTCAGCAGGGCGGCGGTCAGGGCGTTGCCGATGGCGGCGGCCGCGGCCAGCACGGCGGCGCGGAACAGGGAGGGGCGTCCCTGCCGGGCGAGGACCACCGCCGCCGCCATCGCTCCCAGACACACCATCAGGGCCGGGACCCACCGGACCATGGACGCCTGGTCCCGGGCCCCGGAGGGCGCGGCCGAGACCAGGACCAGCGTGAGGCCGCCGACCATGCCCGCCACACCCCACCAGCCCGCAAGGGGCAGCCTGCGGTGCATCAAGGGAGCGGCGATGAGCAGGGCGAAGGGCAGTTCCAGGATGAACAGGGGCTGCACCAGCGCCATCGGACCGTTCACCAGCGCGAGGGCCTGGAACAGGGCGGCCCCCATCACCCCGCCGATGCCCGCCAGCCAGGCGGGGCGGCGCGCCAGGGCGAGCAGCAGGCGCAGTCCGCCGCCGCGCGCGACGGTGGAGGCCGCCTTGCGCTGGAAGGCCGTGCCCATGGCGTTGCTGGCGGCCCCCATGACGGCGAAGCACGCAGCCAACTCGATCACAGGTCCACCATGCCCGACCGGCACCGTGCCGTCCTGCCGTCGAGCAAGCCATAAATCGACTTTATGGGTCCATAGACGGGACCCGCGTACCAACTTAGGTTTGCCTTAGTTTAAGGTTGCCGACGAGTCGACCATCCTCGCTCGAAGGGAACCTGATCATGCCCCGCCCCCTGCGGGTAGCCATCGTCGGAGCCGGCCCCGCCGGGATCTACGCCGCCGATGCCCTCCTCAAGTCCGACGTGGCCACCGAGCCGGGCGTGTCCATCGACCTCTTCGAGCGCATGCCGGCCCCGTTCGGCCTGATCCGCTACGGGGTCGCCCCCGACCACCCCCGCATCAAGGGCATCGTCACGGCCCTCCACCAGGTGCTCGACAAGCCGCAGATCCGGCTCTTCGGCAACGTCGACTACCCGGGCGACATCAACCTGGACGACCTGCGCGCGTTCTACGACGCCGTGATCTTCTCCACCGGCGCGACGGCCGACCGGGCACTGTCCATACCCGGCATCGAGCTGGACGGCTCGTACGGCGCCGCGGACTTCGTCTCCTGGTACGACGGGCACCCGGACGTGCCGCGCACCTGGCCGCTGACGGCGCGGAAGGTCGCCGTGCTCGGGGTCGGCAACGTCGCCCTCGACGTGGCCCGCGTCCTGGCCAAGACGGCCGACGAGCTGCTGCCGACCGAGATCCCGCCGAACGTGCACGAGGGTCTGAAGGCCAACGAGGCGGTGGAGATCCACGTGTTCGGCCGCCGGGGCCCGGCGCAGGCGAAGTTCAGCCCGATGGAGCTGCGGGAACTGGACCACTCCCCGTCGATCGAGGTCATCGTCGACCCCGAGGACATCGACTACGACGAGGGCTCCATCGCGACCCGGCGCGGCAACAAGCAGGCCGACATGGTCGCCAAGACGCTGGAGAACTGGGCCATCCGCGACGTCGGCGACCGGCCGCACAAGCTGTTCCTGCACTTCTTCGAGTCCCCGGCCGAGGTCCTCGGCGAGGACGGCAGGGTCGTCGGCCTGCGCACCGAGCGCACCGCGCTCGACGGCACCGGCAACGTCAAGGGCACCGGCGTCTTCAAGGACTGGGACGTCACGGCCGTGTACCGCGCCGTGGGCTACCTCTCCGACAAGCTGCCCAAGCTGCCCTGGGACCTGGAGTCGGGCACGGTCCCGGACAAGGGCGGCCGGATCGTCGCCGAGTCCGGCGAGCACGTGCAGTCCCTGTACGTCACCGGGTGGATCCGGCGCGGCCCCGTGGGCCTCATCGGCCACACCAAGGGCGACGCCAACGAGACGGTCTCCAACCTGCTGGACGACTTCGCGAACGAGCGCCTGCACACCCCCGCCTCGCCCGCCCCGGAGGCCGTCGACGCCTTCCTCGCCGAGCGGAACGTCCGCTTCACCACGTGGGAGGGCTGGTACCGGCTGGACGCCGCCGAGAAGGCCCTGGGCGAGCCGCAGGGCCGCGAGCGCGTGAAGATCGTCGAACGCGAGGACATGCTCCGCGCGAGCGGCGCGTAGTCCGGGACACCCAGTCGGCCGCCGGCGGACGGCGAGCCCTGTCCGGGGCCCAAGCGGAACGAGCCGTGCCCCTGGCCGGGCACGGCTCGTTCCGCTTCACGGGAAGCGGTGCGCCGGACGCGCACCGCCCCGCCAGGGGTCGCCCTAGCTGTTCGCGCACGCGTTCCCGGCGGTGGGGTTGAGCAGGCCGATCAGGTTGACCGAGTTGCCGCACAGGTTGAGGCCGAGGTCGAGGGGGACCTGGATGACGTTGCCGGAGAGCACCCCGGGGCTGTTGCTGGCGGTACCGGTCGCGCCGGCGTCGGCCGCGGCGGTTCCCGCGCACGTCATCAGGGCCGCACCGGCCAGGGCCGCGGCAGCCGTCATTCTGATCCTCATGGAGAACTCCTGTCGCTCGAAGAACACGGGCGCTCCCACGGTGAGGGTCCCGGGCGCCGCAGAACATCGTTTCACCGCCGAATGCAGTAGGACTGTCAGCCTCACAGGGCGTGACATGCTCCGAATGGGGAAGGCGGCACGGGGTAACGCGTCGCAGGGGGAGGTGACGGACCGTGGCCGGACGAACGGGGCCCCGCGGCAGGAGGGCGTCGGCCCTGCCGGAGTTCCTGGCTTCAGCGCCCGCGTCAACGCCGTGCCGCCGCCCTCCGGGGACTCGCCGTGGACGTCACCGACCGGCCGACCGGGGCCGGCCGGGCCTCCGCCCGGACCGGCTGACCACGGAGAACGTCCCGCCACGGCACGCGCACGGCCGTGGGTGCCCGGCGCCGCCGCCGTGGCGGGACGGACACCGACCCCGCGCGACCCGGCATGATCCGGCTTGGCGATACTGAACGCAACCGCCGTCCCCGCTCTCAGATTGGCTCATGTCGAACTCTCCCTCCCCCCGCCCCGCGAGCCCGCCCACCGTGTGGCCGGCCCGCGGCCGCCACACCGGACCCGCCGCGGAGGACGTCGTGCGGCGCCGCCTGAAGCAGCTCAAGGCCGACGGCGTCATCCACGACCACCTCGAACCGGAGCACACCGGCCCCGGCGGCGAGAAGGTCTTCGAGGCCCGCTGGCTGGTGCCCGGCGAGGTGACCGTACGGGCCCGGCTCGCCCTGTCGCCCCTCGCCGGCTCCGGTTCCGGTTCCGGACAGGGGCGCGAGTGGGTGCTGATGGCGGAGGCGGAGCAGCCGTGGGACCCGCGATGGCCCTCCCCCGCGACCATGTTCTGGCCGCAGGGGCCCGGCGCCGACTGGGAGTACGAGGCCGTCACCGGGCTGCGGCTCGGGGAGGTCACTCCCCTCCCGGACGACGACAAGGACCTCAGGCGGGTCCTGCGGCACGCGGCGCGGGACACCTGGACCCTGCACGTCGTCGTCCACGAGGCCATGACGCCCGACGAGCGCGGCCGGGCGGCGGTGGTGCGGGTCCTGCCCGAGGGCCTGCGGCACCGGGTGGTGGAGCACCGGGCCGCGCCGCACCGGTTCAGGGCCGTGAACTGGGTGCTGGACGACTTCGACGTCCGGTTGCCCCGCGGCGGCGCCCTGGTCCTGCCGGGCAGTCCGGCGCCACCCGGCTACGACGTGCGGGACTTCTCGGTGCGCAGCGTCTTCCTGGACGGCACGGAACCCACCGAAGTCATCGACGCCGTCAACCGTTTCGCCGCGCTGCCCAGGCCCCTGCCGAACGGCGCCGACCGGGCCCTCACCGCGCTGCGCGAGGAGTGGCAGCTACTGACCCTCGAAGAAGAACTCGCCCGGGCGCGCGAGCTCGTGACCATGTACTCCGAGGCCCTGGAGGCGATGACGAAGTCCCGGGACCTGTACCGGGAGGCCGCCGAACGCGCCCACGAGGCCCTCGCCGTGTACCGGGAGTCGGAGGCCGAGGGCACGCTGCCCGCCAGGAGGCAGGCCCGTACGGCCGCGGGGTCCCCCTTCCAGCAGCTGGCACGCGGACTGGAACGCCTGAAGGGCACCGCCCTGTCGCTGCGCCCGGGCACGTCCGCGCGGCGGCCGATGGACGGTGCGGCCTCCGACGACGAGGGCGGATCTCCGGCCGGTGGGGACGCCGGCACGTCCCCACCGGCCGGAGGCTCGAAGCCGCGGACCGGGGACTGAGCCCGGTTCACGGCGGCACGGGTGCCCGGACAGCCGGGCGCCGCGGCGCGGACACGCGGTCCGCGCGGCAGCACGTCCGGGAGGCCGCCCGGACGCGCCGCGGCCAGGCGACTCCCTCGCGGGCGGCGCCGTCCGCGAGGCCACGGGTGTTCGTTTCCGAACGAGCCCTCCCGGCACCGGGCAACCGGTTCACGGAACAGGCGGGTTGACGGCCCGTGAGCTCAGTCCGGCCGACCGGGGCGGCGGATGTCGCTCGGCCGCCTGCACCATGAGCAGCAGCGAGAGCGCGGCCAGACTGGCCAGCGACGCGCAGACCGCGGTGAGTCCGGCGCTCAGCGGTGGTGCCACGGTGATCGCCAGGGCACGGGAGACCTGCACCGGGGCGAACCTGCCTTCGACGTAGCCGACTCCGGCCAGCGCCGCCGGGACGATCGCTCCCGCCACCAGGGCCGCCACCCCGGCGCGCAGGGCCAGCAGCAGGGCCAGCAGTCCGCACAGCCCCGACACGGTGAGGGCGAGGAGGCACACGATCAGGGGAACGCCCTGCCAGCGCAGCGGGAAGTAGGCCGCGCCGCACACCACGAGGGCCGCCGCGGCGATCCAACTGGGCCAGAAGACGGGCCGTACGAGCCGCTCGCCGGACTCGCCCTCGGCCTTCTGCTCCTGGCCCGCGGCCACGCCGGGCGTCGCACCAGGTTCGTCGTACGGCTCCTCGTACCGCTCCCGGGCCAGCCGCCCGATCAGCTCCACGAGGTCCTCGACCGTACGGCCCGCGGCGGCCGCGCGGATCGCCGCCCGGCCGCAGTGCGGCAGTTGCGGCGGCCGGTGCAGCAGCACCATCAGCCGGGTGACGTCCGCGACGCAACGGCCGCCGACCGCGGCACGGATCGTGTCGTCGGCGCTGTCGGCCGGCCGCGGCGGCCGGGTCAACTCGGCGACCAGTCGGGCGACGTCCTCCACGGGTCGGTCCAGGGCGACGGCTCGCAGAGCGTGCCGGACCGCCTCGGCGTGCTCGGGCGATCCCTCCAGCAGGGTGACGAGCCGGAGGACCTCCTCCAGGGGCCGGTCGTCGACCGCGGCACGGACGAGGCCGCCGACCGGATCGCCGACCGCGCACTCGCCGTCGCCGCGTCCCGCCATGCCGCCGGGCGGCCCGGACCAGTGGAACTCGTCGGTGAAGTCGATGACGGCCTGGTTCGTCTGGGATGGTGAAGAGCGGGTGGTCATGCTGGGCTCCATGGCAGGGGTGCGGCCGCTCCTGCACCCCCGAAGCGCGACACGCCTTTACCCCGCCATTACAAGCGGGGTGCCGCGCGGCGCGCCACCGGGACGACGCAGCGGGGTGACATCCGGTCATGGAAGCGCCGCAACCGGGCATCAGACAGGGAGATGCGCCGGTGAGCGGCACGACGAGGAAGGGCACGAACCGTGGACTCCACCGCGAAGGTGCTGCTCATGGCCGCCGTCATCGCGGCCGTCGCGCTGGCCTTGGCCGCCGTGCTGGCCATGGCCGTCGTACTACTCAGGCGTCTGGTGCGCACCCGGCGGGAGCTGCGCCGCGCCGGCCTTCCGACGGGGCCGCGCTGGGTCTTCTGGGGTGCCGTCCTCTATCTCGTCCTGCCCACGGACCTGTTGCCCGACCCGGTCTACCTCGACGACATCGGCGTCCTGCTCCTGGCCCTGCGCTCACTGCACGCCGCCGGCGGGGACCAGCTGCCCGCCCTGGTGCGGCGACCCGGACTTTTCGGGCGTCGTGGACAGCCGGACGCCAAGGACTACGCTCCGTAAGGAAACCATTCACTCGTTCGATTCGTATAAGTCTCGGGAACCCGAAACGAAGTCAGCGGGCCAGGCGACGCCACAAGCAGCACCACCGCTTGGTCGCGGCTGCACCGACAGGGGAGAGACGATGCAACCGTTCGCGCTCAACTACGCTCGTCCGGCAGTGGAACGGGACGCCGCCACGCCGTACGCCTACGACTCCGGGCTGCAGTTGAACGTTCTCATGGACGGGCGGATCGCCGCATCCGACCACGCGCTGCTGAGAGAGCTGGGCACCACGACCTCCACGGCGGGCTCCAAGACGCACTTCGACGACTGAACACGGCCGCGGAGATGACCGTACTGATCCTCACCGGCGAGGAGGACGTGACGGCGGACATGGTGGTGATGCACCTGAACGCCTCCTCGACTCCGGTGGTCCGGATGGATCCGGCCGATCTGACCGCGGGCGCCGCCCTGTCGGGCGAGTACGTCCACGACTCCTTCACCGGCCATCTGTCGACGGGCGGACGGCTGGTGAGCGTGAGCCGCCTGTGCTCGGTCTGGGTGCGCAGACCCGGAGCTCCGGCGGCCCGGGCGACCCAGCCGTCCGCGTGGCTCACCGAGGAGGCGGCACAGGCGCTGTACGGAATGCTGCGCGGCTGCGGAGCCCGCTGGATGAACCATCCGGACGCGGCCGAGCGGGCCCGGCACAAGCCCTGGCAGCTGCGGCTCGCCCAGCGCAGCGGCCTGCCGGTGCCGGCCACGCTCATCACCACCTTCCCGCACGCAGCCCGGGAGTTCGCCGAGCGGTTCCCGGACCTGGTGGTCAAGCCGGTCTCCGGCGCGCATCCGCAGGAGCCGCCGAGGGCGGTGCCGACCAGCCGCGTCGCCCCGGACGCGGACTTCGGCGCGGTGGCCTACGGCCCGACCCTGCTGCAACACAGGATCGCCAAGCGCGCCGACATCCGGCTGACCGCGGTCGGCGACACGCTGCTGGCCGCCCGCAAGGCGACCCCGGCGGACGCCGACCCCCAGGAGGTGGACGTCCGGTTCGCCACGTCCGGGACACAGTGGCGGCCGGCCGAGGTCCCGCCGCGCGTGGCCGCGGCAGTGCGCGCCTATCTGCGGCAGGCCGAACTGGCCTACGGTGCCTTCGACTTCGCTGAGGACGCCGACGGCACGTGGTGGTTCCTCGAGTGCAACCAGTCCGGCCAGTTCGGGTTCGTCGAGGTGGAGACCGGCCAGCCGATCGCCCGGACCATCGCCGAGTGGCTGGCCTGCCCCGGCCCACGGGAGCGCGAACACGCCAACGGCAGGCGTACGGCAGCTCCTTGAGCGCGGCACGCCGTGCCAGGGGAGCGCCCGTACGTCTGCCACGGGATCAGACCGCCAGGGGCAGGGCGCCGTCCCCGTCGGGGTCGGTGCTCACGTCCGTGTCCGCCGCTCGCCCGGGGGCGAGCAGCAGGGCGTCCGCCTTGCCGATGGCCTCGTGGATGCCGGTGGCCCCCATCATGACGCACAAGGTGTAGCTGACGTCCTCCAGCTCCCGGGCCGTCTCGGCCCGCTCCCTCTCCGCCTGAGCGATCTTCAGCGATGCGTACCGAGTCAGCAACGTCCTGACGACCTTCGGGTCCGGAACCAGCACGGAGCGCCCCTCTCTCGATTTTTGCTCCGTATGCCCGCGGCACGCCGTGCCATGCACGGCGAGCGACTCGCGGGCATAAGTTTGACCGAATTCAGTCGGTTTCCGGTGGCACGGCCACCGCTCGCCCACCAGGGCGCCGCCGGCTCTACCGGCCGCGGTCCCCGGACCTGCGTCGCGCCGCGGCGCGACGCTCCCCGGCGGTCATGCCTCCCCAGACACCGTCGTACTCGCTGTTGCGCAAAGCCCAGGCCCGGCACTCGCGCAGCACCGGACACCGGTGGCACACAGCGCGGGCCTGTTCTATCTGACGCATGGACGGACCACTTTCCCCGAGCGGGAAGAACAGCTCGGGATCCTCGAAGCGGCACGCCCCGCGCTCGCGCCAGTTCTCGATCGTTCGGACAACGCTCACCGGAACCTCCGCTGAACACTCGGCCGCACATTTCCCGGGCAGCTCCCGTCTGCGGCAGCAGGGCGCCGCACGACCCGGCAGAGGTATCCGCAATATAGGTGCTTTTCGGCCCCACGGCCATGACTGGGTGAGCGCCACGCAGGAGGCGAACAGGAGAACACGCCGCTATGAGCCCCTCGGGGCGGACGACCTGCGGCCACGGGCCCACCCAGCGAGTGATTCTTCGCGCTGGTGGCCGAATCCGCGCAGTGGGTCCAGGCGGTCGGGGCCGCCCGGAGGTCCCGGGGTCGGCGCTCAGTCGGAGAGCGCGTCGGCGAGCTCCGCCGTGGCCGCGGCGAGCTCGCGATCGCGGTCGGCCAGCAGCGCCGGCAGCGCGCCGCGCCGGGAGCGCACAGCCTGCCGCGCCCTGCGCTCCCAGACCACCGGGTTCTCCCGGTGGTTGAGGAGCTTGGGGTAGACCGCGGCGACGCTCTCCCACTGCCGGGCACCGGCGATGCTCCGGAGCAGCTGGATGATCTGCGGACGGCAGGTCACGCCCCGGAGTTGGGCGAGCTCCCAGAGGAAGGGGACCGCGGCGGCGGTGGCCTGCTCGACCACGAAGCCGTACTGGCAGATCCGTCCGCGCAGATCGTCCAGCGCGGCACGGGCGGTGCGGGCGTCGCGCGAGGCCACCTTGTAAAGCAGCAGGGGGACGGCGGCCGCGGAGCCGGTGGAGTCCCTGATGTCGCTCCAGGGCACCTGCCCCAGGGCCGACAACGGGGTCGCGCGGTCGGCGCGCCGAGTGCCGGGCTGCTCCGTCGGTACGGTGCGCATGGCGTCGTCCTTTCCGGCGGCGGTCCTATGGGGAACGGCGGTTCAGCGGGGCGGACGCGTCGACAGCTTCACCCAGACCGACTTGCCCGCCGGGGGCCTCGGGGTCCAGCCCCATTCCTCGGCCAGAGCGTCGACGATGCACAGGCCCCGGCCGTGCTCCAGCAGGCTGAAGCCCTCCGGACTGCGGCGTATGGGCCGGCCGGCGCAGGGGTCGGAGACCGTGATGATCAACTGTGCGGCGTCGACGGCGAGTCCGAGCCACACGGCCCTGTCGCCGGGCGGGGCGTACGGCACCGCGTGCGTCGCCGCGTTGGCCGCGAGTTCGGTGACGATGACGGCGGCGTCGTCGGCGCGGTGGTCGACCGACCATCTGCCCAAGGTCTCGCGCGTGAAGGCGCGGGCCAGGGCGAATCCCTCCCGTCCGCAGTCGATTCGCAGCGCTGCGGCCGCGAGCGCGCCGTGGGTCCCCTCCGCCCACGGCGCGATCACGGCGGCCGCGCCCGGCACTTCGAGCTCTCGACTCACTGGTGAGGGCACGGCATCTCCCTGATGCGACGTCACCGAACGGCGTCCACAAGGGGTTGACGCCCCGGCTATTATCCACGCTGAAAGCGTCCGCGTGCAATTGCACGCGAAATTTCTCGTGAAAGTGCGTGCGGACGTGCGAACGTGAACAGCAAGGAGACCGCGGTGCCACCAGTGCGGAACGGAGTGCGGGCCAGTTCGTTGGACGCCCGCTGGATGAAGAGCCGGCACAGCAACGCCGAAGGCAACTGCGTGGAAGTCGCCACTCTGGTCGGCGGTGACATCGCGCTGCGCAACTCCCGTGACCCCGATGGCCCCGCGCTGGTCTACACCCCCGCGGAGGTGGCGGCGTTCCTGGCCGGCGCCAAGGAGGGCGAGTTCGACCATCTGCTGTGAAGCGGAACGAACTTGCCGACTTCCCCCGGCGAGTGCGCTCCGCAGCCGGACGGTGCGGTACGGTGACTTTTCAGTCTGCCCGGTCTACTGGGAGTCAGGATGTCCGCCGAGCCACATCGCATCTCCCGCCTCGAACCCTATCTGGACCGGCCCGAGCCGGCCCCGACTCTGCTGAAGATGCTGGTCGGTGTCCAGCTGGCGGGCTTCCGCGAGGACGCGGGCCTGTCCCAGGAGCAGTCGGCGCGCGAACTCGGGTTCAGCGCCGCGAAGCTCTCGCGCATCGAATCGGGCAAGGGACGCCGCCCTCCGGCCGAGGGCGACGTCCGCGCCCTGCTGAAGCTGTACGGCACCGACGAGTACGAGTCCTCGGTCCTGCTCAGGCTGCTGCGACGGGCGGGCGAGCCCGGCTGGTGGCAGCGCTACGACAAGCGGCTGATGCCCGAGTGGTTCGACCGGCTGGTCGGCCTCCAGGAGGCGGCCGCCGCGATCCGCACCTTCGAGATCCAGTACGTTCCCGGTCTGCTCCAGACCGCGGCGTACACCCGGGCCGTGGTGGAGCGGGGCCTGCCGACCGCCTCGGCGAACGAGGTGCAGAGACGCGTCGAACTGCGCATGCGACGAGCCCAGTTGCTGCTGCGGCAGGACGCGCCGCAGGTGTGGGCGGTCCTTGACGAATCGGTCCTGCTGCGTGTTCTGGGCAGCCGCGAGGTCATGCGCGAGCAGCTCGACCAGCTCGTCACCATGGCGCAGCGCCCCAACGTGACCGTGCAGATCGTTCCGTTGGACGTGACGAACGCGTCCGCGCCCGCCATCCCGATCACGTATCTGCGGTTCGGCGGCCTCGACCTGCCCGACGTCGTCTACCTCGAGCACATCAGAAGCGCCAACTTCCTCGAGGACCGCGACGAGACGGAGGAGTACCGGATCGCCCTGGACCGGCTGGCCGACGAGGCGCTCACGCCGCAGGAGTCCCTGGCACTACTGCGCAAGACGGCCAACGACCGTTACGCGTCCGCCTCCTAGCCCGAAGGCGATCCGCCCGAGGCGAGACCCGGTCAAGGCGAACGCCCCGTCCACAACCCGGTGTCCGGGTCCTGGACGGGGCGTCGTCGTTCGTGTCGGTGCCGCCGTACGCCCGTCCGCTAGCGGATCAGGCCTAGGCCGCCGAACTCCACCCACTCATGGGTGAGTTGACGGGGAGCCACCTCGGTGTCCGGCCGCCAGGTGGACACCTCCACCAGACCCGGCTCGAGAAGCTCCAGGCCCTCGAACCATTCGGCGACGTCCTTCTCCTGGCGCACCCGGCCCCAGTGGCCCTGCGTGACCTTGTCCATGAAGTCGGTGACGAAGGCCCGCACCTCGGGATCCTCGCTGACCAGCTGGCACATGAGCATGATGCTGCCGGGCGCGAGCCGTTCCCGTACGCGCTCCACCACGGCGTTCGGGCCGTCGGTGTCACTGTCCGGGATGCAGTGGAAGACCGAGTTGAACAGCACGGCCACCGGCTGCGAGAAGTCGATCAGGCGCTGGGTCTCGGCGTGCGAGAAGATCTCGTCGGTCTGCCGCAGGTCTGCGTGGATGACCGCGGTGCGCTCGTCCTGCTGCAACAGGGCCCGGCCGTGGACCAGCACCATCGGGTCGTTGTCCACGTACACCACGTGCGACTCGGGGTCGACGCGCTGGGCGACCTGGTGCACGTTGTCCTGGGTGGGCAGACCGGAGCCGTGGTCGAGGAACTGCCGGATCCCGTGCTCCTCGGCGAGCGTGCGGACGGCCCGTTGCAGGAAGCGCCTGTTGTTCAGGGCGAGCCGACGGGTGCTGGGGACGACCTTGTCGAGTTCCTCGCACGCGGACCGGTCGGCCGCGTAGTTGTCCTTGCCACCCAGGTAGTGGTCGTACATACGCGCAGCCGTCGGCACGTTCTCGTCGATGTTCGTGGACAGCTGGTTCTCCGCAGGCATCAGTCCCCCAGATTCGCCGTTTCCACCGCGCCAACTGGGCCGGTCCGACTGAGAGTACATCCTAGGGAGGCCACGTCTTCCCAAACCAGCCCGGGGACGAACGACGGCCCGTGACGGCATCACGGTCTGTCCCGATCCTCACGAATTCTTCACCGGGCGGCACTCATCATCCGCGCGGTACGGAGCACCCGGATCCTCTGTCGGACAAGGGGGTGTCATGGTCTTCGTCGCTGTTCTGCTGCTGCCGCTCGTGTCCGTGCTGCTGGCGGTCATGGCCCGGGTGGAGGAGCGGATGCTGGATCCGGCTCCGGCCCGGGGCCGCCATGCCGGGCGCCGCGCACATCTGCGGCTGCTCCCGGGTGGCCGCCGCCGCACCGGGGCCGCTGCCGGCCCGGCCGCGCCCGCACCGGGCCCGGCCGCCGCCGAGCGACGCCGGGCCGCCTGAGCCGGCGTGCGCCCCGGCCCGGCGAGCGTACGCCGGGCCGCGTCCGCCGGGCCCGATCCGTGCCCGCTTTCGTCCGCGGGCTTGCTCCGGCACCCGGGTCCTGTGACACGCTCGGTGACGACCGGCCCGTACGGCCGGCGGTCACCCTGTCCGGCACAGTGGAGAGGCACCGGTATGCGCATCGGACTGCTCGGCACCGGCCCCTGGGCACGGATGGTCCACGCTCCCGCCCTGAGCGGACACGGCGAGCTGGACTTCGCCGGCGTATGGGGGCGACGCACGGCCGCCGCCAAGGATCTTGCCGAACGACACGGTACGCACGCCTACGACGACCTGGACGCCCTGCTGGCTGAGGTGGACGCGGTCGCCGTCGCGCTGCCCCCGCACGTGCAGGCCGGCCTCGCGGTGCGGGCCGCGCGGGCCCACTGCCATCTGCTGCTCGACAAGCCGCTCGCCGCGACGGTGGAGCAGGGCCGCGCGGTGGTCGGGGCCGTCCGGGAGACCGGCGTGGCCTCGGTGGTCTTCTTCACCGCCCGCTTCCAGCCCGAACCGGAGGCCTGGATCGCCGAGCAGGCGGCCCGGGGGGACTGGTTCACGGCACGCGCGCAGTGGCTGAGCGCCGTGTTCACCGGCGACAGCCCGTTCGCCGCCTCGCCGTGGCGGCGGGAGAAGGGCGCGCTGTGGGACGTCGGCCCGCACGCGCTGTCGGTGCTGCTGCCGGTCCTCGGCGACGTACAGCGCGTGACGGCCGCCGCGCACGGCCCCGGGGACACGGTGCACGCGGTCCTCGACCACGTGGGCGGCGCGTCCAGCACCCTCACCCTGAGCCTGACCGCTCCCCCGGCGGCGGCCGGGGCCACCGTGGAGCTACGGGGCGAGGCCGGAGTGACCCTGCTCCCGGAGAGCTCCGAGGACGCCGTCGCCGCCTACGGCCGGGCGACGGACGCGCTGCTCGCCGCCGCACGCACCGGGCGCCCGCATCCGTGCGACGCCGCGTTCGGCCTGCGGGTCACCGAGATACTCGCGGCGGCGGAGGCCGAGTTGGCGCGCGATCCCGACTGATCCCCTGGCGGGCCGGGGTTTCCGACGTGCGGTACCGGATCCGGCGTAGCAGCGTGGTCATGTGGTGAAGCTGCCTGCCCCGGTCCGGCGTCGGGACCCGCACCGGCGCGGCTGGCTGCGCGGCGCCCCGCCGCCCCGCTGGGTACGTGCGCTGCCGGTCGTCCTGGTCGTCTTCGTGTGCGCGGTCACGCTGCTGAGTCCGAACCCGCTCGACATCGGCTTCCTCCTGGGCGCGATACCGCCGCTGGCCGTGCTGTCGTACGGGCCGGTGGCGACCGCGCTGCTGGGCTCCACGGTGGTGACCCTGCTGAGCGTGCCGGCCTTCCATCTGAACCGGCCGGGCAACACCGACCTGGAGACCGTCACCTTCGTCGCCGTGCTGAGCGTGTTCCTGTCCTATGTGCGCAGCCGCCGGGACGCGCAGCTGGATCTGGAGCGCACGGTCGCGGAGGCCGCGCAGCGTGCGGTCGTCCCGCCGCTTCCCGAGCAGGTCGGTCCGGTGCGGTGCGCTGGCCTGTACCGGGCCGCGCAGCGCGGCACGCTGGTCGGCGGGGACTTCTTCGACGTGCGCCGGGGGCCTGAGGGGGTGCGGGCGGTCATGGGGGATGTGCAGGGGCACGGCCTGGCCGCCGTGTCCACCGTCGCCGCGCTGCTCGGCAGCTTCCGGGAGGCGGTGCTCGACCGGACGGATCTGCCGGGGGTGGCCGCCGCCCTGGACCGCCGGCTTGTGGTGGATTCGCAGGAGGTGCGGCACGCGGAGCTGTTCGCGACGGCCGTGCTGCTGGAGTTCGACGGGGACGCGCGGTCGGTGCGGCTGGTGACCTGCGGCCATCCCCCGCCGGTGCTGCTGCGCGACGGGCACGCCGAGGAGGTCGGCCTCGTGCCGTGGACACCCCTGGGTCTCGGCCTGCCCGACGGCGTCCCGCGGCGCGGCGGGCATGTCCTGCCTCTGCGCCGCGGTGATGTGCTGTTCCTCGCCTCCGACGGTGTCACCGAGGCCAGGGACGCGGCCGGTGAGTTCTACCCCCTGCTGGACCGGCTGCCCCGGCTGGCCGCCGTCGACCCGGCCGAACTCGCCGACCACGTCATGGCCGACCTCCTCGCGCACTGCGGCACCCTCAGCGACGACGTGACGATGCTCGTGCTCGCGCCCCATCCGCCGGAGGGTCGCTGACCCCGGCCGGGGGCGGGCCGGTCAGCCCACGTCCCACAGGAACCGGTGGGTGTGGATGCCGAAGTACGGGAACGACTGCACCTGCCGGACGCCCTCGATGGGACGGACCACGTCGTTGACGAAGTCCAGCAGGTCCCTCGGGCCGGGCGCGACCACCTCGGCGAACAGGTCGAAGCCGCCGGAGGTCAGCACCGAGTAGACCACCTCGGGGCGCCCGGCCAGTTCGTCGGCGACCGCCCGCGGGTCGCCGTCCACGCCGATGCCGAGCAGCGCCATGGCCTGTCCGCCCATGGCCATCGGATCGGTCACGCCGACCACCTGGACGGTCTTGGAGTCCAGCAGCCGCTGGAGCCGCTGGCGGGCGGCCGACGCGGACAGACCGACCTTGGGGCCGAGGTCCGCGTACGCGATACGCCCGTCGGTCTGCAACTCGCGCAGGATGGCCCGGTCGATCTCGTCCACGTGCGTCGCTCTCCTTCTCCGGCCGGATCGCCCCAGCGTAGGCCCTGCCGTCAGCCGTGCAGTTCGGCCAGGGCGGCGCCGAAGATCTCGGTGTGCGCGTCGACGTCCTGCTCGGTGGTGTCGGGGCACATCAGCGCCATGGTGTGGAACGGGGTGAGCAGGATGCCCCGGTTGGCCAGGTAGGGGTGGAGGAAGTCCTCCAGCTCGGCGCGCCCTCTTCGCCGCGTGGCCGGCGCCTGCCTTGCCGAAGGGGTTCGAGGGCCGTTCCATGGGCGTATGCGTCCCTGTGTAGCCGTCGCCGGGCCCGGAGAGGCCTCTGCGCGGGAGGCGGAACTCGCTCGGCAGGTGGGTGTGCTGCTGACCCGGCAGGGAGCGGTCGTGGTGTGCGGGGGCCTGGGTGGGGTCATGGAGGCGTGCGCGCAGGGCGTGACGTCGGCGGGCGGTACGGTCGTCGGCCTGCTGCCGGGCCGGGACCGGGCCGCGGGGAACCCGCACCTGAGCCTCGCGGTGGCGACCGGCCTGGGCGAGCTGCGCAACGGGCTGCTCGTGAACACCTGCGACGCCCTCGTCGCGGTGGGCGGCGGCTGGGGCACGCTCAGCGAGGTGGCGCTGGCCCTGCGGGCGGGCAAGCCGGTCGCGCTGCTGGAGAGCTGGGCCCTGCCGGACGCGCCGTCCGCCACCGGTGGGATCCACGGACCGGTCGAGGTGGCGACACCGGCGGAGGCCGTCGAGGTGGTCCTGCCCTCAACCCGAGTGATCTGAGGCCTGATTGAGGCTGAGGCCTGAGTTACGTGACTCTCGCAGGCCTCGGCGGAGCGGGTGGCCGCCATCACCAGCACCGTGCAGGGCGCGTGCCGCACCGCAGCGGCGGCGCTGCCGTGCTCGGCGGTCTGCAGTCCGCGACGGCGGCGGCCCGCGGCGCCGCCGACCCGGTGGCCGCGCACGCCGGGGCCGGACCCGCGGCACGGGCACCGCTGGGCAAGATGATGGAGGGCGGCGACCAGGCGGCCGAGGGCGAGGCCGAGGGCGAGGCCGAGTACGCCGGTTACGTTCTGGAACGCCAGGTGCCGTCCTTCATCGCCTTCGGCTGGCAGGAGGTGCCGGTGCGACTGGACGGCTGAGTGCCGGGCGCTCCCGCGGCGTCGGGGCGCACTGCTCGGTGGCGGACCGCCCCCAGGACTGCTGGGGGCGGCCCGCGGCGCGGAGTTCGCCGTGTCCGGGCGCCGTGCGGTGCGCTGACCTGCGCCCAGGCGTCCGACGGCACGGGACCGGTCCCCCGTTCCGGTCCCGTGTCCGCGGCTCGTCGAACCTATGTGTACGGGGCAGCCGTTGGGTACCGCGCCGATGCCCCTTCGGCCCGGTGGAGGGCTCAACCGTGCACAAGTGAGTCCGGAATGCCCGCTTCACTCCGCGCCGAGGGCGGGCGGTTCGAGGTCGCCCACCGCCACATGGGCCAGGACGACCTCGTACAGATCGCTGCCGGCGGCGAGGAGCTGGCGTTCCAGGACGGGCTCCACCCCGCGGACGTGCTCGCGGACGGTCTGCGCGTGCACGCCGAGCAGTTGCGCGGCGCGCTCGGCGTTTCCGCCGGCGGTGATCCAGGTACGCAGGGTGCCGCGCAGGTCCCGCGCGTCCGCCGCAAGGCGGCCGAGGAGCTCGCGTGCCCAGGTGCGCAGGGCGGGTCCGGTCAGCAGGTCGCCGAGGCGTACCGCGCCCGTCCACGGCGCCGGGCCGACGGCCGGCTGGTGGTCCAGGCCGGCCTGGGTGTTCAGGGCGAGGTGGACGGCGGCCCGGTCGGTCAGCCTGCCGAAGTCCGCGCCGACCAGTCCCTCCACCCGCTCCATACGGGCCCGTACCGTGTTGCGGCTCACCCCGAGGACCTTCGCCGCGCTCACGGCGGTGAACTCCAGGCCCAGCCGGGTGGTGGCGAGCAGTTCGGCGCGCGTGTGGTGCGCCAGCGTGTCCAGCGGCCGCAGCAGCCGGGCGGACCAGGCGCGCAGCGCTTCGGGGTCCATCAGGCGCTCGGGGTGGCTGCGCTCGGCGTACACGGCGGCCCCTTCCGGACGGAACCGGGCGACCGCGAGGGCGCTCACGGCCTGCCCGTACGCGGTGGCGGTCCGGGCCAGGCCGTGCCGGGTGCTGCCGCCGAGGAAGGTGCGCGGCCGCGCGCCGACCAGCGAACGCAGGTTGCGGCCGTCGGTCTCGAGCGGCGCGAGCACGATCACGTGCTCGTCCACCGCCGGGCAGAGCACCACCAGGGCTCGTTCCCCGGTGGTGTCCAGGCACTCGGCGGCCAGCCGGTCGCGTCCTTCGCGGTGGGTTTCGACGACGTAGACCCAGGCGGCGTCCGTGTCGAGCAGTCCGGGCCACAGGCCCGCGGCCACCCGGCGGGCCGAGACGGTGTCCTCCACCATCAGCAGTTGCAGGATCGCCAGTCGCAGGGCCGCCGTCGCCTTTTCGAGCCGGTGCCCGGCGACGGTCGACTCGTGGGCCCGCAGCAGCAGTTCGAGCACTCCGGCGGTGTGGGTGACCATCTCGGCGGCCTGCCGGTCGAAGGGCTCGGCACGGGAGACGGCCAGGACCCGGGCCGACTGCGGATGCGGGCCTCCCACGCGCACCAGGCGGACGTGGTGTCCCCGGTCTTCCAGCGCGGCGGAGGCGAACCGGCCGGCGACGACGTCCTCGACCAGGTCCTCGTCCAGGGCCAACGGCTCCCCTGCGAGCAAGGTGCCGGTGCCGTCCAGGAGGCAGCCGGTCCCGTGCACGGACGCGGCGAGCCAGGCGACGACCTTGCGCGCGTCCCGTCCGGTCGGTCGCAACTGGTCGAGGAGTCCCTCGGCCCAGGACGCCCGGTCGTCCCGTCCCGGGGCTCCGGCGGTCCCGTCCTCTCGCCCGGCCATGTCGGCCCTCTCCTCATCCGTCGCCTGTCCGTGGCCTTGACCTCGGCGTTTCCGATCTTGGACGTTACCAGGCAGTGCCCCTTCACTCCGGCCCCGGGCACGCCGCACGACCGGACGAACGGTCAGGAGGGCGGCTTCGCCGGCGGTTCACGGGGGGGTGGTGAACAACCGGCGAAGCCGCGCGCCCGAGGCCGGGGGGACAGCTCCCGAGCGACACGAGAACGCTGCTTCCCCCGTTCCCAGGAAGTACGCCTACGAATTCGAAGCGGGTACGACTCCGCCGGCACGGGGCAGCTCGGGGGGGGCGCCTGGAACTTGGCGGGACACCGGGAGTCTGGCGGGACGCCGAGGTGCCGGGCGCGAGACGGGCAGGCTCCGGGCATGAGGCGGGCAGGCGCCGGGCACGGCTCGGGCGCGTGGCACGGTGGGGGCGGCTCAGCCCACCGGCGCGGCCCAACCCGCGCGAGGGTCGCGTCCCCGGTCGTGGTGTAGCCGATCATGATCCATCGCTTCCGGTCCTGGGCCCGACTGGCGTGTTCGGCCATGGGGTGCCCGGCAGGTGTCGCCGGTCGCGACGGCGTAAGCCCCAATAGGCCGTGCGGCAACGGCGATCAGGGCAGCGACCTGGGCGTTCCGCATGCTTGATCGGCTACACCACGTGATGGGACACCACCCGCGCGAGCGGCGTAGCACGCACAGCAACGCGGTGCAGTGCGGGCTGCGGCACGGAGAGCCCAACCCGGCCGGCGCCGCCTCCGCGGCCCGCGCGGGCGGCACAGCGCGCAGAGCGGTGCCATGCAGACAGCACAGACCGCTCGGCGCAGGCGCCACCAACGGCACGTCACCGCAGCCGGTGACACAGGGCGGTTGGGCGAGATGCGAGCGCCGGTACGCGGGTAGCCCAGCTCCGGTGGTGCGGCGCGGACGGAGCAACGCGGCTCGGTGCGGCGCGCACGGCACGGAGCGGACAGCTCAGCCCGCCGGCGCCGACCGCGCGGACGGCACAGCGCCCAGTGCAGTGCCGTGCAGACAGCACAGACCGCTCGGCGCAGGCTCCGCCGCGCAGACGCGCGGCCGGCGCCAACGGCACAACATCAACAGCGCGTCACAGCGGGCGCTCGGCACGGCGTGACGCGGCGCGACCGGTGACGCGGCGCAGCTCGGCACGACGCGAGCGCCAAGGCGCCGATACGCGGGCAGCTCAGCACCCGCGGTGCGGTGCGGACAGCTCTGCCCCCAACGGCGCAGCCCGCGCAACCCGCGCAACCCGCGCGAGCGGCGCCGCGCAATGGGCACAGCCGCCGCTGACACCGCAGCGCCGGCGGCAGTGCACAGGGTGGACGGCGGCCCGCCGACTTGGCGCGGTGCGAGCGCCGGGGCGCCGGAGGCGCGGCAGCCAATCACCGTCTGCACGGTGCGACGTGACGAGGCGCGACTGGCAGCTCAGGCTCGCCGATGCACCCCCGCAGCCCGCGCGAGCGGCACAGTGCGGAGCGGGCGGCACTGGCGCCTCCGTGCAAGGGGCGCCGGTGGCGCGGTGTTGACCGGGCGGGCGCGGGCGGGACCTGCGGCCGGAGCGTTGTCGGGTGCGGGTGGGGCGCGGAGCGGTGGGGCGGCGCGCAGGGGCCGTTGACAGGGGCCTGCGTCGTGGCGGGTGGGGTTCGGCATAAGCTCGGCGAATGGCGAAGTATTTCGACGTGCACCCCGACAATCCGCAGCCGCGTGCGATCCGTCAGGTCGCGGACAGCGTGCGCGACGACGCGCTGATCGCGTATCCGACCGACTCGTGCTACGCCCTGGGCTGCCGGCTGGGCAGCCGGGACGGCATCGAGCGGATCCGGACGATCCGGCAGCTGGACGACCGGCACCACTTCACCCTGATGTGCCAGGACTTCGCGCAGCTCGGCCAGTTCGTGCGGATCGACAACGACGTCTTCCGTGCCATCAAGGCGTCCACGCCCGGCAGTTACACCTTCATCCTCCCCGCCACGAGGGAGGTGCCGCGCATGTTGCAGCATCCCAAGAAGAAGACCGTCGGGGTGCGCATCCCCGATCACGTCGTCACCCAGGCCCTGCTCACGGAACTCGGCGAGCCGCTGCTGTCCAGCACGCTGCTGCTGCCCGACGAGGAGGAGCCGATGACGCAGGGCTGGGAGATCAAGGACCGGCTCGACCACGTGCTGGACGCGGTGGTCGACTCCGGCGACTGCGGCACCGAGCCGACCACGGTCGTCGACTTCTCCGGCGGCGAGGCGGAGATCGTACGGCGGGGAGCGGGCGACACCTCGCGGTTCGAATAGGGAGCGCTGCGCGCTGGGCGGGCGGCCGGCGGTGACCGGCGTCCGCCACCGCCGCGAGGTGCCCGGGGCGTGCCGCACCACAGGCCTTGATTGAGCCGACTCCAAGGCCTACGCGTTCGCCTTCGACGACGTCGGCAACCAGGAGTCCCTGGTCCACGACGGCAATCCGCAGCAGGCCCACCTCACCCTCGATCCCCTGGACTAGCAACCGAGTTGACCACGGAGGGGTCCGGCGCTCGATCGCCGGACCCCTCTCGTACGCAGGGCATGATCATTGTTACGGTGCACCGCGTGTCTGACTCCTCACGCGATACCGTCGAAGGCGCCGGCTGGACGGGCGTCGAACCCGGAACGTACCGGCAGTTACTCCCCGCCAGGGTGCGGAAGCTGTCCTGGCTCGACCCGCGCGTCCTGTGGGCCGCCCGCAACGGGGTGGTCGCCTCCTGGTTCGGGGACCCCACGGGCCGCACCCGGGGCCGCTGGGTGGCGCAGCGGACGACGGCCGGCGCCCCGGCGGACAAGGTGATACGGCGACCGGAGGGGGACCGTTTCTCCTTCCTGGTCATCGGGGACACCGGCGCGGGCGACGACTCGCAGTACGCCGTCGTACCCGGCCTTCTGCAGGCCGGTCGGGAAACGTCGTTCGCCGTGATCACCAGTGACGTGATCTATCCCGTCGGGAGCACCGACGACTACGGCACCAAGTTCTTCCGCCCGTACCAGGACTATCCGGCGCCGATCTACGCGATACCGGGGAACCACGACTGGTACGAGGACCTCGGCGGTTTCATGCGCGTCTTCTGCGACGACGCCCCGCCGCTGCCGCCCGAGCCGAGGCCCCGGCCGCTCGGCCGTGCCTGGTGGCGTGCGCTGCTGTGGCACCGGCCGCGCCCGGTGGACGAGCAAGACTTCGCCGAGGCCCGGAAGTTGAGGTCGCAACCGGGTCAACAGGCCGTCCAGCCGGGCCCGTACTGGGCGATCGACGCGGGTCCGCTGCGGATCGTCGGTATCGACACCGGTCTGCTCGGCACGATCGACGCCGAGCAGGGCGCCTGGCTGCGGGAGGTC
Organism: Streptomyces sp. NPDC004721; assembly: GCF_053601495.1. Taxonomy (NCBI): domain Bacteria; kingdom Bacillati; phylum Actinomycetota; class Actinomycetes; order Kitasatosporales; family Streptomycetaceae; genus Streptomyces; species Streptomyces sp. NPDC004721. The sequence continues at coordinate 176,171 of NZ_JBSGBZ010000012.1, forward strand.
TCGCGAGGGCCCCGCCCGAAGATCCTCCTCACTGGATCACCGCTGTACGTGGACGGCGAGCACCATCCCTGCCCCATCGAGGGCGGCGGCACCGTCGACGACATCGTGCGCGACCCGGCCCACCGCTATGTGGCGGCGATCGGCGGCGACATCCACAACTACCAGCGCTATCCGGTGGACGTGGACGGCCGCACCGTCCAGTACGTCGTCTCCGGCGGCGGGGGCGCGTTCATGCACGCCACCCACACCATCCCGCGCGTGTCCGTCGCGAACGTCACCGAGTCGGACTTCCGCTGCTATCCGCTGCGCGGCGACTCCCTGGCCTTCTACAGCAGGGTGTACGCCCGCCGGCTGCGGCTGCGCCGCTTCCTCACGCTCAGCGAGGCCGAGGCGATGGCCGTCGTCGCCGAGCGGCTCGGCGTGCCGTCCGTCCGTCCCAGAGGCGCGCCGGTACGGGTCACCCGGCGCGTCCGCCTGGTGGCGAGCCTGCTCGGCGCCGGCCGCCGCCCGGAGCGCCGGGCCCGCTTCCGCCTTCCGGTGCGCGAGCTCTACACCCAGCTGTTCTCGCCGAGTTCGGCGACGTACAGCCCGCCGTTCTTCAAGTCGTTCCTGCGTCTGGACGTCACCGGGGAGGCGGTCCGGCTGCGTTGTTTCGCGGCGACCGGCGGACGTGCCCAGGAGATCGCCCCGCCCGTCGAGGACGAGGTCACCATCCCCCTGACCTGACCGCCGGCGTTACGGCCGCGCCCGAACCGGTCACCAGCGGCCCGGCTCACTGCCGGTGACCGGCTCGGACGGCTTGCCGTCCGCTCCGACCGGTACGTCACCGGCGAGCATCACCCGGTGCATGATCCGCGGGAAGCCGAGGTGGGCGCTGTCGCCGGGTGCCAGGTGGATGGTGGCCCGGTTGTCCCAGAAGGCCACGCTGCCCGGCTCCCAGCGGAACCGGACCGTGTACTCGGGCCGGACCGCCTGCTCCAGCAGCATCTCCAGGATCGCCGCGCTCTCCGCCCGGGAGAGGCCCTCGATCTGCTCGACGTAGTAGCCGTTGACGAACAGCAGCCGCTCTCCCGTCTCGGGATGGACGCGTACCAGCGGGTGCACAGTCGCCATCTGATGGCCCATCAGGTGGCGGACGTACGCGTCGTCCCCGGGCCGCGGCTGGTAGCCGACCCCGAGCCGGTGCTCGGCGCGCAGCCCGTCGACGAAGGCGCGCACCGGCTCCGACAGCCCGGCGTAGGCGGCGGCCAGGTTGGACCAGGTGGTGTCGCCGCCGTACGGCGGGACGGACTCGGCGCGCAGGATGGTCGCGGCCGGCGGGTCGACGCGGGCACCGTGGTCGCAGTGCCAGCCGCGCAGCAGCGTGTGCCGGCGGCGCCGCAGCCACTCCTCGTGGTCCATGCCGAACCGCCCTCCCAGCTCCAGCCGGTCCGCGGTGGTCTCCACCTCGGGCACGTCCGGCGGTGACGCACTACCGCGACGCCGCAGGACCACCGGCTCGCCGAAGCGGCGGGCGAGGGCCACGTGGGAGGCGTGGTCCAGCCGCTGCCCGCGGAAGAACACCACCTTCCAGCGCAGTACCGCCGCACGGATCTCCGCGGCCACGGCGTCGTCGAACCCTCCGGCCAGATCCACTCCGGTGATCTCGGCCCCGATGTACCCGGCGACCGGCCTCACCTCGATCCCGCCGGCCCCGCGCCCGCCCGCTGTGCCCGTGTCCGTCGTCATCCGCGCGCTCCGATGGTCGTCGTAACGGCCTCCGCCGATCGTGACAGCGTTTTCCGCCCCCGGCGACAGGGCCTCCGCTCCCCCGTCCGCGGCGGGCCCGCGGCGCACAGGCCGCCGCGGGAAACCCTTTCGGCCGCACGGAACCCGTTCAGGGGAAAGTGCCGCCCGACGCGCGTGGCGGCATGTCGGTTCGTCGACATCTCTGCTGTGCCCCTGCCGCTGATCCCGCCCATGCTGGCCACGCCCGGCCCGCTCCCGCCGGCCGCTCAGGACGCGCGCTGGGCGTACGAGACGAAGCAGGACGGCCAGCGCGTGGTGGCCTATCTGCCCGGTGACGGCGGGCTGCTGCTGCGGGCCCGCTCCGGTGAGGACATCACCGCCGCCTACCCCGAACTGCGGCCCCTCGGCCGGGTGCTCGGCGCCACGCCCGCGATCCTGGACGGGGAGGTTCTGGCGCTGGACGAGCAGGGCCGGGCAAGCTTCCAGTTGCTCCAGGGGCGCATGGGGCTGGCCCACGCCCCCGGCCGGGCGGCACGCAGGGCCGCCCAAGTCCCCGTCCACCTCGTCCTGTTCGACGTGATGCACCTGGGCGCGCGCCCGCTGCTCGCGCTTCCCTACGTCCGGCGCCGCGAGCGCCTGGAGGACCTCGGCCTGACGGGTCCGTACTGGTCGACGCCCTCGGCGGTCGTCGGCCACGGCGCCGAGGCCCTGGCCGCCACCCGCGAGCACGGCCTGGAGGGCCTGATGTGCAAGCGGCTGGACTCGGTGTACGAACCGGGGGTGCGCTCCCGGGCCTGGATCAAGATCCGCAACATGCGCAGCGAGGACGTCCTCGTGGGCGGCTGGCTGCCCGGCAAGGGGCGGCTGACGGGCCTTCCGGGCGCCGTGCTGATGGGCCGGCGCGCGGGCGGGCGGCTGCGCTACGTCGGCAGTGTGGGCACCGGCTGGAGCGAGGCGGAGCGGTCCGAGCTCGCCGCGCTGCTCGCGGTCCTGGCGACCGACGCGTGCCCCTTCGACCCCGTACCGGGGGTGCGCGGGGCGCACTGGGTGCTGCCGCGCCTGGTCGGCGAGGTCCGCTACAGCGTGCGTACCCGGGCGGGGATGCTGCGCCAGCCCTCCTGGCTGCGGCTGCGCCCCGACCTCACTCCCGAGGAGGCCGCGGTGGTGGACCTGCCCGACGGCCCGGAGGGGTGACGGACCGGGAGAAGCGCGGGCCTGGAGCAGGTGACGGGGCGTCAAGTACCGTACGCCGGCGGCCGACAGCGGCACCGGGCGCCCGCGCCGAGGTCTATTGTGTCCCGCATGTCCGTCCCCGAACTGATCCGTATCGTCTCCCGCGACTCCCCCATGGCACTCGCCCAGGTGGAACGGGTCCGCGCCGAACTGGCCGCCGCGTACCCCGGTGTGCGCACCGAGGTGGTCCCGGTGCGAACCACCGGCGACAAGTGGCTGGGGGATCTGTCCGAGGTCGAGGGCAAGGGCGCCTTCACCAAGGAGGTCGACGCCGCGCTGCTGGCCGGCGAGGCCGACCTCGCGGTGCACTGCCTGAAGGACGTGCCCGCCGACCGGCCGCTTCCGTCCGGTACGACGTTCGCCGCGTTCCTGAAGCGGGACGACGTCCGCGACGCCCTCGTACACCCCGGCGGGCTCACCCTGGACGAGCTGCCGGCAGGCACCCGCGTCGGCACGTCCGCGGTGCGCCGCATCGCCCAGCTCGCGGCCACCCACCCGCACCTCGAGTGCGTGCCGTTCCGCGGCAACGCCAACCGGCGGCTGGAGAAACTCGCCGCGGGAGAGGCGGACGCGCTCCTGCTCGCCGTGTCCGGACTCGAGCGCATCGGACGTGCGGACGTCGTCAGCGAGGTGCTGTCCCCGGAGGCGATGATGCCGCCGATCGGCGCGGGCATCCTCGCCCTGCAGTGCCGGGAGGGCGACGGCGCACTCATCGAGGCGGTCGGCACGCTCGGCGACGCCGGCACGTATCGCGCGGCCACCGCGGAACGCATGTTCCTGCATGTGCTCCAGGGCCACTGCAACAGCCCGATCGCCGGGTACGCGCACGTCGACCGCGCTGGGGAACTCTCGCTGCGGGCCTGTGTATTCACCCCCGACGGCAAGACCCGGCTGAACGCCCACGAGTGGGCGGGCCGGCTGGACGCGGCCACACTCGGCACATCGGTCGCCGTCGCCCTGCTCCGCCAGGGCGCCCGGGAGATCATCGACGGCATCCCGCACTGACGACGCGGGCGCACCGGAGCCCGGCGGGGCCCGGCGGGGCCCGGCGGCCTACGGAACGGGCGGGATCAGCCCGCGGTTCCCGGTCCCGCCTGGTCGCGCAGGAAGGTGCTGATCTGGTGTGCCAGCCCGCCCTGACCGCCGGCCGCGGGCGTGCCGGTCCCGGCGGGCTCCTCGTGCCCGTCGACACAGCCGGTCCACAGCGCGCGAGAGGTCCACTCGTCGTCGACCCGCAGCTGGATCTGCGCGTCGATCTGGGACAGGGCGGCCTCCGGCCCCGCCGCGTACAGCACCGCAGTGACCCGGCGCAGCGGATAGACGTCGAAGCCCTCGACGAACTGCGAGTTGCGCCAGTCGACGAACGCGCCCTCCCCGTCGGGGCCGATCCGCACGTCGATCTGCCCGTCCTCCAGGTGGACGCAGAAACGCCGCGTGCCGCGGTTCTCCACGGTGACGCGGAGGCGGAAGTACGTCAGCCCCTCGGCGGCCTCGTCGCGCCCCCGCGGCGGCTCCGACCGCTCCAGGCGGTGGACGCGGACGCGCAGACCGGCATGCTCCTCGTACTCCTGCCAGTCCCCGACCACGTTCGGCTCGTACACAATGCACCTCTCGACTTCCAAGAGCTGCTTCCTATCCGCGCGCTCAGCGCACTGTCAAATGCGCGGAATGCGGCGTGGCCGGGGAATTCGCCGTCTTTGATCGCTGATCAAGCCGTGGGCAGGAGGAATTCGCCGGCGGGCCGTCGAAGCGGCTTCCGCGGCGTGCCGCACATCACTCCGACGGGCGGCACGGACGGTGGTCCGCCGGGCGCCGTCAGCGGGCCAGCCGGCCGAGCAGCGTGGAGGCCGCGGTGATGCCGAGCGCGGCGGCCACCACGAGGACGACGAAGTCGGTAGCGAGGTGCGCGGGGGTGCCGAGCAGCAGCCCGCGCAGGGCGTCGACCTGATAGCTGAGCGGGTTGGCCTTGCTGACGGCCTGGAGCCAGCCGGGCATGACGGCGACCGGGTAGAGCGCGTTGGAGCCGAAGAACAGCGGCATCGTGATCGCCTGCCCGATGCCCATCAGCCGGTCGCGGCTGAGCACGATGCCGGCGATGGTCATCGACAGGCAGGCGAAGAACGCCGAGCCGAGGACGACGGCCGCGGCGACGCCCAGCAGCTTCAGCGGGTTCCAGGTCAGCGCCACGCCGAGCAGGGCGGCGATGACGATCACGACGATCGCCTGGATCAGCGCCTTCACCCCGGCCGCGAACGCCTTGCCGGTGACCAGGGCGGAGCGCGGGGTCGGAGTGACCAGGAGCTTGTTGAGGACGCCCGCGTCGCGCTCCCAGATGATCTGGATGCCGTAGAAGATCGCGATGAACATGGCGGACTGGGCGATGATGCCCGGTGCCATGAAGTCGATGTACGGGATGCCGCCGGTGGGGATCGCCCTGATACGGGTGAAGGTCTGACCGAAGATCAGCAGCCAGAGGGCGGGCTGCACCGCGCGGGTGTACAGCTCGGTGCGGTCGTGCCGGAGCTTCTGCAGCTCCACCGCGCACATGGCGACGACCCGGTCGGGCAGCAGCCGCCAGCCGGCGCGGGGCTGCGGGGGCCGCAGCAGCAGCCCGATGTCGTCGGCGCTGACGGCGTCAGCCGACGCGGTGCGCGGTGCGGCGGGTGCTTCGGACATCGCGGAAGCCTCCTGAGGTGTCGTCGAGGCCGCTGCCGGCCACGTCGCGGAAGACGTCCTCCAGCGTGGGCAGCGGGTCCGTGGCCGGGGCGCCCTGGGCGCGGAGGCGCTCGCCGAGCCCCTCGCGCAGCTCGGCCGGGGTGCCGAGGGCCCGGATGCGGCCGCGGTGCATCAGGGCGACCCGGTCGCAGTACGTGTCGGCCTCGTCCATGTAGTGGGTGGTCACCAGGACCGTCATGCCGGTGGCGGCGCGGACGACGCCGATGTGCTCCCACACCCCGGTGCGGGCGATCGGGTCCAGGCCGATCGTCGGCTCGTCGAGGATCAGCAGGCGGGGTGAGCTGACCAGGGCCTGGGCGAGTTCGAGGCGGCGGACCATGCCGCCGGAGTAGGTGTTCGCCAGCCGGTCGGCGGCGTCGGCCAGACCTACCGCGGCCAGCGCCTGGGCGACCCGGTCGGCGCGTTCGCGGCGCGGGACGTCGAAGACGCGGGCGAACAGGGTGACGTTCTCCCGGCCGGTGAGGGCGGCGTCGGCGGACAGCTGCTGCGGGACGTAGCCCAGCAGGCGGCGTACCGCCATGCGGTCGGAGGCGGCGTCGTGGCCGAAGACGCGGACCATGCCGGCAGGGACCGGCAGGAGGGTGGTGATGCAGCGGATCGCCGTGGTCTTCCCGGCGCCGTTCGGGCCGAGCAGCCCGAACACCTCACCCGGGCGCACGGACAGGTCCACGCCGTCGACGGCGTTGGTGTCGCCGAAGGCGTAGGCGAGTCGGGTGCAGGCGACGGCGTGGTCGGCCGGCTCGGCGGCAGCGTTCCGGGTCATGGGCGATCGGCCTCCTCGTGCAGGTTCTCGGCCAGTCTGCGCAGGGCGGGGATCGCCGCGCGCAGCGCGTCCCGGTCCGCCTCGTCGAGCCGGTCCACCTGATGGCGTACGAGTGCCGCGCGGCGCTCCCGCCAGTCGCGCAGGCGGGTCCTGGCGGCCTCCGTCAGCAGCAGGCGCGCGGCCCGCCGGTCGGCGGGGTCCGTCTCACGGATCAACTGACCGTCCCGGACGAGCTGGTTGACCAGTGTCGAGACGGAGTTGCCCGCCAGGTGCAGTTCCTTGGCGGCCTCGGAGACGCCTATGCCGGGGCGGCCCTCGACCAGACGCAGCAGCTCGTTCTCGGCGCCGCGCAGCCGAGGCACGGTCATCCCGGCGCGCAGCCGGCGGCGGATCAGCCGCTGGACGCCGACAAGGGCGTCGGCCAGCTCTTCGGGGAAGGTCTCCGGGGTCACATCCGCCAGATTATCTCTGTAGCAGAGGTAATCACCCCAAAAGCCGGTCAAGGATGCCCCGGGCACGGCGGCGGGCGGAGGCGGAGGCGGGCGGGAGGCGCGTACGGAGACGGCTCCGGCACGGCGCGGAACCGGCGTGCGCTTCCGCATTCGCACCGCCACGGAAATGCACGCATTTCCTCCGGTGGCGATTCTCCGGATTCTGGACAACAATTGATATTCGTGCGGTCGCATACCGTCACCGCATTCCCGGAACAGTTTTGAAATCGCCGACTTCGGGAATCCCGAGCCCAGTGCTTCGGACAGGAGGCACGTCCGTGGGAGCCGGCGCGCCGGGCCCCGATGTTCATCTCCGTCCGGTCCGAGCCCCGCCCCTCCCAAGGTGTCCGTCCATCCAGCACCTGCTGAGGGAGGCGCAGCTCATGCGTACCACCGGCAGAACGAAGACCCATCCGCACGACGACGCCCCCGACACCGCCGAGGCGTTCGAGCGGCTGGCCCGCATGCCCGACGGCGCCGAGCGCAAAGCGCTGAGGGACGAGCTGGTACAGGTGTGGCTGCCCATGGCCGAGCGGATCGCCGTACGGTTCCGCGGGCGCGGCGAGGCCCTGGAGGATCTGTACCAGGTGGCCGCGCTGGGCCTGGTCAAGGCCGTCGACCACTACGATCCGGCGCGTGGCTACGCGTTCGAGGCGTACGCCGTGCCGACGGTCACCGGGGAGATCAAGCGGCACTTCCGCGACCACATGTGGACGCTGCACGTACCGCGCCGAGTCCAGGACCTGCGCAACCGGGTACGGCGTGCCACGAAGGAGCTGGCGCAGACCACGCCCGGCCGGACGCCGACCGTGGCCGAGATCGCCGAGTACGCGCAACTGAGCGTGAGCGACGTGCACACCGGGATGGAGGCCCTGGACTGCTTCGCCGCGCTGTCGCTGGAGGCGGAGGTCCCCGGTACGGACGGCTACGCGCTCGGCGACGGGCTGGGCGAGGCCGACGCGCGGTTCGACCTGGTCGTGGACCGGGTGGCGGTCAGGCCCTGTCTTGAGGCGCTGCCCGAACGCGAGCGCACCATCCTGTACCTCAGGTTCTTCGGGGGCATGACGCAGAGCCGGATCGCGCAGCAGCTGGGCATCTCGCAGATGCATGTCTCGCGCCTGCTCAGCGGGTGTTTCGCCCATCTGCGCGAGGAGCTGCTCGCCGAGGCCGGGTGAGCCTCGCCGCGGCTCGCCCGACGTGCGGGGGCGGCCGTGCGCGGGCGTGTCCCGCGCCGTTTCGGCGGCGTCCGGCGGGTACTCGGCAGGCGTCTTCCGCGCGCCGGTCGGACACTGGTGTCAGGCTGGTGGAAACCGGTCTGACACCACCAGGACGGGCCATGAACCACGACAGGACACCTTCCGGCAGTTCCCCCGACGTCGTCTCCACGCACTCGGTGTGCGGCGCGCCCTGCTGGGTGAGCCTGACCAGCCACGATCTCCAGGCCACGGAGGAGTTCTACCAGGCGGTGCTGGGCTGGGAGTGGCGTCCCGCCAGACTCGGCGACCACTTCCGCATCGCGCTCGCGGAGGGCGCACCGGTCGCGGGGATCGGCGCGGTGGCCACCATGTGGCAGATGGCGGTCGCCTGGACGCCGTACTTCGCCGTGCCCAGCGCCGACCAGGCCGTCGCACGGGTGCAGGAACGCGGCGGTACGGCCGCGGTCGGCCCGATCTCCTTCCCGCCGGGGCGCGCGGCGCTGCTGGCCGACCGGGACGGCGCGACCTTCGGGATCTGGGAAGGTGACCTCTTCACGGACTGGGAGACCTGGCGCAAGGCCGCGCCGGCCTTCATCCGGCTGCACACGCGCGACGCCTTCGACGCCGCGATCTTCTACGGCGAGGTCCTGGACTGGGCCTCACGGCGGCCCGGCTGCTGCGAGGTCCGCTACGAGCGCGACGAGGTGGTGCTGCGCAGCCACGGCGAGGTCGTGGCGCGTATCGAGTCCGGCGCGCTGGAGGAGGCGCCCGACCCCACGATCCGCCCGCACTGGCAGATCCACTTCCGCGTGGCCGATGTGGCCGCCTGCGCCCGCGCAGCCGAGGTCCACGGCGGCAGCGTCCTGCGCGAGGGCCCCGACGAGGCCGTACTCCGCGACCGGGACGGCGCCCAGTTCACGGTGACATCCCGCCGCGAGGCCTGAACGACCGACCCATCCCGGCCACCGGCCACAGACCGACGCAAACGCCGCACGCCCACGGCAGCCAAGATCCACGCCGACAGCGCCCCGCGCGAGAGCCCCGACGAGGCCGTACCCCGCGACCGGGACGGCGCCCAGTTCACGGGTGACATCCCGCCGCGAGGCCTGAACGACCGACCCATCCCAGACACCGGCCGCGGCCCGACGCAAACGCCGCGCGCCCACGGCAGCCAAGATCCACGCCGACAGCGCCCCGCGCGAGAGCCCCGACGAGGCCGTACCCCGCGACCGGGACGGCGCCCAGTTCACGAGTGACACCCCGCCGCGAGGCCTGAACAACCCACCCATCCCAGACACCGGCCACAGACCGACGCAAGCAACATGCACCCGCGCCGCCGTTCACGGCGGCAACGTCCTGCGCGAGGGCCCCGGCAAAGCCATACTCCACGACCCGGACGGCGCCCAACCCGTCCCGGCCTCAGGCCACGGGCCACGGGCCACGGGCCGACGCGAGCGCCGAAGCGGTGTCGCGTGGTCAGGTGCACCGGAGCCGGCGCCTGGCGTCGCGGCACGCACAACGCGGAGCCCGTCGCGCGCGACCCGGAGCAAGGTCCGGAGCGCGGGCGCGGGCCGCAGATCGCGGTCCGGGCCGGTCGGGGGTTCCGGCCCGGGGGCGGAGATCCCGTGCCCAGCTCGGGTCGGAGGACGTGCGGGTGCTTCCGAACCCATGGCGCCGGCCCCGCCGCCGGGTACGGCACACGGGGCGGAAGGCCGCTCCAGCCCAGCCGGGCCGGGGAGCGCACCACCGGGCTGCCGATCCCGCTCGGCGCGCGCCCGGCTGTGGTCAGTGGGGAGTCTTCGGGGGGCGGGACAGGAGGATCAGGCTGCGGGGGTCGGCGCGGAGGGTGCCGCCGGGTTTGTGCTCGGCCTCGTCCGGGGGGCCCAGGGGTTCGGCGGTGTCGAGGAGGGTGGTCCAGCGGTCGCCGTAGGCGCGGCCTGGCAGGCGGAAGTCGACCGGTTCCCAGTAGCCGTTGAGCAGCAGGAGGAAGGAGTCGTCCACCAGGGAACGGCCCTGCCGGTCGGGCTCGGCGATGGCGTCGCCGTTGAGGAAGACCGTGACGGAGTGCGCGTCGGAGCGCTGCCAGTCCTCCTCCGCCATCGCGCGGCCGTCCGGCAGCAGCCACACCAGGTCGGGCAGCGGCTGGTCGTTCCGGGTCGCCGTGTCCCCCTGGAAGAAGCGGCGCCGGCGCAGCACGGGGTGGGCGCTGCGCAGGCCGATCAGGTACCGCGTGAAGTCCGCGAGCTCCCGCTGCTCGCGGGTCAGCCGCCAGCCGATCCAGGAGACCTCGTTGTCCTGGCAGTAGGCGTTGTTGTTGCCGCCCTGGGTGCGCCCCAGTTCGTCCCCATGGCACAGCATCGGGATGCCCTGCGAAAGCAGCAGCGTGGCAAGGAAGTTACGCTGCTGACGGGCCCTCAGTTCCAGGACGGCCGGGTCGCCGGTCTCCCCCTCCGCCCCGCAGTTCCAGGACCGGTTGGCGCTCTCGCCGTCCCGGTTGCCCTCGCCGTTCGCCTCGTTGTGCTTGTCGTTGTACGACACCAGGTCGAGCAGCGTGAACCCGTCGTGTGCGGTCACGAAGTTGACGCTGGCGCGCGGCCTGCGCCGGTTGTGGGCGTACAGGTCGGCGGACCCGGTCAACCGGGAGGCGAACTCGCCGAGCGTGTGCTCCTCGCCGCGCCAGAAGTCCCGTACCGCGTCCCTGTACAGGCCGTTCCACTCCGACCACAACGGCGGGAAGTTGCCCACCTGGTAGCCGCCCTCGCCGACGTCCCACGGCTCCGCGATCAGCTTCACACGGCTGATCACCGGGTCCTGCTGGATCAGGTCGAAGAACGCCGACAGCCGGTCCACCTCGTGAAACTGCCGGGCCAGCGTGGCCGCGAGGTCAAAGCGGAAGCCGTCGACGTGCATCTCGGTGACCCAGTACCGCAGCGAGTCCATGATCAGCTGCAACACGTAGGGGTGGCGCATCAGCAGGCTGTTGCCGGTGCCCGTGGTGTCGTAATAATGCGCCCAGTCGCCGTCGACCAGGCGGTAGTACGAGGCGTTGTCGATGCCCCGGAGGGACAGCGTCGGGCCCTTCTCGTTGCCCTCGGCGGTGTGGTTGTAGACCACGTCGAGGATTACCTCGAGCCCGGCCGCGTGCAGCGCCTTGACCATCGACTTGAACTCGGCGACCTGCTGCCCGCGCATGCCGCCGGCGGCATAGCCGTTGTGCGGTGCGAAGAAGCCGATGGTGTTGTAGCCCCAGTAGTTGGAAAGGCCCCGGCCCTGGAGCACGCCGTCGTGCACGAACTGGTGGACCGGCATCAGCTCGATCGCCGTCACACCCAGCGAGGTCAGATGCTCGATCACCGCCGGGTGCGCCAACCCCGCGTAGGTGCCGCGCAGTTCGGGCGGCACCTCGGGATGGGTACGGGTCAGGCCGCGTACGTGCGCCTCGTAGATCACGGTGTCGGAGTACGCCCGCCGCGGCGGACGGTCGTCGCCCCAGTCGAAGGCCGGGTCGGTCACCACGCCCAGCATGGTGTGCCCGGCGCTGTCGGCCGGGTCCGGGCCGTGCGCGGCCCGCTCGTACAGCGAGGGGTGGTTGTCGATCTGCCCGTCCACCGCCGTGGCATAGGGGTCGAGGAGCAGTTTCCTCGGGTTGCACCGGTGGCCGGCGGACGGGTGCCAGGGCCCGTGCACGCGGTATCCGTAGCGCTGCCCCGGCCCGACACCGGGCAGGTAGCCGTGCCACACGAAGCCGTCGACCTCGGTCAGCGGCACGTCGCGATGGGTGCCGGCGTCGTCCACCAGGACCAGGTCGACGCGCTCGGCCACCTCGCTGAACAGCGCGAAGTTGGTGCCCTTCCCGTCGAACGCCGCCCCCAGCGGGTAGGGGTACCCGCTCCACACGGGTACCCCTTTCCGTCGTCTTCGCCCCGTCATAGGGCCGCTTCCAGCACGGCCTGCGGCGCGCTGAGCGGAGAGGCCAGTGCCGTGACCGGCATCTCGCGCGGCGTCTGCAGGCCCTCGCGCAGGGTCGGGTCCGGGGCCGTCGGGACCAGTGGGACGCGCACCCCGGCGCGGGCCCGCTGCGAGAACCAGATGATCTTGCTGCCGGTCCGGGAGGCGCAGCAGCCCCAGCCGTGGCTGGTCGCCGCGATGCGAGCCAGGCAGCCGCGCAGGTCCTGGTCGGGACGCAGGTCGTGGTTGTTCTCCCCGACGGCGGTGATCAGGTGCTGGCCGGTCCACCACATCTCGATGGAGGTGTGCTTGTCGGTGGCGTGCTCGTCGATGGCCTTCAGCAGCATCTCGGCACCCCCGCACACGGGGTCGACGAGGTCCTCCAGGTCCCAGAAACGCAGGTGCGCGGCCAGGATGCGCCTGACCTGCCCGACCCGTTCCGGGCTGACTTCCACGTCGAGGTGGTAGTAACAGGGCACTGCGGTCTTCATCGTCGTTGGCTCCTCACCGGCGAGGCCCACGCTCCGCTCCCGCAGGTGCGAGGAGCCCCGAAATCACGAAGCGTGAACATTTGTTGCCTCTGAGTCAGAATCCACAGTGCGCGCGCTACGCCATTCGTGCAACACGAGCAGGTCAGCGCACTTGTTGAAGATCCAACAGGACGCTGTGTCGTTGAACGTGCACCATGAGTGAAGTCTCGAGCGCCGTAAACGGGACCGCTGCCCACGCGTGCGCGGTCGCCGCCCCGGCTGTCGGGGAAACGAGCCCATCGAGCGCATCCGAAAGGTGAACGGCGCCATGCTGCTACCCGCCAAAGCCGAAGTCGCCCGGCATCTGCGCCGCTACCGGGCGTGGGAACGCGCGATGCTCGCGTCGCCCGACGACCGCCGGGTGCGGTCCACCTTCGAGGACTCGGGCTACACCCTGTGCGTGCTGATGGGCAAACGCTGCGCGCGGGAGGCCGCGGACGCCGCCGAGCGCTATCTGTGCACCAGCCTTGGCACCTACCTGCGGGAGCAGAGCGGCCGGCCGCACCGGAGCGCCGTCCCCCGCCGGGGCCCGCCGAAGGCGGCCCAGAGGCGTTCCCGCGCCGGGAGGTAGGTCCCGCCCGGCACGACCCGATTCCCCGGCCGGGCGCGAGCCCGGCCTTGAGCACGGTGGAGGTGACACCCATGAGTTCGACCCCGAGCCAGGCCGCCGGTACGGCCTCGAGTACGGCCCCGAGGATCGGCCGCATCCCGGTGCGGGACGTCCGTCCGGCCGTGGAGGGCGGCAGGCGAGCGGCCAAGGCGGTCGTGGGAGAGACGTTCCCTGTCACCGCCACCGTGTTCCGCGAGGGCCACGACGCGGTGGCCGCCAACGTGGTGCTGACGGATCCGGAGGGCCGGCCCGGCCCGTGGACGCCGATGCGTGAGCTGGCGCCCGGCACCGACCGCTGGGGCGCCGAGGTCACTCCGGGTGCGGCCGGCCGCTGGACGTACCAGGTGGAGGCCTGGGCGGATCCGGTCGCCACCTGGCGCCGCGTCGCGTCGGTCAAGGTTCCGGCCGGCATCGACGCCGGGCTGGTGCTGGAGGAGGGGGCCGCTCTGCACACCCGGGCGGCGGCCGGAGTGCCGCAGGGAGCGGAGCGGGACACCGTGCTCGCCGCGGCGGCGGCGCTCCAGGACGACTCGCTGCCGGTGATGACCCGGCTGGCGGCGGCGTTGACGCCGGAGGTGGACGCGGTCCTGGCCCGGCATCCGCTGCGGGACCTGGTCACCGCCTCCGAACCACTCGCCCTGCTCGTCGAGCGGGAACGCGCGCTGTACGGGTCCTGGTACGAGTTCTTCCCCCGCTCCGAGGGCACTCCCGAGCAGCCGCACGGCACCTTCCGCACCGCCGCCCGCCGCCTGCCCGCGATCGCCGCGATGGGCTTCGACGTCGTCTACCTGCCCCCCGTCCACCCCATCGGCACCACCTACCGCAAGGGCCGCAACAACTCCCTGGACGCCGGCCCCGACGACGTCGGCGTGCCCTGGGCCATCGGCTCCCCCGAGGGCGGCCACGACACCGTCC
>NZ_JBSGBZ010000013.1:0-185394 GCF_053601495.1 Streptomyces sp. NPDC004721
GACTTGACCTCGTCCTTGCTCGGCTTCGCGCTCGGGGCGGCGTTCGCGGCCTGGGCACTGACGGCTACGGCCGCTGCCGCCACGGTGGTGAGCACAGTCACGCGCGCACGGCTGGGTTGCTTGGGTCGACGGTGGGACGCCACGGAAGCGAGCTCCTTCTTCTGAGTGATCACCCGCTCGGAGGTTCGAGGCTCGACCCTAGTGACCTCATCGTGATGAATTCAAATCCTCGGGCCGAAAATCCCACCACTCGCTTCATTCTTTGCCCATAACTCACCAGCAGTGAGGACCACTTGACCCTGCGTCGCGTGACGCATCCGGTCAATTCGGGAATGGCTCCCGTATGTTGTGTATGTTGCGCTTGAGGCTTACGTGGCCCTACGTCCGGTTTCAGCCGCGCGAGAGCCGCTTCAGCAGCACCACCGAGGCCACCGGCCGCGCCCCCGCCTTCGCGATCCCGTCGGCGACCTCGCGGTCGGTCGAGGCGACGATCACCGGACGGCCGGGCGGTTCGGCCCGCACCAGCTGACGGATCAGCTCGTCCGCGGTGACCCCCGGCTTGGAGAACAGCACCCGCACACCGCGCGGCGGCGCGAGGAGCACCGGCGCGACCAGCTCGGCCCCGTCGAAGACACAGGTGACCTCGGCGCCGGTCTGCGCGGCGAGCTGTGACAGCTGCCCCAGCAGCCTCAGCCGCTGCTTCTCCAGCGGCATCTGCGGATAGCCGGTCTTGGTCACGTTGTAGCCGTCGACGACCAGATGGGCCTGCGGCAGCGCGAGCAACTGGTCGAGGATCGCCGGGTCGTGCTCGGACAGCGCGCGGGTGGCGATGTCCTTGGGGGTCATCCGGCCCGGCTCGACCGCGTCCACGGTCTCCGCCGGCCGCACCGACACCGGCGGCAGCGCCAGCTCCCGGCGCAGCCCCTGGGCCGCGTCGAGGACGGTGTCCAGCAGCAGCCGCACCCGCATGTCCTCCACGCTGCGCCCCTCGCGGGCCGCCCTGCGGGCCGCCTCCAGCGCGGCCTCCGCCTCCCCCAGACGCGACTTGAGCCGCCGGGCCTCGCTCTCGGCGGCCGACACCTGCGCCTGCCCCTCGGCCCGCACGGCCTCGATGTCGTCCCGTACTTTGCGCAGCGCGGCCTCACCGCGCTTGACGTCGCTGTGCGCGGCCCGCAGCTTGCGGTGCAGCGACTCGGCCTCTTTCCTGGCGGCGTCCAGCTCGGCCCGCAGCCGCTCGGTGTCGGCGCGGGTCTGCTCGCGGGCCGCCGCCAGCTCGGCGCGCAGCCGCTCCAGTTCGGCGCGGCTCTCCTCGTCGGCGCGCTCGGCGTCCGCCCGCTGGGCCTCCTCACCCGCGGCGGCGACCAGCTTCACCCAGCCCGGCGGGCGGAGTACGTAGGCCGCGGCCGCCACGTCGAGCGGATCCGCGGCCGGGGGCGGCGAGCCGGAGTCGAGGGCGCCCGACAGCTCCGGCTGGTCCTCTTTGAACTTCTCGCCGATGCGCTGGCGGAACAGCGGATCGGTCTCCAGCGCGGACGCCATCGCGTTGCCCGCGAACTTCGCCCGGCGACTCGGGGTGAACCGGGCGTACTGCCGCAGCTGCGCGGGCAGCTCGGCGAACGTCAGCGCTCCGAAGGCGTCCGAGACGATCTGGACGACCCGGCGGCGCACTCCGTCGGGCAGGGGACGGTCGAGCACCTCGGCGGCGCCGTCGCCCGGCCCCCCGCCTTGTGTCTCCACCATCCGTCACCCCAATGCCTCAATGCCTCGATGCCTCTGTGCTTCGCGGACCCCCGCGGGGGTCGCCTGTGCGGGCCCGCTCCGCTCAGGAGCCGGCGCCCGGCCTGTCCACGAGTTCCACCTGGTCCACGGCGTTGCACCAGCGGCAGCGCACCGACTCGATCGTCTCACTGACCACCTCGCGCTCCTCGACCTGCGGCTCTCCCGCCAGGTCGAGGTGGACGTACTCGACGACCTTCGACGAGCGGGTCACGTCGAAGCGGGTGAGGTTGCCGCACAGGGTGCAGCGCCACCGGGTCGTGGCGGTCGGCAGGGGAACCGTCATCGTGACTGTTCGCTTCCTTCTGTGTCCGTGACGCGCCAGATTCCCTGGGCGTGTGGCACGTAACCCTACGGCCTGGCGGCTACTCGGCGCCGGTCCGTCCACGGCGGCGAGGCGGTCTGTGCGGTTGCGTCCGGTTGCGCCATGCTCTGTGCACATGATCGGCAACAGGTTCACGGTGGCCGCCCGGACGATCAGGGCGGCCAGGGCGGTACGGAGCATGCAGGCGCCGGTGACGTGCGCCCTGATCGTCCTGTGCTGTCTGATCTTCGTGGCCGGCCCGGCGGCGGGCCTCATTCCCTCCTACGGCACGGGGGACGCGCTGCTGCTCGCCCAGCGGGCCTACTTCCGGCGGTGGGGCGTGATCCCCGCCGATTTGTTCACCGGCTCGCTCCGGGCCGCCCTCACCCCCGCGACGGCCCTGTTCGTGCACGGCAGCTGGGTGCACCTGCTCGGCAACATGCTCTTCCTCTACGTCTTCGGGGCGATGACCGAGGAGCGCATGGGCCGCGTCCGGTTCACGCTGTTCTACGTCGGCTGCGGCTACCTGGCCCTGGTGGGCTACGCGGTCGCCAACGCCGACTCCGGACAGAGCCTGGTGGGGGCCTCGGGCGCGATCTCGGCGGTCCTCGGCGCGTTTCTCTACCTGTTCCCCAGCGCCCGGGTGACCAGTCTCTTCCCGTTCCTGTTCTTCCTGCCGCTGCGCTTTCCCGCGTGGGTGGTGCTGCCCTTCTGGGCGGCCCTCCAGTGGCTGGCCGCCGGCCGCGCCACCGAGGGACCGCAGGTCGCCTACCTGGCCCACGTGGTGGGCTTCGCCCTGGGCTTCGCCTGCGCGTGGGCCTGGTTCGGCCGGAAGACTAGAGTGAAGGCCGCCCCTGCTCCGGCCCCCAAGGGAGAGAACCAGCCGTGATCACCGCGATCGTCCTCATCAAGACCAGCGTGGACCGGATTCCCGAGATCGCCGAGCAGATCGCCTCACTGGACTCGGTCAGCGAGGTCTTCTCCGTCACCGGCACCTACGACCTGATCGCCATGGTCCGGGTGCGGCAGCACGAGGACCTGGCGGAGGTCATCCCGGGGCGGATCAGCAAGATCCCGGGCGTCGAGGGGACGGACACGCACGTGGCCTTCCGCACCTACTCGCAGCACGACCTGGAGGCCGCGTTCGCCATCGGGCTGGACTCCTGACCGCCCCGGGCTCCTGAGCGCACGGATCACACCGCGGGCACGCAGCGGCCGTCCTCCGTGCGGTACGTCCACTTCGCGCCGTCCCTGACCAGCTCCCGCACCGCCGCCACGAAGCGGTCCACGTGCTCGTCGGGCGTGCCCGCGCCGAAGCTCACGCGGATGGCGTTGAGGGACTTCTCGCCCGGGGCGGCCTCGGGCGCGCCGCACTCGCCCTGGCTCTGCGGATCGCCGCCCAGCAGGGTGCGGACCAGGGGGTGGGCGCAGAAGAGGCCGTCGCGGACGCCGATGCCGTACTCGGCGGAGAGGGCGGCGGCGAAGTGGGAGCTGTTCCAGCCCGCCACGACGAAGGAGATCACGCCGACCCGCGGGGCGTCGTCGCCGAACAGGGACAGCACCCTGACCTCGGGCACCTCGGCGAGACCCGCCCGCACCTTGCGGATCAGGTACCGCTCGCGCGCGACGAGGTCGTCGAAGCCGGCCTCCGTCAGCGCCGTGCAGGCCGAGGCCACGGCGTAGGCGCCGATGACGTTCGGGGAGCCGGCCTCGTGGCGGGCGGCCGACTCGTGCCAGCTCACGTCCACGGACCCGTCGGCGCGCCGCGCCACCGTACGGCTCGCCCCGCCGCCCGCGAGGTACGGCTCGGCCTCACGCAGCCAGTCGGCGCGGCCGGCCAGGACGCCGGAGCCGAAGGGGGCGTACAGCTTGTGGCCGGAGAAGGCGACCCAGTCGACGTCGAGGTCGCGGACGGACACCGGGTGGTGCGGGGCGAGCTGGGCGGCGTCCAGGACGATCCGGGCGCCGTGCGCGTGGGCGGCGGCGGCCAGCTCCCGTACGGGCCACAGCTCGCCGGTGACGTTGGAGGCTCCGGTGACGCACACCAGGGCCGGGCCCTGGGGGTCGCGGCCGGCGAGGGCCCGCTCCAGGGTCGCCACGGCCCGCTCCGGGGTGCGCGGGGCGTCGAGGCAGGTCACCCGCGCGTCCCGCCACGGCAGCAGCGAGGCGTGGTGCTCGGTCTCGAAGACGAAGACCTGGCAGTCCGCGGGCAGCGCGCGGGCGAGCAGATTGAGGGAGTCGGTGGTGGACCGGGTGAAGACCACCTGGTCCTCCGCACGGCAGTCCAGGAACTCCGCGACCGTCTTCCGGGCGTTCTCGAACAGGTCGGTGGAGAGCTGGGAGAGGTAGCCGGCGCCGCGGTGGACGCTGCCGTAGTAGGGCGCGTACGCCGCCACGTCGTCCCAGACGCGCTGGAGGGCGGGCGCGCTGGCCGCGTAGTCGAGCGCCGCGTAGGTGACCTCCCCGCCGGTGACGAGCGGAACGGTGACGTCCCGGCCCAGCACGGGCAGCGGGGCACAGACGGACTGGTCGGCGGCGACGGTGGAGACGGTGGAGACGGTGGAGACGGACATGGGTGAACTCCCGTGAAAGCAGGCGGAATCACCACGCGAGCAGACACGGCTCGAGCGTGGGGAAGGGTGAAGGGGGAAAGCGCGGTGGCGGGGCTCTGCGGCCTCGGGGGCGACAGGCCCTAGCGCATTCGCTTGCTCACGGAAGGCTCCCTCGTCGACCAGGACCCCTGGACTGTGTCCACTCGAAGGAGTGCGAGGGGTCCGCGCTTGCCGTAGGCCTCGCTGCCTACGGCCTGGTCTTCACCCGGGGCACCCCGCCACGGACGGAGGGTTGCCGGACAGCCGGCCGGGGCCACATGGCTGTCACTCATGACCTGGTTCAGCATCCTGCCACACGATCTTCCACGCGCAAGGCGCAGTCCGGATCGTGGACTGCGCCGTGCGACGGAAGGGCCGGGTCTCAGGCGTTGCTGACGGCCACCCAGCGCTCCAGCGTGCGCTTGGCGGACCCGGAGTCGATCGACTCCGCCGCACGGTCCATACCGGTACGGATCTGTTCGGCGAGGGTGCCCGGGCCCGGCCTCAGGGCCACCAGCGCCGCCGCGGAGTTCAGCAGGACGGCGTCCCGTACGGGCCCCTTCTCTCCGTCCAGCACGCGCCGGGCCACCTCGGCGTTGTACGAGGCGTCACCGCCCCGCAGCGCCTCCACGGGCACCAGTTCGATGCCGACGTCCCGCGGGTCGAAGCGCTCCTGGGTCACCCTGCCGTCCCGGACGATCCAGACCTGGGAGGTGGCGGTCGTGGTGAGCTCGTCGAGGCCGTCGTCGCCCCGGAAGACCAGGGAGGAGTGGCCGCGCTCGGCGAAGACGCCTGCGACCACCGGTGCCATGCGCGGGTCCGCCACCCCGACGGCCTGGGCCCGCACCCTGGCCGGGTTGGTCAGCGGGCCGAGCACGTTGAAGACCGTGCGGATGGCCAACTGGCCGCGGGCGGCGCCCGCGTGGCGCAGCGCCGGATGGAACTTGATCGCGAAGCAGAAGGTGATTCCGGCCTCCTGCGCGACCTCGGCCACCCGCCGCGGCGTCAGTTCCAGATTGACGCCGAGCTTCTCCAGCACGTCGGAGGCCCCGGAGGCGGAGGACGCGGCCCGGTTGCCGTGCTTGACGACACTGGCGCCGGTGCCGGCCACGACGATCGAGGACATGGTGGAGATGTTCACCGTCTTGGCGCCGTCGCCGCCGGTGCCGACGATGTCGACGGTCGCGCCGGGCACCTCGATCACATTGGCGTGCTCGTACATCGTCCGGACCAGGCCGGTGATCTCCTCCACCGTCTCGCCCTTGGCCCGCAGGGCCACCACGAACCCGGCGATCTGCGCGTCGGTCGCCTCGCCGCGCATGATCAGGTCCATCGCCCAGGCGGTCTCGTCGGCGGTGAGGTTCCGGCCGTCCAGCAGGCCGTTCAGCAGGGCGGGCCAGGAGCGGCCCGCCGCGGTGTTGCCTCCAGCGGGGGTCACAGCGTTCATATGCCGCTCCTGGGTCGGTGTCCCGTACGGCGGGACGCGAATCTCGAACAGGTCCACCCTATCCAGCCCCGGACACCGCGAAGGGCCCCGTCCGGGGATCGGACGGGGCCCTTCGACCGTGGCGTGGCGACGCTCAGCGGTCAGTGATCAGTGGTGGCCGTGGCCGCTCGTGATCTCCCTGTACTCCTCGACGGTCGGCTTCGGGATCTGGTTGTCCTCGCCGTAGTACGCGTTGCTGAGCTTGGCGCGCAGCTTCTGCGAGCCCTTGATCTTGCGCTCGACGCCGTTCTCGTCGACCGCCGGGCCGATCTCGGCCGGCTCGTACTGGTCGTGCGCCGTGAGCGTGTAGAGCTGCTCCTGGCTGAGCGGCTCGTGGACCTCGATGAACTCACCGTGCGGCAGGCGCTTGATGATGCCGGTCTCGCGACCGTGCAGCACCTTCTCCTTGTCGCGGCGCTGGAGGCCGAGGCAGATCCGCTTGGTGACGACGAACGCGATGACCGGTCCGACGAAGAAGCCGATCCGGACGAACCAGGTGACCGCGTTGATCGACAGGTGGAAGTGCGTGGCCCACAGGTCGTTGCCGCCGCCGACCAGCGTGATCATGTACATCGTGATCCAGGCGACACCGAACGCGGTACGCGTCGGGGCGTTGCGCGGGCGGTCCAGGATGTGGTGCTCGCGCTTGTCGCCGGTGATCCAGGACTCGATGAACGGGTAGGCCGCCAGCGCCGCCAGGACCAGGCCGAAGAGGACCAGCGGGATGAACACGCCCAGGACGAGCGTGTGGCCCCAGAAGTTGACCTCCCAGCCCGGCATGAAGCGGACCAGACCCTCGGCGAAGCCCATGTACCAGTCCGGCTGGGCGCCGGTGGACACCTGGTCCGGACGGTACGGGCCGATCACCCAGATCGCGTTGATCTCCACGATCGCCGCGATGATCGCGAGGACACCGAAGACCAGGAAGAAGAAGCCGCCGGCCTTGGCCATGTACACCGGCAGCAGCGGCATGCCGACGACGTTCTTGTTGCTCTTGCCGGGACCCGCGAACTGCGTGTGCTTGTGGTAGAAGACCAGGATCAGGTGGGCCACCACCAGGCCCAGCATGATGCCGGGCAGCAGCAGGATGTGGATCGAGTAGAACCGCGCCACGAAGTCGTGACCGGGGAACTCGCCGCCGAAGAGGAAGTACGAGATGTACGTGCCGACGATCGGCATGGACAGGATCGCACCCTCGGTGAAGCGGACACCGGTGCCGGAGAGCAGGTCGTCCGGGAGCGAGTAACCGGTGAAACCGGTGAACATGCCCAGGGCGAACAGCAGGAAGCCGAACAGCCAGTTGATCTCACGCGGCTTGCGGAACGCGCCGGTGAAGAACACGCGCATCATGTGCACGAACATGCCGGCCAGGAAGATCAACGCGGCCCAGTGGTGGATCTGCCGGATGAGCAGACCACCGCGCACCTCGAAGGAGATGTGCATGGTCGAGTTGAACGCCTCGCTCACCAGCTGACCCTGCAGCGGGACGTACGAGCCGTTGTACACCACCTCGTTCATCGAGGGGTGGAAGAACAGCGTCAGGTACACACCCGTGAGGATGATGATGATGAAGCTGTAGAGGCAGACCTCGCCCAACATGAACGACCAGTGGTCGGGGAAGATCTTGCGCATGTTGGCCTTGGCCAGGGAGTAGATCCCGAGCCGGCCGTCGGCCCAGTCGGCGAGCCTCTCGCCGGCCGGTGCCTGCCCGCGAGAGCGGGACTCGTTGGCTGCTGATGTACTCATCCGCGCTCCCAGAATGCAGGACCGACGGGCTCCGCGAAGTCGCCGAGCGCCTGGAGGTAACCCTCGCTGTCCACGCCGATGCGCAGCTGCGGCAGAGCGTGGCCGGCGGGGCCGAAGATCACTCGGGCACCGTCGGAGAGGTCGAAGGTGGACTGGTGGCACGGGCACAGGGCGTGGTGCGTCTGCTGCTCGTACAGGGAGATCGGGCAACCCACGTGGGTGCAGATCTTCGAGAAGGCGACGATGCCCTCGTGGCCCCAGTCGAGTTCGCGCTTGTCCTTGATGTCGGCCGGCTCGAGCCGGATGATCATCAGGGCCGCCTTGGCGATCTCGTTGGAGAAGTCCTCGTCCGTCTCCTTCATCCCGTCCGGCATCGCGAAGGTGAGCGAGCCGACCGAGACGTCCTCGGGACGCAGCGGCAGGTTGGTGTTCATGTTGACGAGGCGCTTGCCCTTGGCCCACAGCGTGTGGCGCAGGCTGGTCCCGGGCAGCGGGCCCAGGTCGCGCAGCAGCATGACCCCGGACAGCGGCACCAGCGTGAGCGCGCCGAGCATCGTGTTGCGGATCAGCTTGCGACGGCCGATCGCCGATTCCTTGGCGCCCTGCTTGAAGTCCGCGTGGACCTTCGCACGGACCTCGGGGGGCGCCTCGATCGGGTGACGCTCGTCGGCGACCTCGACGTCGGACATCAGGGTGCGGGCCCAGTGGACCGCACCGGCGCCGATCGCGAACAGCGCCACGCCCAGCGTCAGGCCCAGCGCGAAGTTCAGCGCGTTGATGTGCCCGAGCGGGAAGACGAAGATCGACTTGTCGTGCGGGATCGTCACGTACGAGGCGATGAAGCCGATGGTGGCCAGCATCGACACCGTGAACATCAGGGCGACGCTGCGCTCGGACCGCCTGGCGGCCCGCTCGTCGATGTCCTGGATCCGGTGCTCGTGGGGCGGCAGTCCCGGGTCGGCGAACGGGGTCCGCTCGTCCGCCACGGAGACCGCGCCGCGCCCGTGCTCGTGGGCTGCCTGCGCTGCGGGCAGGTTCTCTTCAGGAATGTCTTGGCTACTCATGACTTCTTGGCCTTTGCGGTCCGAGCGGCGACCCAGACGGCGACCGCGACAAGGGCACCCAGCCCGAAGATCCAGGCGAACAGACCTTCGGTGACCGGTCCGAGGCCACCCAGGTCCATACCGCCCGGAGTCGTGGTCTCGTCACCGTTGACCGCGTCGAGGTACGCGATGACGTCCTTCTTGTTCTTCTCCGTCAGCAGCGTGTCGGGGAAGGCAGGCATGTTCTGCGGGCCGGTCTGCATGGCCTCGTAGATGTGCTTGTTGCTCACACCCGTGAGGTCAGGGGCGTACTTGCCGTGCGTCAGCGCACCGCCCTTGCCGGTGAAGTTGTGGCACTGGGCGCAGTTGGTGCGGAACAGCTCACCGCCCTTGGCGGCATCCGCGCCCTCGGGGCTGTACTGGTTCTTCGTCGGCACGTTGGGACCGGCACCCAGGGACGCGATGTACGCGGCGAGCTGGTCGATCTCGGCCTGGTTGTAGATGACCTTCTTGCGCGGGATCTGCGCGCCCGGCTGCTGGGCCGGCATACGGCCGGTGCCCACCTGGAAGTCGACCGCCGCCGCGCCCACACCCACCAGGCTGGGACCGTCAGTGGTGCCCTGCCCACCGGTGCCGTGGCAGCTGGCGCAGCCGACCAGATAGAGCTTCCTGCCCTCCTCGATGGTGAGGGACTGGGCGGTGTCCTCGGCCTTCGCCTTGCTCGCGGGCGCGAACGCGGTGTACAGCCCCCCAGTGGCCGCCAGCGCGAAGAGTAGGACGACGACCGCCGCCAGCGGATGGCGTCGTCGTGCGGAGAGCTTTTTCACGGATTACCCCGGTGTCAGGATCTTCTGCGTCGATGCTTTGCGGACTTGGATCGGTTCGTCGGCTACTTGATCAGGTAGATCGTGGCGAAGAGTCCGATCCAGACGACATCGACGAAGTGCCAGTAGTAGGACACGACGATGGCCGCGGTCGCCTGCTCGTGAGTGAACCTCCGGGCCGCGTAGGTACGGCCGAGGACCAGCAGGAAGGCGATGAGACCGCCCGTCACGTGCAGCCCGTGGAAGCCGGTGGTCAGGTAGAACACCGAGCCGTACGGGTCGGAGGACAGCGAGATGCCGTCCTTCTTCACCAGCTCGGTGTACTCGAAGATCTGACCGCCGATGAAGATCGCACCCATGATGAAGGTGACGATGAACCAGCCCCGGAGCTTCTTCACGTCACCGCGCTCGGCGGCGAAGACGCCGAGCTGGCAGGTGAGTGAGGAGAGCACCAGGATCGTGGTGTTCACCGACGAGAAGGGGACGTTGAGAGCGCCCGCCATCTCCTTCCAGTGCGCCGGACCCGTCACCGATCGCAGGGTGAAGTACATCGCGAAGAGGGCCGCGAAGAACATCAGCTCGGAACTCAGCCAGATGATGGTTCCGACGCTGGTGAGGTTCGGTCGGTTGACCGACGGGTGCGCGTGCCCGGTTTCTACTGTCGTTGCTGTCGCCACGCCGACATTATGTCGGTCGCTTATCCCGCCCTCACCCCGGGGGGTGCCGTTCGGAGTGTCCTGGGGGTGTGCTCTGCCCGAACGGCCCCTCGAAGGGCTGTTCCAACCGCTGTCTACCAGGAGTTGAAGGGGGTAGCATCCGCGCCATCGGTACCCGGAAGTTCCCGACAGTTCCCGACGGGGTTTTTCCCGACCAACGACGCGGAGGAACAATGCAGGCGACCGCCACGGTGCTGGTCTACAGCGACGACGCCAACACCCGGGAGCAGGTGCGGCTGGCGAGCGGCCGCCGGCCCGCTCCGGACGCCCCTCTGGTGGAGTTCCTGGAGTGCGCCACGCCCGCCGCGGTCCTCAAGGAGCTGGACCGGGGCGGCATCGACGTCTGCGTCCTGGACGGCGAGGCCGTGCCCATGGGCGGCATGGGGATGTGCCGGCAGATCAAGGACGAGGTCTTCAACTGCCCTCCGGTGCTGCTGCTCATCGGGCGGCCGCAGGACGCGTGGCTGGCCACGTGGAGCCGGGCGGACGCCGCGGTCACGCTTCCGGTGGAACCGGTGGAGTTCGCCGCCGCTCTGGCCTCCCTGCTGCGCAAGAAGGCGCTGAGCGGCGTCTGAGGCCCTTGAGCGGGGCCCGGCGGACGGGGCCCGCCCCTTTGCGGCCGCGGGCCGTCCGTGGCCGCCTCTGGGCCCTGCCGTCCCGCGTCTCACACGCTCTGCGGGGTCAGCCGCGCCTTGTTCGTCTGTGCCCCGGCGCCGTCGGCGTCGGCGGCGATGGCGCTGCCCTGGACCCACTTCTGCCAGGGCATGTTCCAGTCACCGAAGCCGTTGTCGAAGAGCTCCATGTTGTGGCCGGTCGAGTTGACGACCTGGACCAGGTCGCCCTCGTGGACGGTGTTGAAGAACCAGGAGGCGTTGGGGGTGCTCATGCCGGTGCAGCCGTGGCTGACGTTGGCCGCTCCCTGGGAGCCGACGGACCACGGGGCGGCGTGGACGTACTCGCCGCTCCAGGTCACGCGAGTGGCGTAGTACACCGGCAGGTCGTACGAATCGCTGGAGCCCGCGGCGATGCCGACGGTGGAGCTCTTCATCTGGACGTAGTACTGCTTGGCCAGGACGACCTTGATCCCGTTGCGGGTCGCGAAGCCGGGCTTGCCGGTGGTGATGGGGATCTCCTTGATCTTCTCGTCGTTCTTGTAGACCGTCATCAGGTGCTTGGCGGCGTCCGTGACCGCCACGATCCGGTCACCCGTGGTGATCTTCAGCGGCTTGGCCGCGCCGCCCCGCAGCTTGTCGCTGATCTTGACGTTCTCCAGGTTGCTGTGCGCCTCGACGGTGGCGTTGGCGGGCCAGTAGTCCTGCGGGCGGTAGTGGAGCTCCTTGTCGTTCACCCAGTACCAGGAGCCCTGCACGGCGGGCTTGGAGTCGACCCTGAGGGCGCGCTCGACGACGACCCGCTGGGCCTTGTCCTTGATGGGCTGGTCGAGTTCGGCCGTGATGGGCTGGCCGACGCCGTAGGTGCCCGCCTCCGGCCCGAACTTGACGTTCAGGAGCTGTTGGCCTTTGGGCTTGTTCGTATCGAACGTGAGGACCTTGCGGCCGGGCCTTCCGTCCTCGTCCTCGGTGCTCACCCGGACCGTGTAGTGGGCGCCCCCGGCGAGCGGTGAGGTGCTGTGCCAGCGGCTGCCGTCGGCGGCCAGCTCGCCGGAGACCTGGCGCCCCGTGGCATCCACGGCCGTGACGTCCGTGATGCGCCCGTCCTCGCCCTGAGCGGTGACTTCCAGGGGCTTGTCCGGGTCGGCCTTCTTCCCGGCTTCCGTGGGGCCGCTGAAGGAGATCTGGTCCGCAGCGTCGTACGGGGAGGCAGCCAGCGGATTGCCGTCCGAACCGCAAGCGGTGGCACTCGTGCCGAGGGCGGTGACCAGCAGGATCGCTCCCGCTCCGCGGGAAATCACAGTGGTGCTCATGGCACTCACGCTAGGTAGCTTCGTCACCTCCGGCACGGTGGCTCACCCGTTCGAGGGAATTTTCGAGGGAATAAGTCATCCAAAAGAGGGAGTCCGGACTCTCCAGGTGGAGAGTCCGGACTCCCTGGTGTTCAGCGATGCTCGGCGCGGGTTACTGGGTGCGGTTCTCGCCGCGGTAGTACTCGAAGACCCAGCCCCATACGGAGATCATGATGATCGGCGCCGCGAAGTACACGAGCCACCAGCCGACCGCGATGCCGAGGAAGGCCAGCGCGCCACCGATGCCGAGGCCGAGCGGCTGCCAGCTGTGCGGGCTGAAGAAGCCCAGCTCGCCGGCGTCGTCCGCGACATCGGCCTCCTTGTCGTCCTGGGCGCCCACGTCGACCCGCCGGGCCGTGAAGCCCAGGTAGAAGCCGATCATGATGGACAGACCGAAGGCCATGAAGAGCGCCGTCGCGCCGACCGCTTCCTTCGACCACACGCCGTAGACGATGGCGGTGATGAGCAGGAAGACGCTCAGCCACATGAACATCTTGCCCTGGATCTTCACTTGCCGGCCTCCTTGCCACCAGCGAGGGCCTTCTCACCGTGACCCGCGTTCTCGAGCTGGTCGAGCGCGGCGATCTCGGGGTGGTGCAGGTCGAACGCCGGGGATTCGCTGCGGATCCGCGGCAGGGTGAGGAAGTTGTGCCGCGGCGGCGGGCAGGAGGTCGCCCACTCCAGGGAGCGGCCGTAGCCCCACGGGTCGTCGACGCCGACCGGCTTGCCGTACTTGGCCGTCTTCCAGATGTTGTAGAAGAACGGCAGGATCGACAGGCCGAGCACGAACGAGAAGATCGTCGACAGCGTGTTCAGCGCGGTGAAGCCGTCGGCCGCCAGGTAGTCGGCGTACCGGCGCGGCATGCCCTCCACGCCCAGCCAGTGCTGGACCAGGAAGGTGCCGTGGAAGCCGATGAACAGCGTCCAGAAGGTGATCTTGCCGAGCCGCTCGTCGAGCATCTTGCCCGTGAACTTCGGCCACCAGAAGTGGAAGCCGGCGAACATCGCGAACACCACGGTGCCGAAGACGACGTAGTGGAAGTGCGCCACCACGAAGTACGAGTCCGAGATGTGGAAGTCCAGCGGCGGCGCGGCCAGGATCACACCGGTCAGACCACCGAAGACGAAGGTGATCAGGAAGCCGGTCGCCCACAGCATCGGCGTCTCGAAACTCAGTGAGCCCTTCCACATGGTGCCGACCCAGTTGAAGAACTTCACACCGGTCGGTACCGCGATCAGGAAGGTCATGAAGGAGAAGAACGGCAGGAGCACGCCACCGGTCACGTACATGTGGTGCGCCCACACCGTCACCGACAGACCGGCGATGGCGATCGTCGCGCCGATCAGGCCCATGTAGCCGAACATCGGCTTGCGGGCGAAGACCGGGATGATCTCACTGACGATGCCGAAGAACGGCAGCGCGATGATGTACACCTCGGGGTGCCCGAAGAACCAGAACAGGTGCTGCCACAGCAGCGCACCGCCGTTGGCCGCGTCGAAGACGTGGGCGCCGAACTTGCGGTCCGCCTCCAGCGCGAGCAGCGCGGCGGCCAGCACCGGGAAGGCCAGCAGGACCAGCACCGCGGTCAGCAGCACGTTCCACACGAAGATCGGCATGCGGAACATGGTCATGCCCGGCGCGCGCATGCAGATGATCGTGGTGATGAAGTTGACCGAGCCGAGGATCGTACCGAAACCGGACAGGGCCAGACCCATGATCCACATGTCGCCGCCGATGCCCGGCGAGTGCACCGCGTCGGACAGCGGGGCGTAGGCGAACCAGCCGAAGTCGGCCGCGCCCTGCGGGGTGAGGAAGCCGCCCACGGCGATCAGCGAGCCGAGCAGGTACAGCCAGTAGGCGAACATGTTCAGCCGCGGGAAGGCGACGTCCGGGGCGCCGATCTGCAGCGGCATGATCCAGTTCGCGAAACCGGCGAACAGCGGCGTCGCGAACATCAGCAGCATGATCGTGCCGTGCATCGTGAAAGCCTGGTTGAACTGCTCGTTCGACATGATCTGCATGCCCGGACGGGCGAGCTCGGCGCGCATGAGGAGCGCCATCACGCCGCCGATGCAGAAGAACGCGAACGACGTCGCCAGGTACAGCGTTCCGATCGTCTTGTGGTCGGTGGTCGTCAGCCACTTCACCGCGAGATTGCCCGGTTGCCTGCGCCGGACCGGCAGCTCGCTCTCGTAAGAGTCCTCAGCTGCCGCGGCACCCTGAGGTTCGTTGAGGATGCTCACAGCTTGTTCGTCTCCCGGTTCTTCTCGTGGCTCGTCTGCGCGATGCCTGCGGGAACGTAACCGGTCTGCCCCTTCTTGGCGAGGTCCTTGAGGTGCTGCTCATAGCGCTCGGGCGAGACGACCTTCACGTTGAACAGCATCCGGGAGTGGTCCTGGCCGCAGAGCTCGGCGCACTTGCCCCGGAAGGTGCCCTCCATGGTGGGGGTCACCTGGAAGGAGTTGGTGTGGCCGGGGATGACGTCCTGCTTCATCAGGAACGGCAGCACCCAGAACGAGTGGATGACGTCGCGCGAGGTGAGGATGAAGCGGACGGTCTTGCCCTTGGGCAGCCACATGGTCGGACCGGGGTTGCCGTTCTGCGGGTTCCGCGTGCCCGGAATGCCGTAGTCGTAGACACCGCCGGCGTTCGCCGGGAAGTCCGCCTTGAACCGGTCCGGAATCGCGTTCAGGTTCTTGTCGGTCTTCGCGTCGCCCGACGAACCGGCGACGGGCTCGACGTAGTTGAAGGCCCAGCTCCACTGGTAGCCGACGACGTTCACCGTGACGTCCGGCTTCTTGGAGATGTCCAGGAGCTTGGACTCGTCACGGGCCGTGAAGTAGAAGAGCACCGAGACGATGACGAGGGGGACCACCGTGTACAGCGCCTCGATGGGCATGTTGTACCGGGTCTGCGGAGGAACCTCCACCTTGGTGCGGCTGCGCCGGTGGAAGAAAGCACTCCACAGGATCAGACCCCACACCAGGCAGCCGACGGCGAGCGCGGCCGCCCAGGACCCCTGCCACAGCGAGAGGATCCGGGGAGCCTCTTCCGTGGTCGGGGTGGGCATACCCAGCCGGGGAAAGTCCTTGTATGTGCAACCGGTTGCGGTCGCCAGGACCAGGCCCGCAGTCAGTGCCTGCAGCAGCTTCCGCCGCATCGGGCGCCGCGGCGAGCGGTCGGAGCCGTTGGGACTCACGTAGCGCCTTCCCGAGAGTCTCGCCCGCGCTGTTCGGCTGCGGCCTTCTCGCTGGTCGGTCGCGGCCCCGCGTCGGGCAGGGGTTTGGATGTTTATGCGGACCAAACCCTACTGGACGCCTTCCGGCGGGTCGCGGGGAGGGTGCCATACGCGCCGCGGGTCAGCCCGAAGGGGTGGGATACCCCTGCGTGGGCCGGTTTGTGAGGGGGGCTCGGGGCGCCCGATGAGGCACGTATGCGCCCTTTGTCGCGGCTGCGGGCGGGTTGGGCTCTCGCGTGCCCGCGCGGCGAAGCCGCACCTCGGCGCTGTCCCGTGTCCCTTCGGAGCGCTTAGCGTTGACGTGTGGCCTACTTCGACGCTGCTTCCAGTGCTCCCCTTCATCCCGTCGCCCGGCAGGCTCTGCTGGCCGCCCTCGACGAGGGGTGGGCCGACCCCGCTCGTCTCTACCGGGAGGGCCGGCGGGCCCGGTTGCTGCTGGACGCGGCCCGGGAGGCGGCCGCGGAGGCGGTGGGGTGCCGGGCCGACGAGCTGACGTTCACCTCGTCCGGGACGCGGGCGGTGCACAGCGGGATCGCGGGGGCGCTGGCGGGCCGCCGCCGCGTCGGACGCCACCTGATCGTGTCAGAGGTCGAACACTCTTCGGTGCTCCATTCCGCCGAGGCGCACGAGGCGGACGGCGGGTCGGTCACACGGGTGCCGGTCGACCGGCAGGGCACGGTGGCCGTGGACTCGTACGAGGCGGCGCTTCGCGAGGACACCGCGCTGGCCTGTCTTCAGTCGGCCAACCACGAGGTGGGCACCGAGCAGCCGGTCGCCGAGGTGGCCGCGGTGTGCCGGGCAGCGGGTGTCCCGCTGCTGGTGGACGCGGCGCAGTCGCTGGGCTGGGGCCCGGTCGGCGGCGACTGGTCGCTGCTGACGGCGAGCGCCCACAAGTGGGGCGGGCCGTCCGGGACCGGGCTGCTCGTCGTGCGCAAGGGGGTGCGGTTCGCGCCGCGCGCGCCGGTGGACGAGCGGGAGTCGGGCCGGGCGGCCGGGTTCGAGAACATCCCGGCGATCGTGGCGGCGGCGGCCGCGCTGCGGGCGGTGCGGGCGGAGGCGGCCGAGGAGGCGGTACGGCTGCGGGAGTTGACGGAGCGGATCCGGGCGCGGGTGCCGCGGCTGGTGCCGGACGTGGAGGTCGTGGGCGACCCGGTCCGCCGGCTGCCCGGTGTCGTCACCTTCTCCTGTCTCTATGTCGACGGGGAGACATTGCTGCACGAGCTGGACCGCGAGGGCTTCTCCGTCTCCTCCGGTTCGTCCTGCACGAGCAGCACGCTGACGCCGAGCCATGTCCTCCGGGCGATGGGCGTGCTGAGCGAGGGCAACGTGCGGGTGTCGCTGCCGGCCGGGACGCCGGAGGAGGAGGTCGAGCGGTTCCTGGCCGTCCTGCCGGGTGTGGTGGCGGGGGTGCGGGAGAAGCTCGGGGCGCCGGCCGGGGCGGTACCGGCCGCCGTGCGGGAGGACGCGCTGGTCGTGGACGCCCTCGGCAGGCGCTGCCCGATCCCGGTGATCGAGCTGGCCAAGGTCTTCGGGAACGTACCGGTCGGCGGCACGGTGCGCGTCCTGTCCGACGACGAGGCGGCGCGGCTGGACATCCCGGCGTGGTGCGAGATGCGCGGGCAGGAGTACGTGGGTGAGGAGCCGGCGGACGAGGGTTCGGCCTACGTCGTCCGCCGGGTCTCCTAGGCTCCTCTGGGGTTCCGCCAGGGATCCGTGGGTTTCGCCGGGTGACTCTGGGTCCCTCTGGGGCCTTCTGGGGCCCTCAGGGTTCCGCCCGACGCTCCGTCAGGCTCAGGCGAGGTGGGCACGGACCTCGCGGGCCGCGTCGTCGCCGTAGGCCTTGGTGAAGCGCTCCATGAAGTGGGCGCGGCGCAGCTGGTACTCCTGGGTGCCCACGGTCTCGATCACCAGGGTGGCCAGCATGCAGCCGACCTGGGCGGCGCGCTCCAGGGAGACGCCCCAGGCGAGGCCGGAGAGGAACCCGGCGCGGAAGGCGTCACCCACGCCCGTCGGGTCGGCCTTGCGCTCCTCGTCCGGGCAGCCGACCTCGACCGGGTCCGCGCCGGCGCGCTCGATGCGCACGCCGCGCGAGCCGAGGGTGGTGACCCGGTGGCCGACCCGGGAGAGGATCTCGGCGTCGTCCCAGCCGGTCTTGGACTCGATGAGGCCCTTCTCGTACTCGTTGGAGAACAGGTACGTCGCCCCGTCCAGCAGTATCCGGATCTCGTCGCCGTTCATCCGGGCGATCTGCTGGGAGAAGTCGGCGGCGAACGGAATGGCGCGCGAGCGGCACTCCTCGGTGTGCCGGAGCATCGCCTCCGGGTCGTCCGCCCCGATCAGGACCAGGTCGAGACCGCCGACGCGGTCGGCGACGGTCTTGAGCTCGATGAGGCGGGCCTCGCTCATCGCGCCCGTGTAGAAGGAGCCGATCTGGTTGTGGTCGGCGTCGGTGGTGCACACGAACCGAGCGGTGTGCAGGGTCTCGGAGATACGGACCGAGGAGGTGTCGACGCCGTGCCGGTCCAGCCAGGCCCGGTACTCGCCGAAGTCCGGTCCGGCGGCTCCCACCAGGACCGGCCTGGTACCGAGCTGGCCCATGCCGAAGGCGATGTTGGCGCCGACCCCGCCGCGCCGGACGTCCAACTGGTCGACCAGGAAGGAGAGCGAGACCGTGTGCAGCTGATCCGCGACGAGCTGGTCGGCGAAGCGGCCGGGGAAGGTCATGAGGTGGTCGGTGGCGATGGAGCCGGTGACTGCGATGCGCACGGCGGGGATGCTCCTGGAGTCAGGGGGATTGACAGTTCACGCTACCCGCTCCGGCGTCCGGCGCCCACGCCGCCGCTCACCGGGCCGGGACCGCGTCCGGATATCCCCCACCAGGCCGCACCCGCCCGGGTCGCCGTTCCACTGTCCGGGTCGACCGGGCCGCCGTCCAACCGTCCGGGACGACCGGGCCGCCGCTCCACTGTCCGGGACGATGGGACCGCCGCTCCACCGTTCAGGACGACCGGGCCGCCGTCCAACCGTCCGGGACAACAGGGCCGCCGTCCAACTGTCCGGGACCCCGCCGGGTCGCCGTTCCCCGTCCGGAACCCCGCCGGCGTACGGACCGGGACCCGGCCGGCGTACGGACCGGGACCCGGCCGGCGTACGGACCGGGACCCGGCCGGCGTACGGACCGGGACCTGACCGGCGCAGGGACGGGACCCGACCGGCGTACGGAAGGGAACCGCGCGCTCCCCCGCCGCGTCCCATCGCTGTCCCCCTCCCGGGGGATGCGGGATACGACCCATCGGCCGCCGCTTTGTCAGGGTCCGGTCAGGGTCACGGGAACAGTACTTGCGCAGCCGAAGGAGCGATGCGGTGAACACCGAGCGACCCGACCACGACGACGAGTCCACGGGCACCGCCGAGGAAGTCCCGGACGAGGGGAAGACCTCGAAGCCGGAGGCTTCGGGTCCGGGGTCCCAGGCCGGATCCGGGCCCGGCGCCGGACGCGAGTCCGAGGACAAGGCCCGGCCCCACCCCGAGCCCGAGACCAGGTCAGAACCCAAAGCCCAGTCGCAGCCCGATGCCGAGGCCGAGGCCGGTTCCGAGTCGGCGAGTGGGGCCGGGGACGCGGTCACGCAGGCGTCGAAGGGCGCCAAGGAGGCCCACGGCTCGGATGGCGCGAAGGTCTCGGAGACCCCGCAGGGCCCGGGTGGCGCGCAAGCCCCGCAGGAGCCGGAGGGTTCGGTGGGCTCGGATGAGGGGTCGCAAGTCCCGGAGACCCCCGAGCCCCCGTACGTCCCGCACGTCCCGGAGGGGGCCGATGCCACGGAGACCCCGCAGGCCCCCGATGCCCCGAAGCCTTCGCGAGTTCCTGAGGTGCCGGATGTCACGGGAGCCTTGGAGCACGACGGCCACCCCGGTGGGAGGCGGGCCCGGGGGCGGCCGCCTGTGATGATCGCCTCCGTTGCCGCCGCCGTGCTGCTGGTGGGCGGCGGCGGGGTCGTGCTCGCCGCGGATCCCGGTGGGCATACGGACGGGGCGGCGGCGCCCGGTGGGCACGGGACCCCGCGGCCGCTGGTCCTCGACGGGTACTCCGCCCCGGGCGCCGGCGCCGGTGACGGCGGTACGAACGGAATCGCGCCCGGTGAGCCCAACCCCTACGGCACGACCTATCGGGTCACCGGGCCCCTGCCCGACGGACCCGGCTCCGCGCCGGTGTACCGGGCACGGGGCGAGGTCACCCAAGCCGAGGTGGCCAAGCTCGCCGGGGCACTCGGCGTCGACGGAACACCGGTGGCCGACGCCCAGGCGTGGCGGGTCGGGTCCGGCAAGGACGGTTCCGGGCCGGTCCTGCGCGTCGAACGGACCGCGCCGGGGTCCTGGACGTTCAGCCGGTACGCGCCGGGCACCGACGACTGCAAGGGCGCGCTGTGCGGGCACGACCCGGCGGCCCCGCCCGTCCACCCGGTGAGCGCGGCGGCGGCGCTGAAGGCGGCGGCCCCGGCGCTCAAGGCCCTGGGACAGGACGACGCCAAGGTGGACGCGGCCCAGATCATGGGCGACCAGCGGGTCGTCAACGCCGATCCGCTGGTCGGCGGACTGCCCACGTACGGCTGGACGACCGGCCTGAGCATCGGCCGGCAGGGCGAGGTGATCGGCGGCAGCGGTCAGCTGAAGGCGCCGGTGAAGGGCGACACCTACCCCGTGCTGAGCGCGCGCAGGACGCTGGACCTGATGAACACCGCCCCGCGGGCCGACCACCGCATGGGCATCGGCGGCTGCGCCAGTCCCGTACCGCACAAGGACCGTCTGGAGGCGCCCTGCGGAACGTCGGGCTCCGACCGGGACAGGGAGCCCCCCGTCCCGGAGAACGCCGTCACGATCGGCAAGGCGGTCTTCGGTCTGGCCGCGCACTCCTCCGGGGGGCAGCGGATGCTCGTCCCGTCCTGGCTGTTCGAGGTACAGGCACCGGCCGGGCAGGGCGCCCGCACCACGGTGACGTACCCGGCCGTCGCCCCCGAGTACCTGACCTCGTCGGCGCCGCCGTCCGGGCAGTCGAGTCCGGAGCCGAGGGGCTCGGACGGTGCCCGGGTCACGCGTGACGTGAAGGTGACGGGCTACCGCACCGAGGGCGAGGAGCTGACCGTCCGCTTCGAGGGCGGGGTGTGCGCCGACTACCGGGCGTCGGCGCGGGAGAGCGCCGGCCGGGTGACGGTCGCGGTGACCGAGACCGCGTGGTCGGACAAGGTCTGCATCCTGATCGCCAAGGTGTACCACCGCACCGTGCACCTGGACCGGCCGCTCGGCGACCGGAAGGTGGTCGGCACGGACGGGCAGGCGATCCCCCTGGAGCACCCGGGAGCACGGCTTCCGGGAGCGCCCTCGCTCGCCCGCTGACGTCTGCGGGGACCTGCGCGGATCTACCCGGACCTGCGCGGACCTGCGGGACAGGAAGAACAGGAAGGCGGCGGCCCCGTGGAAGGGGCCGCCGCCTTCTGTGTCCTACCGTGCCCGGATCAGCTGAAGGAGTCGCCGCAGGCGCAGGAACCGGTCGCGTTCGGGTTGTCGATCGTGAAGCCCTGCTTCTCGATCGTGTCCACGAAGTCGATGGTGGCGCCGCCCAGGTAGGGGGCGCTCATGCGGTCGGTGACGACCTTGACCCCGCCGAAGTCCTTCTCCACGTCGCCGTCGAGGGAACGCTCGTCGAAGAAGAGCTGGTAGCGCAGGCCGGAGCAGCCGCCGGGCTGGACGGCGACGCGCAGGGCGAGATCGTCACGGCCTTCCTGGTCGAGCAGGGCCTTGACCTTGGACGCGGCGGCGTCGGTCAGGATGATGCCGTCGGTGACGGTGGTGGTCTCGTCCGATACGGACATCTACATCTCTCCCGGGTTGTACGGAGACTGCTTGCCGACGAGTGCAACCGGCAAGGCCGCGGAATCATTCCGGGCCGGGCGCGTGCTTTTTCTCTGCTCCAGGCTCGTCCACTTCATGCTCGCACACGGGTGGGAAAGCG
Organism: Streptomyces sp. NPDC004721; assembly: GCF_053601495.1. Taxonomy (NCBI): domain Bacteria; kingdom Bacillati; phylum Actinomycetota; class Actinomycetes; order Kitasatosporales; family Streptomycetaceae; genus Streptomyces; species Streptomyces sp. NPDC004721. Next base: position 21,693 of record NZ_JBSGBZ010000013.1, read on the forward strand.
GACAGCGGCCCGTGGACGGGGTCGGGAGGGGCACGCCCGGGCCGGGGCCTGGTACCGGCCGGGTTCAGGCCGGTGCGGGCGGGCCGGGTGCCGGGATTCACGTCACATGGACACTATGACCATCGTCAAAGTGACGTGAACCAGCTATCATAGATAGCGTCAGTTCGACGAAAAGTAGAAAGGGTGCGTGTCGTGACCACCGCCCAGACCCAGGACCTCGACGTCCAGCCGACCCCGCTCGCCCTCCTGCTCCTCGGCCGCGAGGCCGACCCGAAGAGCGAGCGCGGCGTCGAGTGCCCCGGTGACCTGCCCGCCCCGTCCGACCCGGACCTGGTGGCACGGGCCCGCGCGGCCAAGGCGAAGCTCGGCAGCAAGGTCTTCGTGCTCGGCCACCACTACCAGCGCGACGAGGTCATCCAGTTCGCCGACGTCACGGGCGACTCCTTCAAGCTGGCCCGGGAGGCGGCCGCGCGCCCGGAGGCCGAGTACATCGTGTTCTGTGGTGTGCACTTCATGGCCGAGTCCGCGGACATCCTGACGTCCGACGAGCAGAAGGTCGTCCTGCCTGACCTGGCGGCCGGCTGCTCCATGGCCGACATGGCCACGGCCGAGCAGGTCGCCGAGTGCTGGGACGTGCTCACCGAGGCCGGGATCGCCGACCAGGTCGTCCCGGTGTCGTACATGAACTCCTCCGCCGACATCAAGGCCTTCACAGGCAAGCACGGCGGCACGATCTGTACGTCGTCGAACGCCAAGCGGGCGCTGGAGTGGGCCTTCCAGCAGGGCGAGAAGGTCCTGTTCCTGCCCGACCAGCACCTGGGCCGGAACACGGCCGTACGGGACATGGGCATGTCGCTGGACGACTGCGTCGTCTACAACCCGCACAAGCCGAACGGCGGACTGACCGCCGAGGAGCTGCGGGCGGCGACGATGATCCTGTGGCGGGGCCACTGCTCGGTGCACGGCCGCTTCAGCCTGGACTCGGTGAACGACGTCCGGGAGCGGATCCCCGAGGTGAACGTGCTGGTGCACCCCGAGTGCCGGCACGAGGTCGTGGCCGCGGCGGACTATGTCGGGTCGACCGAGTACATCATCAACAAGCTCGACGCCGCGCCGGCCGGCTCCAAGTGGGCCATCGGCACGGAGCTGAACCTGGTGCGCCGGCTGGCGAACCGTTACGCCTCCGAGGACAAGGAGATCGTCTTCCTCGACAAGACGGTCTGCTTCTGCTCCACGATGAACCGCATCGACCTGCCCCACCTGGTCTGGGCCCTGGAGTCCCTGGCCGAGGGCAACCTGGTCAACCGCATCCAGGTGGACAAGGAGACGGAAGGCCACGCCAAGCTCGCCCTGGAGCGCATGCTGGCGCTGCCGTAGCGGCTCCGGCCGCGCACGGCGGTTCGTACGGGAAAGGCCCGGTCCACGAGCGTGGACCGGGCCTTCCGCGTGTGCTCACACGGTGCGCTTGCGCGGTGCGCTTACACGCCGGCGGGCTCCAGCACCTTCTCCTCGCGTGCCGCCCGCTTCGTCTCGCGCTTCTTCGCGCGGCGCTCCTTGCGGAGTTCGAGCATGGCGTAGAGCGTCGGGACCAGCAGCAGGGTGAGCAGGGTGGAGGTGATCAGGCCGCCGATCACGACCACGGCCAGCGGCTGGGCGATGAAACCACCCTCGCCGGTGACGCCCAGGGCCATCGGGAGCAGGGCGAAGATCGTCGCCAGGGCCGTCATGAGGATGGGGCGCAGCCGGTGGCGGCCGCCTTCCACCACGGCCTCGACGACCCCGTACCCGCGCTCGCGATACTGGTTGACGAGGTCGATCAGCACGATCGCGTTGGTCACCACGATGCCGATGAGCATCAGCATGCCGATCATCGCGGGGACGCCCATCGGCGTGCCCGTGGCGATCAGCAGGCCGAGTGCGCCGGTGGCCGCGAACGGGATGGAGACCAGCAGGATCAGCGGCTGGACCAGCGAGCGGAAGGTCGCGACCAGCAGCATGAAGACGATCGCGATCGCCGCCAGCATGGCGAGGCCCAGGTTCTTGAAGGCGTCGTTCTGGTCGGAGGTGACGCCCCCGATCTCGGCCGTCGCGCCCGCGGGCAGCTTCAGGGCCTCGATCTTCGCCTGGAGGTCCAGGCTGACCGCGCCGGTGTTGTCACCGGCCGGCTTGGCCGTGATCGTGGCGGCGCGCCGGCCGTCGATGCGGGTCATCGACACCGGCCCGTCGACCAGCTCGACGGTCGCGATGTCGCCCAGCTTCACCGGGCCGAGCCGCAGGTTCTTCAGCTGGTCCAGGGTGGTCGCCGGCTTCGCCGACCGGATGACAATGCTGCGCTCGGTGTCGTCCAGCATCGCCTTGGCGGCGGTGGTGCCCTTGACCGCCTGGGCGACGGCCATGCCGAGGCTCTGGTCGGTGAAGCCGGCCGCCGCCGCCTTGTCGTTGGCCCGCACCGAGATGCGCGGCACACTCTGCGACAGGTCGCTGGTGACGTCGGTGACGTCGTCCAGCCCGGCGACCGCCTTGCGGACCTGTTCCGAGGCCCGGCGCAGCACGTCGGCGTCGCCCGCCTTGACGACCACCTTCAGGTCCTGGTCGCCGAAGCCGCTGCCGGCGGCGACCGTGGTGGTGCCGATTCCGGAGAGCTTGTTCAGCCGGTCCTCGATACGGGCGCGCACGACGTCGGCCGACGCCGAGTCCTCCAGCATCACCTGGTAGGAGGCACGGTTGGTGGTTGTGCTGCCGCCGAATGCCGCCATGAAGCCGGAGGAGCCGACCGTGACCTGGTAGTCCTTGACGCCCGCCACGTCGGCGAGGGCGTCCTCGACCTTCCGGGCCGCGGCGTCCGTGGAGGCCAGGCCGGTGCCCGGCTTCAGCTGCTGCTTGATGCTGAGGACCTTCTGGTCGCCAGGGTCGAAGAGGTTCGTCTTCAGCAACGGGGTCATGCCGAAGGTGACGGCCAGGACGGCGACCGCGATCAGCACGCTGGTCAGGCGCCGCCGGGTGGCGAAGCGCAGGACGGGGACGTACAGGCGCTGGAGGCGGCTGGCGGCCTCCTTCTCCTCGGCCCGGCGGCGGGCCTCCTCGGCCTGGGCGGGCGTGCCCTTCGGCGCGCGCAGGAACCAGTACGACAGCACCGGCACGACCGTCAGCGACACCAGCAGCGAGGCCAGCAGGGCCGCGGTGACGGTGAGGCTGAACGGGCCGAACATCTCGCCCACCATGCCGCCGACCAGGCCGATCGGCAGGAACACGGCGACCGTCGTGAGCGTGGAGGAGGTCACCGCGCCGGCCACCTCGCGCACGGCGGTCATGATGGCCGCGTGGCGCTCCTCGCCGTAGCCGAGGTGGCGCTTGATGTTCTCCAGGACCACGATCGAGTCGTCGACGACCCGGCCGATGGCGATGGTCAGCGCGCCCAGCGTCAGCATGTTCAGCGACAGGTCGCGGGTCCACAGCACGATCAGCGCGAGGACGACGGAGAGCGGGATCGACACCGCCGTCACGAGCGTGGAGCGGACCGAGGCCAGGAAGGCCAGGATGACCAGCACCGCGAAGAGCAGGCCCAGCGCGCCCTCGGTGGTCAGGCCGTCGATGGCCTTCGCCACGGCCGGACCCTGGTCGCTGACGACGGTGATCTTCGCCCCGGAGCCGAGGGTGTCGCGCAGGGCGGGCAGCTTGTCCTCGACCGCGTTCGAGATGGCGACCGCGCTGCCGTCGTGGTCCATGGTGACGGCGACGGAGAGGCTGGGCTTGCCGTCGGTGCGGGTGATGGAGTCGGCCTTGGCCGGCTCCTGCTTGACGGTGGCGACGTCGCCGAGGCGGACCGGCTTCTTCGCGCCCGGAGCCGCGCCCGCGCCTTCGCCGGCGACCATCAGGTCCTTGATCTGCTTCAGCGAGGTGAAGCCGCCGCCGACCTGGACGGTGCGGTTGGCGCCGCCCTCGTCGAAGGAACCGGCCGGGACGGTGGCGCCGCCCGCCTGCAGGGCCTGGCCCAGGGCGGCGGAGGTCAGCCCGGCCGCGGCGAGCTTCTTGTCGTCCGGGGTGACGGTGACCTGCAGGTCCCGTACGCCGTTGACGGTGACCTGGCCGACGCCGTCGATGTTCTTCAGCTCCGGTACGACCGTCTTGCCGAGCTGGTCGGCCAGGGCCTGCTGGTCCTTGTCGGAGGTGACGGCGAGGACCACGGTGGGCATGTCGTCGGTGGAACCGGCCACGACTTGCGGGTCGACGTCGCCGGGCATCTGGGCGCGGGCACGGTTGACGGCCTGCTGGACGTCGGCGACGAGCTGCTTGGTGTTGTTGCCGTAGTCGAACGACGCCATGATCACGGCGTTGCCCTCGCTCGCCGTGGAGGTGACGCCGGTGATGCCGTCGACGGCCTTGAGGTTGTTCTCGAGGGGCTCGACGACCTGCTTCTCCACGACGTCCGGGGACGCGCCCTGGTAGGGCGCCAGCACGGACACCACCGGCAGTTCGATGCTGGGAAACAGCTGCTGCTTGAGCTGGGGTATGGCGATCGCCCCGAAGACGAGCGCGACGATCGACATCAGCCCGATCAGGGCCCGTTGCGCGAGGCTGAATCTGGACAGCCAGGACATGGGTCAGGGTCTCTATTCTGTGAGCGGCAGGCGGCACGGGCGCGCAGGGAGCGCCACCCCTACACCTTCAGGCACGCGCGGACGGCGATCCGTAGCCCCCTGGTCCATTTCCGCCCGCGGCTCCTACTCCCTGCGCAGTACGCGCGAGTGCGCGGCGCTCCGCCCGTGGACGTACCAGACGTACCAGCCGTACCGGCCGGGCGCGGCCTCGGGGGCGCTCACCGCGGCCTGGGACGCACCAGTCCGGACTCGTAGGCGATGACGACGAGCTGAGCCCGGTCGCGGGCGCCCAGCTTGGCCATGGCCCGGTTGACATGGGTCTTCACGGTCAGCGGGCTGACCTCCAGGCGCTCGGCGATCTCGTCGTTGGAGTATCCGCCGGCGACCTGGACGAGCACCTCGCGCTCCCGCACCGTGAGGGCGTCCAGCCGGGTGGGGCGGGCCCGGTCGCGGTCGTCGTCCCCCGCGTCGCCCTGCGCGAGGAAGCGGGCGATCAGACCCTTGGTGGCCACCGGCGACAGCAGCGCCTCTCCCTGCGCCGCGACCCGGATGGCGCTCAGCAGCTCCTCGGGTTCGCTGCCCTTGCCGAGGAAGCCGCAGGCGCCCGCGCGCAGCGACCGCACCACGTAGTCGTCCACCTCGAAGGTGGTCAGGATGACCACGTGCACCTGGGCGAGGGAGGGGTCGGCGCTGATCATGCGGGTGGCCGCGAGGCCGTCGGTGCCGGGCATGCGGATGTCCATCAGCACCACGTCGGCCCGCTGCTCCTTGGCGAGCCGTACCGCCTCCGCGCCGTCGGACGCCTCTCCCACCACCTCCATGTCGGGCTCGGAGTCGACGAGCACCCGGAAGGCACTGCGCAGCAGCGCCTGGTCGTCGGCGAGCAGGACACGGATCGTCATGCGGGGTCCCCCGGGGCACGCGTACGGGTCTCGACCGGCAGGATCGCATGGACGCGGAAGCCGCCGCCGTAGCGGGGGCCGGTGGTGAGGGCGCCGGCCAGGGCGGTGACCCGCTCGCGCATGCCCAGCAGCCCGTGTCCGCCGCCCGCCTGCGGCCCCGCGGCCTCGCCGGCCCCGTCGTCCAGGACCGTGATCTCGATGTGCGGTCCGACGCGTACGACGCTGACCTCGGCCTTCGCCCGGGTGCCTGCGTGCTTCTGCACATTGGTGAGGGCTTCCTGGATGACCCGGAACGCGGCCAGGTCCACGGCGGCCGGCAGGGTGGTGCCGTGGTCGGCGCGGGCGACCTCGACGTGCAGTCCGGCGCTGCGGAAGGTGCCGGCGAGCTCGTCGAGGCGGTCCAGACCGGGCGCCGGTTCCGTGGGGGCCTCCGGGTCGCCGGACTGCCGGAGCAGGCCCACGGTGGCCCGCAGTTCGTCGAGCGCGGAGCGGCTGGCCTCCCGGACGTGGCCGAGGGCCTCCTTGGCCTGGTCGGGCCGCTTGTCCATGACGTGGGCGGCCACCCCGGCCTGCACATTGACCAGGGCGATGTGGTGGGCGACGACGTCGTGCAGGTCGCGGGCGATGCGCAGGCGCTCCTCGGCGACGCGGCGGCGGGCCTCCTCCTCACGGGTGCGCTCGGCGCGCTCGGCGCGTTCCCTGATCGCGTGCACGAAGGCGCGGCGGCTGCGGACGGCGTCACCGCCGGCGGCGGCCATGCCGGTCCAGGCGAAGATCGCCAGGTTCTCCTGCGCGTACCAGGGCATCGGCCCGGCGAGCATGGCGGCGCCGGTCAGCACGGTCATGGTGGTCAGGCCCAGGCGCAGGGTGGTGAGGCGGTCGGTGGCGGCCGCGGCGGTGAAGAGGGCGACCACGGCGGACATCGCGACGGAGGCACGGGGGTCCCCGGTGACGAACTCGATGACGGACATGGTGCCGGTGACGGCGAGGACGGTGCGGGGGGCGCGGCGGCGGAAGACGAGGGCGGCGGCGCCGAGGACCATGAGGACCAGGCTGAGCAGCTCGGGTCGGCGTACCCCCCAGCTGACGACGTGGTCGCCGCGCGGTCCCACGAAGGAGCCGACCACCATGCACACGAGGACGCCGGCCGCGAGGGCCGCGTCCAGTGCGAGGGGGTGCGCCTTCAGCCGGCAACGGGCGCGGTCGAGGGTGGTCACGCCTGACAACGGTACGGGGTCGCGTGCCGCGGGGGGACGGCGGCGTCCCGCGCCGGTGCGGGCCCGGGGACGGCTCCTGTCCGGAGGCTGCCGTGCTTCCCGGACAGGCTGTCTTCCTCACCGGGCCTCCCCCGAGCCGCACACGGGCCTCAACCGGTCCTCACCCGGGGATGAGGCCGTCGTCGCTCAGCAGGTCCCGGACCTCCTCCAGGGTGGCGTCCGCGGCGGGGAGGATCAGGTCGGACGGCTCCAGGGAGTCGTCCGGCACGGGCTCGCCCAGTTCGCGGACCCTGGACAGCAGGGCCGAAAGGGTGCGCCGGAAGCCGGGACCGTCGCCCTTCTCCATCTCGGCCAGGAGTTCGTCGTCCAGCTTGTTCAGGTCGGCGAGGTGGCCGTCGGCCAGCCTCACCTGTCCCTCTCCCATGATCCGTACGATCATGTCGCCCTCCTAGGCGTGGCCCCGGCTGTCGGTGACATGGCGTGCCTCGACGCGGCTCACTGCTTGTCGAAGCGGGGGGTGTCCTGCGGCTGCTGCTGGGGCCGGCCCTCGCCCGCGCCGCCTTCGAGCGCCTGCCGGTCCGCGGACGAGCCGCCGGCCAGCTCCGCCTTCATGCGCTGAAGCTCCAGCTCTACATCCGTACCACCGGAGAGCCGGTCCAGCTCGGTCTGGATGTCGTCCTTGGCCAGCCCGGAGGGGTCGTCCAGGGCGCCGGAGGCGAGCAGCTCGTCGATCGCACCGGCCCGGGCCTGGAGCTGCGCGGTCTTGTCCTCGGCCCGCTGGATGGCCAGGCCGACGTCGCCCATCTCCTCGGAGATGCCGGAGAAGGCCTCACCGATCCGGGTCTGCGCCTGCGCCGCCGTGTAGGTCGCCTTGATGGTCTCCTTCTTCGTACGGAAGGCGTCGACCTTGGCCTGCAGGCGCTGGGCCGCCAGGGTGAGCTTCTCCTCCTCGCCCTGGAGCGTGGCGTGCTGCGTCTGAAGGTCCGTCACCTGCTGCTGGAGCGCGGCACGGCGGGAGAGCGCCTCGCGGGCCAGGTCCTCGCGGCCCAGCGCGAGCGCCTTGCGGCCCTGGTCCTCCAGCTTGCCGGACTGCTGCTGCAGCTGGTTCAACTGGAGCTCCAGACGCTTGCGGCTGGTCGCCACGTCCGCGACACCGCGCCGCACCTTCTGCAGCAGCTCCAACTGCTTCTGGTACGAGTAATCGAGGGTCTCGCGCGGGTCCTCGGCCCGGTCAAGGGCCTTGTTCGCCTTCGCGCGGAAGATCATCCCCATACGCTTCATGACACCGCTCATGGGCTTCGCGCGCCCCCTTCTGACGGACTCCAGCTCACAGCTCTGCGACAGAACCCACAGTACGGGCCCTGCGACCATTACCGCACTGTTCGGGAGCGGATACGGTCATCCCCGAGGACGACTGCGTCCGCTGCCGCTCCGGCGCAGGGAGGAGGTGTCCCCCTGACCACCGGGCGACGACGCTCGCGACGTCCCCTCTGTCCCCCTACAGACGATCGGTGTTGCCGGATCGTTCCCCGCGGGACTGGGGTCCATGCGGGTCAAGCCCTTACCCTTGGGTTTTGTGTTCCGTAGCCGTGCCAAGGATGAGAAGACCCCGGCCGCCGACAAGGCACCGGTGAGCGTCTCCAAGCAGACCCGCGACCCGCAGGCTCCCAAGGGCCGCCCCACGCCCAAGCGGAGTGAGGCGCGCTCGCAGCGCCGCAGTGTCGCCAACACGTCGATGACGCGCAAGGATGCCGCGAAGCGGCAGCGCGAGGAGCGCCGAGTCCAGTTGGAGCGGCAGCGCCAGGCGCTGGCGAGCGGCGACGAGCGCTATCTGCCGGCCCGCGACAAGGGCCCGGTCCGCCGGTTCGCGCGGGACTTCGTCGACTCGCGGTTCAACATCGCGGAGTTCTTCCTGCCGATGGCCGTGGTCATCCTGGTGCTGAGCATGGTCCGGGTGCCCGCGCTGCAGAACATCGCGCTGCTGCTGTGGCTCGTGGTGATCGCCCTGATCGTGCTGGACTCGGCGGTCAGCGGCTTCCGGCTGAGGAAGCGCCTGAACGAGCGCTTCCCGGACCAGGGCAAGCGCGGCGCGGTCGCCTACGCCCTGATGCGCTCCCTCCAGATGCGCCGACTCCGGCTGCCCAAGCCGCAGGTCAAGCGCGGGGAGCGGCCCTGAGCGCGACCGCTTTCTCCGAGGGTGCCGCGGACGCCTGGCTGAACAAGCTGGGTGGACTGCGTGACGTCGTACGACAGGAACTGGTGGCCCGGCAGCTCGATGAGCAGATAGCCGGGCGGTTCCCGGTCGGTCAGCGGCTGCGGGTGCTCGACGTGGGGATGGGCCAGGGCACGCAGGCGCTGCGGCTGGCCCGGGCCGGGCACCAGGTCACCGGGCTCGAGCGGGACCAGACGATGATCTCCGTGGCCCGTGCCGCGCTGGCCGCCGAGCCGGAGGGCATCCGGGCGCGGATGCGGATCGTCGAGGGCGACGGCCAGGACACCGGCGTGCACTTCCTGCCGGGCAGTTTCGACGTGGTGCTGTGCCACGGGGTGCTGATGTACGTCGAGGAGCCGGACCCGCTGCTCGCGGGGCTGGCGCGGATGCTCGCGCCGGGCGGCCTGCTGTCGCTGCTGGTGCGCAACGGCGACGCGCTGGCGCTGCGCCCGGGACTGTCCGGCGAGTGGCCGTCGACGCTGGCCGCGTTCGACACGACGGCGTACCGCAACCGGCTGGGGCTGGACGTGCGGGCGGACCGGCTCGCACACCTGACGGCGACCCTAGCCGGGATCGGGGCGCCGCTGCGCACCTGGTACGGCGTGCGCGTCTTCACGGACACGGCGGCCGACGACGCGGAGCCGCCGGCCGACACCGAGACGCTGGAAACACTCCTGGCGGCCGAGGAACGAGCCGGCCGGACGGACCCCTACCGCGCGGTGGCGGCCCTGCTGCACCTGTGCGGCGTACGCGGCTGACGCCGCCGCACCCGCGCGCGGGGCGCGCCGCCGACGACGAGCCACACCCTGTGCGGGGGCGCCGCTGCCGACCAGCCGCGCCCTGCGCGGAGAGCACGGCTGCCACTCGGCCGCACCCGCGCGGGGCGCGCCGCCGACAACCGGCCGCACCTGTGCGGAAAGCGCAGCTGACCACCGGCCGCACCCGTGCGGGGCCACCGCAGACACCCCGACCGCACCCGGGCAGGGTGCGCCCTGACCACCAGCCGCGCCTGTGCCGGGTGGGCCACTGACCCGCGCGGAGCGCGCCGCCGACAACCGGCCGCACTCGTGCAGGGAGCGCGGCAGACCACCCGCCGCACCCGTGCGAGATGCACCGCCGGCCGCCAGCCGTACCCGTGCAGGGTGCATCGCCGACCACCGATGGCCGTCGCTCGTTCGGGCGAGTACCGCGAGCCGGGGGCGTAGCGCGCGGCGAGACTCGGGGCATGGATGTCTCCCCCGCGCGTGCCCTCGTCCGTGCTCCGCGGCCGATCGTTCTGCTCGCCGCCCTCGTCTGCTGCGCGCTGCTGTCCGGGTGTCAAAGCGCGGCCGACCCGCGGGCGACGGCCACCGCGTCCAAGGACCCCGTCGGCGCCCGCCGGCCCGCCACGGCCTCGGCGAACGACCTGCAGAACGACTACATGCGGGTGATCAAGGAGGCGCTGCCGTCGGTCGTGCAGATCCAGTCCGGCAACCAGCTGGGCTCCGGGGTCGTGTACGACGACAAGGGGCACATCGTCACCAACGCGCACGTCGTAGGGACCGGGAAGACGTTCCGCGTGACCACGGCGAACAGCGAGACGTCGCTCACCGCCACGCTGGTCTCCTCCTACCCGGACGAGGACCTCGCCGTCGTCAAGCTGGACAAGGTGCCGCACGGGCTGAGGGCGGCCACCTTCGGCGAGTCGGGGAAGGTCGAGGTCGGGCAGATCGTCCTGGCCATGGGCTCGCCGCTGGGGCTGTCGTCGAGCGTGACCCAAGGGATCGTGTCGGCGACCGGGCGCACCGTCAGCGAGGCGAGCGACGGCGGCACGGGGGCCACGATCGCCGGCATGGTGCAGACGTCGGCCGCGATCAACCCGGGCAACAGCGGGGGCGCGCTGGTGAACCTGAACGGTCAGGTCATCGGCATCCCGACCCTCGCCGCCGCCGACCCGCAGCTCGGGGGCAGCGCGGCGCCCGGCATCGGCTTCGCGATCCCGGCGTCGACGGTGAAGACGATCGCCGGCCAGATCGTGCGGTACGGCAAGGTCGTCAACTCCGGCCGGGCCGCGCTCAACATCACCGGGCGCACCGTCGTCGACACGGACTACGAGCCCGCCGGGGTGGCGGTGGTGGACGTGAAGGCCGGCGGGGCCGCGGCGCGAGCCGGGATCCGGTCCGGGGACATCATCACCAAGGTCGGCGGCAAGGACATCACCACCATCACCTCGCTGTCGGAGGCGCTCGCCACCGACCGGCCGGGCCAGCGGACCACGGTGACGTTCTCGCGCAACGGCAGCCAGAAGACGGTGGACGTGACGCTGGGCGAGCAGTGAGCGGGGGCGGCCGGCCACCGGCGGCCGCCCGGCCCGCCTACGCCGAGGCCTCGTCCGCGTGCAGGCTCATCGGGCCGTAGATCTCCTTGGCGTCCTCGAACAGCCACACCTGGTCGGCGCCGCCGTCGAGCAGGGCCTTCCAGTTCTCCCCGATCCAGGACTCGGCGTCGCCCTGCGTGGTGAACTCCTCGGGCTGCACCGCGGGCTGGACCTCCGTCCCGTCGGCCGTCTCGAACCGCCACGTCCATGCCGCCATGTACGCCTCCCTGGTGTGAGCACACTGCACAGCGCGGGCCGGACCCGGTCCGGCCCGCTGCCCGCAGCCTAGTGCCGTGATCGGAAAGGTTTGCCGGGAAGCTCGCGGCGTCCGGTGCGGTGCATCGCAAGGCGGAGCATCGCCCGCGTACTGGATGTACTCGGGTGATGCGACAACGCGGCGAGGTGCCGTGCCGGGCGTCGCGAGCCGGTGAACCTTTCCGGTCGCGGCACTAGGGCCTCCCGTGAGCTTCCCGCCCGTGCGGTGGATCATGCCCCGTACAGCGGATCAGGCACGCCCGCCCGGGTCGGCGGCGAGCGCCGCGCTCCCAGGGCCCCGATCCGCCGGACAGACCCCGGCCGGATGCGCGGGACCCGCGGCGGCAGGCGAAAATCAGGTCCGTGGATGTGACTCTGCTCGGCACCGGTGCCCCCGCGGGACTGCCCCGCCCCGACTGTCCCTGCGCGGCCTGCGCGACCGCGCGCGGCGCCGACGCGCGGGCGGCGACCGCTCTGCTCGTGGACGGGGGGCTGCTGCTGGACCTGACCCCCGGCGCGGCGTTCGCGGCGGCGCGGGCGGGGCATTCGCTGGGCGGCGTGGCGCAGGTGCTGCTTTCCCACCCGCACGACGGGCCTGTGGTCGAGGTGCCGGCCGGGCTGCCGCAGCCGGGGCGGGTGCCGGACGGGCGGGAGCTGACGCTGCTGACGGGGCATCGGGTGCGGGCCGTGGCGCTGGACGCCCCCGGCACCGGGTACGCGGTGACCGGCCCGGACGGGCGGCGGCTGCTGTACCTGCCGCCGGGCGGCGCGCCGGCCGGTCTGGAGGAGGGCTCCGCGGAGACGTACGACATGGTCCTGTCGGACGTGCTGGGGCGCCCCGACGCGCTGGCCAAGCTGCGGGCGGTCGGGGCGGTGGCGCCGGCCACGGACGTCGTCGCGGTCCACCTCGACCACGACGTGCCGCCGGGTCCCGAGCTGCGCCGGCGCCTCGCGGCGGCGGGGGCGCGGGCCGTGCCGGACGGTACGACGCTGGCGGTCGGGGCACACGAGGGCGAACCAGACGTACCGGACGTGCCCCTGCGCACGCTCGTGCTCGGCGGGGCGCGGTCGGGCAAGTCGGTGGAGGCCGAGCGGCGGCTGGAGAGCTTTCCCGGCGTGCTGTACGTGGCCACCGGCGGCATCCGCGGCGGGGACACCGAGTGGGCCGCCCGGGTGGCCGCGCACCGGGAGCGGCGGCCGGGCTCGTGGCGCACGACCGAGACGTGCGACCTGGTGCCGCTGTTGGCGCAGGACGGCCCGCCGCTGCTCATCGACTGCCTGTCGCTGTGGCTGACGGACGCGATGGACTCCGTCCGCGCCTGGGACGACGCCGAGTGGGCGGGCGGCGGCGAAAACGCCCTGCGCGAACGGGTGACCGCCCTGACCGACGCCCTGCGCACCACCCGGCGGACCGTGGTGGCGGTCTCCAACGAGGTCGGCTCGGGCATCGTCCCCGCCACCGCCTCCGGTCGCCGCTACCGCGACGAACTCGGCCGCCTGAACGCCGCGTTCGCCGCGGAGTGCGAACACGTCCTGCTGGTGGTGGCCGGCCAGGCACTGGTGCTGCGCGGCTGACCCGGTTCAGACGGCGGACCGGACGGAGGGCCGGGTGGAGAGCCGGTCAGGACAGGGGGCGGCGGGCGACGACGCGGTAGGTGTTGGAGAGGCCGGGGGCGCGGCGCAGGAGGGGCGAGAGGAGGAGGTCCAGGAGCGCCACCGCGTTCACCAGAGGGCCGGCGAGGGCGGTCAGGGCGGTGCGCAGGGTGTGCGGGAGGCCGGTGGGCGGGTCGTCGCGCCAGGGGGTGTCGGCGGCGGGCAGCACGTGGGCGAGGAGCAGGGCGACGGCCGCCGACAGGTCGTTGGGGCTGTGCGGGGCGCGGCGGTCGGTGGCGAGGATGGTGCAGCCCTGGGACTCCAGTTCCGCACGGAGGTTGTCCAGCGGCAGCAGGTGCAGATGACGCGGCTGGCCGTGCGGCAGCCACCACCTGCCCAGCAGCCGGGCGGGCACGCAGTGCGGGTCGGGCAGCTCGATCAGCAGGTGCCCGCCGGGACGCAGCGCGGTGAGGGCGCCCCGCAACTCCGCGCGGGGGTCCGGCACATGGGTCAGATGGTGGAAGACACTGACCACGTCGTAGCGCCCGCGCAGCCGCTCCGCGACGTGCGGGTCGGCCAGGTGCCCGACATGGGCCTCCTCGACCCACCCCTGCTCGCGGGCCCGCTCCACGCGCTGGGTGGGGTCCAGGCCGTCGAAGGCGGTGTACGGGAACACCTCCCGCGCCGCCCCGGGGAAGTGGCCGTGGCCCGTGCCGACGTCCAGCCAGCTCTCCGGCTCCCCCACGGTGCTCATCAGGCGCGCGTCGGACCGGTGCCGGCGGCGGGCGCGGCGGGCGGCGAGCACCGGGGCCGCGAGTCCCTCCGGGGCGTCCTCGTCGAAGTCCCGGTGGTAGAAGGCCAGTCCGGCCGCCGTGAGCCGGGGGTTCTGGAAGGCGTGGCCGCAGTCCAGGCACTCGTCGACGGCGAACGTGCCCGGCTTGTGCTGGAGCAGGTCCGGCGCGCGCAGCCGGGTGCGCAGCCGGCCGGAGCAGCACCACGGGCAGTCCGCACGGGGCGGCTCCTGGAAACGGCCGGTGCCCTGGGCGAGTTCGGCGGCGTACGCGAGGCGGCGCGGGTCGTAGAACCCCGGGGCGTACGGCAGGGGCGGCATGGGCGGCTCCCGGTGGGTCACTGCGGAACAAGTCACTGCAAAGGGAACGTATGGGATCCGGATCTTGGCCGGAAAGACGCCGTACGGGTGTGGTGGCGATGTGGCGCCGCCCGGTTGGATCAGGGCCGGTACTGTTCGGCGAATGAGCTCGCTGAATCTCGACGACTTCACCGATCTGATCGAGCGCCCGGACGGCGGCCTGCGCCGTGACGCCGAGGCGCGCCGGGAGCGTCAGATCGTGCCGCCCGGTGCGCTGGGCCGCCTGGACGACCTGGGTGAATGGCTGGCCTCTGCGCAGTCGGCCGTACCGGTGCGGCCGGTCGAACGGCCGAAGGCGGTGCTGTTCGCCGGCGACCACGGGGTCGCGGAACTGGGTGTGTCGGTGCGCCCCGCGGGCAGTGCCGAGCAGCTGGTACGGGCGGTGCTGGAGGGCGGCCGGCCGGTGTCCGTGCTGGCCCGGCGGCTCGGCGTGCCGGTACGGGTGGTCGACATGGCGCTGGACTGCGCGCCCGAGTCGCTGCCCGAGGACGTCGTACGGCACCGGGTGCGGCGCGGCAGCGGGCGCGTCGACGTCGAGGACGCGCTGACCCTCGACGAGGCGGAGGCCGCCTTCCGGGCGGGTGTGGCGGTGGCCGACGAGGAGGCCGACTCCGGTACGGACCTGGTGGTACTGGGCGACATCAGCGTCGGCGGGACCACTCCGGCCGCCGTGCTGATCGCCGCGCTGTGCGGGACGGACGCCTCCGTGGTGACCGGCCGGGGCGGCGAGCCGATCGACGACCTGGCGTGGATGCGCAAGTGCGCGGCGATCCGGGACGCGCTGCGCCGGGCCCGGCCCGTCCTCGGGGACCAGTTGCAGCTGCTGGCCACGGTGGGCGGAGCCGACCTCGCCGCGATGACGGGTTTCCT
The DNA here is from genome assembly GCF_053601495.1 of Streptomyces sp. NPDC004721. Classification (NCBI taxonomy): domain Bacteria; kingdom Bacillati; phylum Actinomycetota; class Actinomycetes; order Kitasatosporales; family Streptomycetaceae; genus Streptomyces; species Streptomyces sp. NPDC004721. The sequence goes on from NZ_JBSGBZ010000013.1 coordinate 36,846, forward strand.
GTTGCAGTGCGCGGTGCGGAAGCTGCCGGTGATCCTGGACGGCGTGGTGTCGGCGGCGTGCGCGCTGGTGGCGCAGCGGGTGGCGTTCCGGGCGCCGGACTGGTGGCTGGCCGGCCACGCCAGCGGCGAGCCGGGCCAGGCCAAGGCCCTGGACCGGATGGCGCTGGAGCCGCTCGTGGACCACGGCGTACGGGTCGGCGAGGGGGCGGGGGCACTGCTGGCGCTGCCCTTGGTGCAGAGCGCCGCCGCACTGGCCGCGGAGCTGCCCGAGCGCCCTGAGAACACCGACGACTCGGACGACTCGGAAGCCAAGGCGACCGAGGACAAGGCGCCCGAGGAGAAGGCAGCCGAAGACGGCAAGACCGAGGAGAAGGCAGCCGAGGAGTAGCCGCACGCCCGGAGCACGACACGGGCCGGACGCGCGCTCGTAACGGCCCCGGCGGAACAGCCGTCGCCCCTCCTCCCTCTGGACGGAAACCGCCCCGGCCGGACACCGGCCAGGGCGCCACGGGCACAGCCCGGCAGAGCCGCAACCCCGACGCACCGAGCCACGCACCCCCGTCGCCCGCCGGCCGCGACGAAGGGACGCCCACCTGGGCGACACCCACCGGCACCGCCCGGCCGGACGCCCTCGTCGCCCGCCGTCCCGGCGACAGGACGCTCACGGGGCGCCGCCCACCGGCAGTGCCGGGCCGCGCCCTCGACGGAACCCGCCCCGGCCGGGCCCCAGCCGTCGGCCATGAGCGGCACGGGCACAGCCCGGCAGAGCCGCGCCCACGACGCACCGAGCCACGCACCCCCGTCGTCCGTCGCCCGTCGCCCGGCGACCGGCGACCGGCGATCGGCGACCGCGGCGCAACGTCGCCCTGGGATCCGCACCGGAACACGGCGATCACCCGCGAAGGACCGGACGGCCACCCACGCGCAGCAGGCCCCTGCACCCACCAACAGCGGGCCGCGTCGCGCACGAACGGCGGGTCCCGTCGCGCACGAACGGCGGGTCCCGTCGCGCACGAACGGCGGGTCCCGTCGCGCACGGACGGCGGGTCCCGTCGCGCACGGACGGCGGGTGAAAAGGGACGTTCGCCGAGGCGGCGCCCATATGATCACTGTTCATGGGAGATGCCCGAATTGCCGTGCGTGAGGAGCAGGGCCCGGTTCGCGTGGCCGAGGCGGGACGGCCGGGCGGCGGGGCCTCGCGGCGGGCGGCCGCGTTCGCCGTCTGGTACCTGCGGGCGGTCGCGTTCGTCAACTTCCTCAGCGCGGCATGGGTCTCCCTGGGGCAGGACGTGCGGCGCCACAACCAGGAGGACCTCTTCACGCCGTACCTGCTGACCGCCGGCTTCGCCTCCGGCGTGTTCGCCGCGTTCCTGGCCATCACCATGCGGCGGCGCAAGCGGGCCGCCTGGATCCTGAACCTGGCGCTCTCCGGGCCGTTCCTCGCGCTGTTCGCGTTCACCATGACGTTCCCGGAGATCCGCCGCTCGGCGCAGAACTGGATCTCCCTGGCCCTCACCGCCGCCTTCGTCGCCGCGCTGCTGCTCGGCCGCCGCGAGTTCTACGCCAAGGGCGACCGCGCCAATCCGCGGCTCGCCGCCGCCGTCGGCCTCGGCGGGCTGCTGGCCTCCTCGCTGCTCGCCGCGTTGCTGGTGACGGTCACCAACCAGGCGCCGGACGCGGCCCGTTCGACGTACCTCCAGCGCTGGCACTACGGCACGCTGCGGCTGGTCTCGGTCGCCGCCTCCGAGGCCCGCTTCCCCGACATCCACACCCCGAACTGGGTGAACGTGTCGATCAATGTACTGTCCACGGCCCTGGTCCTCGCCGTCCTGTACGCCGCCTTCCGCTCCCGCCGCGCCGTCGACCCGCTCACCGCCGACGACGAGAGGCGGCTGCGGGAGCTGCTGGAGCGGCACGGCGAGCGCGACTCGCTCGGCTACTTCGCGCTGCGCCGGGACAAGAGCGTGTTCTGGTCGCCGACCGGCAAGGCCGCCGTCGCCTACCGCGTCCTTGGCGGGGTGTCCCTGGCCTCCGGGGACCCGCTCGGCGACCCGGAGGCCTGGCCCGGCGCCATCGAGGGATGGCTGGCCGAGGCGCGGGCGCACGGCTGGAGCCCGGCCGTGATGGGCGCCAGCGAGGAGGCCGGCACGGTGTACGCGCGGCACGGTCTCGACGCCCTGGAACTGGGCGATGAAGCCGTGGTCGAGGTCGACGGCTTCACCCTGGAGGGGCGGGCCATGCGGACCGTGCGGCAGGCCTACAACCGGGTCGGTCGGGCCGGGTACTCGGTGCGCGTCCGGCGGCACGAGGACATCCCCGCGGACGAGATGGCGTACCTGGTCGACCGGGCGGACGACTGGCGGGACGGGCCCACCGAACGCGGCTTCAGCATGGCGCTGGGCCGACTGGGCGACCCGCGGGACGGGCAGTGCGTGATGCTGGAGTGCCATGACGCCGGCGGCGAGCTGAGGGCCCTGCTGTCCTTCGTGCCGTGGGGGCCGCACGGGCTGTCCCTGGACGTGATGCGGCGCGACCGGCACGCCGGCAACGGGCTCATGGAGTTCATGGTGCTCGACCTGCTGCGCCGCGCCCGGGAAATCGGGATCACCCAGGTCTCGCTCAACTTCGCCGTGTTCCGCTCGGTCTTCGAACGAGGGGCGCGCCTCGGCGCCGGACCGGTGCTGAGGCTGTGGCGTTCGCTGCTCGGACTGTTCTCCCGCTGGTGGCAGATCGAGTCGCTGTACCGGGCGAACGCCAAGTACCGGCCCATCTGGGAACCGCGGTTCCTGCTCTTCGAGAAGAGCGCGGACCTGCTGCGCATCGGCCTCGCGGCGGCGCGCGCGGAGGGGTTCCTGGAGCCGCCGGAACCGCCGAAGTGGCTGCACCGAGGGCACTGGGAGACGCACGGATGACCGCACTGGCCCGCTGGGCGCGCGCCGAATGGGGGCCGCTGTACGCCACCGTGCGCGAGCCGCTGCCGAAGCGGCGCCTGCGGGCCGTCCCGATGACCGCCGGAGCGGTGAGCCTGACGGCGGTGCTCCATCTGGTGCAGAACCAGTCGTGGGGCTACGGCCTGGTCCAGCACCTCGGGGCCGTAAGGGCGGAGGAGCCGCTGTGGCTCGCGCTGCTGCGCACTCCCCTGTCGCTGTTCGTGCCCGCGCTGGACCTGCCGGTATGGGGTGCGCTGGCCCAGATCCTGTGCGTGTTCGGCATCGCCGAGATCTGCCTGGGCCGGCCGCGGACCCTCGCCGTCGCCTACGTCGCCACGCTCTCCGGAACCCTGTACGCGCGCCTGGGCGTCGCCCTCGGCCCGCACCACCCGCTCGGCCTGCCCGGCACGGACGCGCAGGTGGTGGACACCGGCCCGTCGGCGGCCGTGGTGGGCCTCGCGGTCTACGTCGGCCGGCGCTACGGGGCGTACGTCACGGCGGGCGCGGTGACCGCGGCCATGGCGCTGGAGGTCGGGCTGAAGCAGAACCTGGCCGGCAAGGAGCACCTGGCGGCGATCGCGGGGGTGCTGCTGCTGTGCGCGCTGTCGGCGGCCCGGCACCGGCTGCCGCGCGCCCCGGCGTCATCTGCGCCCGGGCAGGCGGGCCGCCTGCTGGTCCGGTTTGCCGCCGATCCAGTCCTGGAACGCCCGGCGGGGGCCGGACCAGCGGCGGTCGTGCCGGTCGGCGCGCCGGCCGGCGCGGGCCAGGGCGCGCGGGCGGTGGCGGTAGAAGCGCCTGGCCCAGTAGGAGCCGGGGCGGGCCAGACGGATCGCGCCGAACAGCGCGACGAACGGAATGATCACGCCGAACAGGGCGATGCGGCCCTTGCCCTTGCTCAGGGCGACCAGGGAGAAGACGAAGTTCACGACCACGCTCGTGATGACCGCCCCGCGGTCCTGCAACTCGGACTGGGACAGGTTGTTGACGCCGAACGGGGAGAAACCGGCGAGCACCAGCGCGACCAGCGCCGCGGTGAGCACCACGACCTCGACGCTCTTGCGGCCCGACTCGGTCCAGTAGACGTCGTCCAGATGCAGGATCAGCGCGAACTCGTCCAGCACGAGGCCCGCGCCGACGCCGAAGACGACCGCGAAGACCGCCGTGGCGGCGCCGTGCCGACCGCTGCTGGCCACCACGCCGAAACCGCCGAGGATGGTCAGGACGACACCGGGCACGGCGTGGTGGATGTGCAGACCGCCGGCCTTGACGTTGCCGAAGGGGCCCTTCCCGGCCCGGATCAGGCGGGTGATCACCCGGGTGACCACGAAGGTGAGGACGAAGGCGGCCAGGGTCAGGAGCAGGGGCAGCTTGCCGGGTTCGACGATGTTCCGCTCCAGCCAGTGGCCCATGTACGCAGTGTGCCGCCTTCGCCGGTCGCCCGCCCGCCCGCCGGGGGGCCGGCGCAGGTCCCGTAGTCTGCCCGCGTGTTCAGGATCCCCTCGCCGCACGGGCCGCGGTTCGCCTTCGGCACCCTCACCGTCCTTCCGGTCAGGGTGAGCCGCTGGGACCGCGAGGCGGCGCGCGGCGGGATGCTCTGCGCGCCGCTCGCCGGGCTCGTGGTCGGGGTGGCGGCGGCGGCCGTGGGTCTGCTGCTGCTCCTCGCCGGCGCCGGCGCGCCGCTCGCCGCCGTCGCCACCGTCGCCGTGCCCGCCGCGCTGACCCGCGGACTGCATCTGGACGGGCTCGCCGACACCGCGGACGGGCTCGGCAGCGGCAAGCCCGCCGAGGACGCGCTGCGGATCATGAGGCAGTCGGACATCGGCCCCTTCGGGGTGATCACGCTCGTGTTCGTGCTGCTCGCCCAGGTGGCCGCGCTGACCCGGGCCTACGACGGCTCCTGGGCCCGCGGGGCGCTCGCCGCTGTCGTCTCGGCGACGGTCGCCCGGCTGGTCCTGACCCTGGCCGCCCGCACCGGGGTGCCGGCCGCCCGGCCGGAGGGGCTGGGCGCCGCGGTCGCCGGGGTGGTCCCGGTGCCGGGCGCGATCGGCGCGGCGCTCGTGGTCGCGGCGGCCGCCGCGGCGGCGGGCGCGTTCTTCGGCGCCGACGCCTGTGTGCTCACGGCGCTGGCGGTGGTCGCCGCCCTGGCCGCCGCCGAACTTCTCCTGCGCCACTGCACGCGCCGCTTCGGCGGTGTGACAGGCGATGTCTTCGGCGCGCTCGCCGAGACGGCCGCCACCACGGTGCTGGTCGTCCTGGCGCTGCGCTGAGCCGGGCGGTTCAGCAGGTCCGGCGCCACGCCCCCAGTTCGTACTTCTTCAGCAGCGAGCTGAGCCTCAGCCGCCGGGACTGCGCGCAGAAGCGGCTCGTCGGCAGTTCGTACTCGGCGTGGAACACCGCCTTGCCCGCCGCGACGAAGGGCTTCAGCTCGGCGCATTCGCCGTACTGGGCGCACTGTTCGTTGACCGCGAAGTCGAAGTCCGCCACCAGGTGCGGGATCTGGTCCAGGTCGTTCTTCAGGCCCACCGCCATGCCCCTGTCGTGGGCCAGCTTCGCCACCAGGCGGTTGTAGCGGAGCTGGTCGGCGGCCGTCAGCGGGAAGCCGGTGCGGTTCTTGTAGCCGTCCATGTTGTCCGGCTCCACCGCGTCGAAGCCCTTCTCGCGGCACATGTCGAGGCGGGCCGCCATCAGGGGTTCGAGGACGTCGGTACGGCGGATGTCGAGCCAGCGCTCGCCCTTCCAGCCGTTGCCCCTGCCGAGGACGGAGGCCGGGAACCTCCCCGCGTCCGGCCGGAACTCCTCCCAGGCGCCGGTCGAGAGGTAGCAGATCACCCTGTGGCCCTCGCGGTGCAGCCGGGCGACCGTGGCCGCCGGGTGGTCGAAGCCGTCGATGTCGTAGACCTCGGCCGGTACGGAAGTGTCGAGACGGCCGCTGAGCTGCCACTGCCAGCTCGTGCCCGGGCGCGGCTGCCAGTGCCCGGCGGCCGGGCGGCCGGCACCGTCACCGCGGCCGCCGTCGCCGCCGGGGCGGTCCTGGTGGGCGGCGCAGCCCGCGAGCAGCAGGAGTGCCGCAGTCGGCGCGAGGACGCGCGGGATCAGTGCTCTCAACGGGCGGGCTCCTGGGTGCCGTGACGGACGTACGTCCGACGATCATCGCCGATTCCATTGCCAGGCAGGGAAGTTGCCCGCCCGGCCGGCGGTCCGGGCCTCCCGCCACCGCCGTCGGCGCCGTGACGCGCGTAGGCTCGTGACGGGTGTTTGCCTGCCCGGGTGAAGACCGCACCGTACGAAGGACTTATGGTCGGGCCCGGTCGACCCACCCGAATTCGGCCAACCACCTTTCACAGGGAAGCGAGATTTCACCACCGTGACTGCTCTCACTCTCAGCACCACCGCGGCGCCCGGCCTGCGGGCCGACGCGATCGTGGTCGGTGTCGCCAAGGACTCTGGATCGAAGTCTGGGGACCTGGTCGTAGCACCGGGCGCCGAGGCCGTCGACGAGGCGTACGACGGCAAGCTCGCCGGCGTCCTGGGGACCCTCGGCGCCTCCGGTGCCGAGGGCGAGGTGACCAAGCTGCCCGCGCCGTCCGGTTTCAAGGCCCCGCTCGTGCTCGCGGTGGGCCTCGGCCCGCGGCCCGAGAAGGACTCCGGTTACGACGCCGAGGCGCTGCGCCGGGCCGCCGGTGCGGCCGCCCGTGCCCTCGCCGGGTCGAAGAAGGCCGGCTTCGCGCTGCCGGTCACGGACGCCGCCGACGCCGCCGCGGTCGGCGAGGGCGCGCTGCTCGGCGCGTATTCCTTCGACAGCTACAAGGAGAACGGCAAGGACGCCGAGTCGCGCAACGGCAAGGCGCCGCTCGGCGAGGCCGTGCTGCTCGGCGGCAAGGCCCGCGACAAGGCGTACAAGGCGGCCGTCGAGCGTGCCACCGCCGTGTCCGAGGAGCTCAACCGCGCCCGCGACCTGATCAACACCCCGCCGAACGACCTGAACCCGGCCGCCTTCGCCGCCGCCGCGCAGGAGGCGGCCAAGGAGCACGGCCTGAAGGTGCAGGTGCTCGACGAGAAGGCGCTCGCCAAGGGCGGCTACGGCGGCATCCTGGGCGTCGGCTCCGGCTCGGCGTCGGCCCCGCGGCTGGTCAAGCTGTCGTACACGAGCCCCAAGGCGAAGAAGCACCTGGCCCTGGTCGGCAAGGGCATCACCTACGACTCGGGCGGCATCTCGCTCAAGCCGGCCGGCCACAACGAGACGATGAAGTGCGACATGAGCGGTGCCGCCGCCGTGTTCTCCGCCGTCGTCGCCGCCGCGCGGCTCGGCCTCGAGGTCAACGTGACCGGCTGGCTGGCGCTGGCCGAGAACATGCCCTCCGGCTCCGCCACCCGCCCCGGCGACGTGCTGCGCATGTACAGCGGCAAGACGGTGGAGGTGCTCAACACCGACGCCGAGGGCCGGCTCGTCCTCGCGGACGCGCTGTGGGCCGCCTCGCAGGAGAAGCCGGACGCGATCGTGGACGTGGCCACGCTGACCGGCGCGATGGTGCTGGCGCTGGGCAGCCGCACCTTCGGGATCATGGCGAACGACGACGCGTTCCGCTCCGCCATCCACGAGGCCGCGGAGGAGGTCGGCGAGGCGGCGTGGCCGATGCCCCTGCCGGAGCACCTGCGCAAGGGCATGGACTCCCCCACCGCCGACCTGGCCAACATGGGCGAGCGCATGGGCGGCGGGCTGGTCGCCGGCCTGTTCCTGCGCGAGTTCATCGGCGAGGGCATCACGTGGGCGCACCTCGACATCGCGGGCCCGGCCTTCAACGAGAGCGGTCCGTTCGGCTACACGCCGAAGGGCGGCACCGGTTCGGCGGTCCGCACGCTCGTGCGTCTCGCCGAACTCGCCGCCTCCGGCGACCTCGGCTGATTCGTCCCACGGCCGTCGTCCGGTCCGCCGGACGACGGCCGTGCCGCGTGGGCGCCGCTCGCGCCCACGCGACGTGGGGTGTATCACACTCCAGCCCCGCGTCTCGTTCACTCCCGACAAGTGCGAAGATGGGCGTCGGCAGGACAGGGCCCCCACCGAAGGGCCGAAACTCAAGCGGCCGGACACCAGCCGCCTGCCGGTCACCGACGACCGGCGTACGGCGCACATGCATGGAGGACGTGACGTGGCGAACGACGCCAGCACCGTTTTCGACCTAGTGATCCTCGGCGGTGGCAGCGGTGGTTACGCCGCGGCCCTGCGCGGGGCGCAGCTGGGCCTGGACGTCGCCCTGATCGAGAAGGACAAGGTCGGCGGTACCTGCCTGCACCGGGGTTGCATCCCCACCAAGGCCCTGCTGCACGCGGGCGAGATCGCCGACCAGGCCCGCGAGAGCGAGCAGTTCGGTGTGAAGGCCAGCTTCGAGGGCATCGACGTGCCCGCCGTCCACAAGTACAAGGACGACGTCATCTCGGGCCTGTACAAGGGCCTTCAGGGACTCATCGCGTCCCGCAAGGTGACCTACATCGAGGGTGAGGGCCGGCTGTCCTCCCCCACCTCCGTCGATGTCAACGGGCAGCGGATCCAGGGCCGCCACGTCCTCCTGGCGACCGGTTCCGTGCCGAAGTCCCTGCCGGGCCTGCAGATCGACGGCAACCGCATCATCTCCTCCGACCACGCCCTCGTCCTGGACCGCGTGCCGAAGTCCGCGATCATCCTGGGCGGCGGTGTCATCGGCGTCGAGTTCGCCTCCGCCTGGAAGTCCTTCGGCACCGACGTCACGATCGTCGAGGGCCTGAAGCACCTCGTCCCGGTCGAGGACGAGAACTCCTCGAAGCTGCTGGAGCGTGCCTTCCGCAAGCGCGGGATCAAGTTCAACCTGGGCACCTTCTTCCAGAAGGCCGAGTACACCCAGGACGGCGTCAAGGTCACCCTGGCCGACGGCAAGGAGTTCGAGGCCGAGGTCCTGCTGGTCGCCATCGGCCGCGGCCCGGTCTCCCAGGGCCTGGGTTACGAGGAGGCCGGGGTCGCCATGGACCGCGGCTACGTCCTCGTCGACGAGTACATGCGCACCAACGTCCCGACCATCTCCGCCGTCGGTGACCTGGTCCCGACGCTCCAGCTTGCGCACGTCGGCTTCGCCGAGGGCATCCTGGTGGCGGAGCGTCTGGCCGGTCTGAAGACCGTTCCGATCGACTACGACGGTGTTCCGCGGGTGACGTACTGCCACCCGGAGGTCGCCTCCGTCGGCATCACCGAGGCCAAGGCCAAGGAGATCTACGGCGCGGACAAGGTCGTCGCCCTGAAGTACAACCTGGCCGGCAACGGCAAGAGCAAGATCCTCAAGACCGCGGGCGAGATCAAGCTCGTCCAGGTCAAGGACGGTGCCGTGGTCGGCGTCCACATGGTCGGCGACCGCATGGGCGAGCAGGTCGGCGAGGCCCAGCTGATCTACAACTGGGAGGCGCTGCCGGCCGAGGTGGCCCAGCTCATCCACGCCCACCCGACCCAGAACGAGGCGCTCGGCGAGGCCCACCTGGCCCTGGCCGGCAAGCCGCTGCACTCCCACGACTGACGCTTCACGTCATCGGGCGCGACGACACAGACTTCCGTAATTCGTTAGGAGCAACCGAAACCATGGCGGTTTCCGTAACCCTTCCGGCGCTCGGCGAGAGCGTCACCGAGGGCACTGTCACCCGTTGGCTGAAGGCCGAGGGCGAGCGCGTCGAGGCCGACGAGCCGCTGCTCGAGGTCTCGACCGACAAGGTCGACACCGAGATCCCCTCCCCCGCCGCCGGTGTGCTGGCCTCCATCAAGGTCGCCGAGGACGAGACCGTCGAGGTCGGCGCCGAGCTGGCCGTCATCGACGACGGCTCCGGCGCCCCCGCCGCGGCCCCGGCCCCGGCCGCCGCCGAGGCTCCGGCCCCGGTCGCCGAGCCCACCCCGGCTCCGGTCGCCGAGGCCCCGGCCCCCGCTGCCGCCCCCGCCGCTCCGGCGGCTCCCGCCGGCGCCACCGGCACGGACGTGGTCCTGCCCGCGCTCGGCGAGTCCGTCACCGAGGGCACCGTCACCCGCTGGCTGAAGTCGGTCGGTGACTCCGTCGAGGCCGACGAGCCGCTGCTCGAGGTCTCCACGGACAAGGTCGACACCGAGATCCCCGCGCCCACCTCCGGTGTGCTGCTGGAGATCGTCGTCGGTGAGGACGAGACCGCCGAGGTCGGCGCCAAGCTCGCCGTCATCGGCGCCCCCGGTGCCGCTCCGGCTGCTGCTCCGGCTCCGGCCGCCCCGGCTCCGGCAGCTGCCCCGGCCCCGGCTCCGGCTCCGGCCGCTGCCCCGGCCCCGGCAGCCCCCGCGGCCCCGGCCGCTCCGGCTCCGGTCCAGCCCGCGGCCCCGGCTCCCGCGCCGGCCGCGCCCGCCCCGGTCACCCCGGCCCCGGCTGCGGTTCCGGCCGCTGCCCAGCCGACCGACGAGGGCGCGTACGTGACCCCGCTGGTGCGCAAGCTCGCCGCCGAGAACGGCGTCGACCTGGCCACCGTCAAGGGCACCGGCGTCGGCGGCCGTATCCGCAAGCAGGACGTGCTCGCCGCGGCCGAGGCCGCGAAGGCCGCCGCCGCCCCGGCCCCGGCCGCGGCCGCTCCGGCCGCCCCGGCGAAGAAGGCCCCGGTCCTGGAGGCCTCCCCGCTGCGCGGCCAGACCGTGAAGATGCCGCGGATCCGCAAGGTCATCGGCGACAACATGGTCAAGGCGCTGCACGAGCAGGCCCAGCTGTCCTCGGTGGTCGAGGTCGACGTGACCCGCCTGATGCGCCTGCGCGCCCAGGCCAAGGACTCGTTCGCGGCGCGCGAGGGCGTCAAGCTCTCCCCGATGCCGTTCTTCGTCAAGGCCGCCGCCCAGGCGCTGAAGGCCCACCCGGTCATCAACGCCAAGATCAACGAGGCCGAGGGGACCATCACCTACTTCGACACCGAGAACGTCGGTATCGCGGTGGACTCCGAGAAGGGCCTGATGACCCCGGTCATCAAGAACGCCGGTGACCTCAACATCGCCGGTATCTCCAAGGCCACCGCCGACCTGGCGGGCAAGGTCCGGGCCAGCAAGATCACCCCGGACGAACTGTCCGGTGCGACCTTCACCATCAGCAACACCGGCTCGCGCGGCGCGCTGTTCGACACGATCATCGTGCCGCCGGGTCAGGTCGCGATCCTCGGCATCGGCGCCACCGTCAAGCGCCCGGCCGTCATCGAGACCGAGGAGGGCACGGTCATCGGCGTCCGCGACATGACCTACCTGACCCTCTCTTACGACCACCGCCTGGTGGACGGCGCCGACGCGGCCCGTTACCTGACGGCGGTCAAGGCGATCCTGGAGGCGGGCGAGTTCGAGGTCGAGCTCGGCCTCTGATCCCGTCACCCGGGACCCAGCAGTACGGCGCCCCCGTCCGGAACCTTCCGGGCGGGGGCGCCGCGTTTGCCGTTTCTTGGCCATGACGGCGTGTAAGTCTCGTCTCACCTGCACGAAAGCGCCCGTATGCGCCCTTCCGCCGGACGCTGACAGCCGTATTGTCTAAACGTCGAACGCCCCCCGGGGGCCCGTGGGTCCCCCCTTGAAGGAGCCCTCCATGACCGCGCCCGTCGTCCACTCGCTGCGCGAACAGATCCGCGAGCACATCGTGGAGGGGATCGTCAGCGGGCGCTGGAAGCCGGGCGAGAGGATCGTGGAGCGGCGGATCGCCACCGAGCTGGAGGTCAGCCAGACGCCGGTGCGGGAGGCGCTGCGCGAGCTGGAGTCGCTGCGGCTGATCGAGTCGGCGCCGAACAAGGGCGTGCGGGTGCGCAACCTGACCGCCGCCGACCTGGAGGAGAGCTACCCGGTCCGGGCCGGCCTGGAGGCCATCGCGGCGGAGCTGGCGGCCGAGCGGCTGGCGGACGACTGCTCGGCCCTGGAACCGCACGTGGCGGCGCTGTACGAGGCCGACCGCAGGTCCGACGGCACCGGCCAGGTGCGGCACACGGTGGCCTTCCACCGCGAGCTGGTCCGCGCGGCCGGGAACTCGGTGCTGCTGCACACCTGGGAGGGCCTGGGCATCGAGGTGTTCACCGCGCTGTCGATCCGCTGGCTGGGGACGGTCCAGCAGTCGTACGCGGAGGAGCACGAGGAGCTGGTGCAGGCCTTCAAGCGGCGGGATCCGCGGATCGCCGAACTGGTCAAGTCGCACGTTCTCGGCTGCGCGCCGCGGGCTTGAGGCAGCCGAGCACCTGTACGCTCACCTGCGGAAACCCTTCGAAAAAGCGGCACCGCGTGCCCGTTTCCAAGGCACCGGGTGCCGACTTTCTCGAAATCGAAGGGTTTTACGCTTGAACCCTTTGATCGATCATCGATCAGGGAGTTAGAGTCTCCGCTGGGCTTCCACCAGAGCCTCACGCCCTGTCCTGCCAAAGACCTAGGGCACCCCCGAACCCTTACCGATGAGGGAACCCCCTTCGACTGAGGAAGGCGGCGACATGACCGACCCCAACGCCATCCAGCCGAGCGAGCTCGACCAGCTCCCGGACCGCGACCCCGAGGAGACCGCCGAATGGCAGGCCTCCCTGGACGCCGTTGCCAAGGCGGCCGGGCCGCACCGTGCGGCGTACCTGATGCGCCGTACGCTGGAGCGCGCCGAGGGCGCCGGCGTCGTCCTGCCCAAGCTTCTCGAGACGGACTACGTCAACTCCATCCCGACCGCCGCCGAGCCGGCCGTCCCCGGTGACGAGGCCATGGAGGCCCGGATCACCGCGTGGAACCGGTGGAACGCGGCGGCGATGGTGACCCGCGGAAGCAAGTACGGCGTCGGCGGCCACATCGCCACCTTCGCCTCTGCGGCGTGGCTGTACGAGACCGGCTTCAACCATTTCTTCCACGGCAAGGAGGGCGACGGCTCTGGCGACCAGCTGTACATCCAGGGCCACGCCTCCCCGGGCATCTACGCCCGCGCCTTCCTCGACGGCCGGCTGTCCGAGCAGCACCTGGACAACTTCCGCCAGGAGGCTGGCGGCAACGGCCTGCCGTCCTACCCGCATCCGCGCCGCCTGCCCTGGCTGTGGGAGTTCCCGACGGTGTCGATGGGCCTCGGCCCGATCTCCGCCATCTACCAGGCCCGGTTCAACCGGTACCTGACCAGCCGCGGTATCAAGGACGTCTCCGACTCCCACGTCTGGGCGTTCCTCGGCGACGGCGAGATGGACGAGCCGGAGTCCACCACCGCGCTGACGCTCGCCTCCCGCGAGGGCCTGGACAACCTCACCTTCGTCATCAACTGCAACCTCCAGCGCCTGGACGGCCCGGTCCGCGCCAACTTCAAGATCGTGCAGGAGCTGGAGGCCCTCTTCCGCGGCGCCGGCTGGCACGTGGTCAAGACGCTGTGGGGTTCGGCCTGGGACGAGCTGTTCGCCCTGGACACCACGGGCGCGCTGGTACGCCGGCTGCGCCAGGTACCGGACGCGCAGATCCAGACGTACCAGACCCGCGACGCCGCCTACATCCGCCAGGACTTCTTCGGGGCCGACCCGGCGCTGGCCGAGATGGCGAAGCTGCTGAGCGATGACAAGATCATCGAGTGCTTCCACTTCTCGCGCGGTGGCCACGAGGCGCGCAAGGTCTTCGCCGCCTACAAGGCCGCCCTGGAGCACAAGGGCGCCCCGACGGTGATCCTGGCCCAGACGGTCAAGGGCCACACCCTCGGTACGGGCTTCGCGTCGAAGAACGCCAACCACCAGATGAAGAAGCTGACGGCGGACGAGTTCAAGCAGATGCGCGATCTGCTGGACCTGCCCATCCCGGACAGCGCCTTCGCCGACGGCCAGGTCCCCTACGGCCACCCCGGCGCCGACTCCCCCGAGGTCCGCTACCTCCAGGAGCGCCGCGCGGCGCTCGGCGGCCCGGCCCCGGCCCGCCGCGTCCACCCGGTCGCGCCGCTGCCCGCCCCCGCCGACAAGGCGTTCGCCGCCTTCGACAAGGGCTCCGGCTCGCAGAGCGTGGCCACCACCATGGCGTTCGTCCGCCTGGTCAAGGACCTGGTCCGCGACAAGGAGACCGGCAAGCGCTGGGTGCCGATCGTCCCCGACGAGGCGCGCACCTTCGGCATGGAGTCGCTGTTCCCCTCGCTCGGCATCTACTCGCCCAAGGGCCAGACGTACGAGCCGGTCGACCGCGACCAGCTGATGTACTACAAGGAGGCCAAGAACGGCCAGATCCTCAACGAGGGGATCACCGAGGCCGGTTCGATGGCCGACTTCATCGCCGCTTCGTCGTCGTACTCGACGCACGGCGAGGCGATGATCCCCTTCTACATCTTCTACTCGATGTTCGGCTGGCAGCGCACGGCCGACCAGATGTGGCAGCTCGGCGACCAGCTCGGCCGCGGCTTCCTGGTCGGCGCCACCGCGGGCCGCACCACGCTGACGGGTGAGGGTCTGCAGCACGCCGACGGCCACTCGCCGGTCATCGCGGCGACCAACCCGGCCGCGCTGACCTACGACCCGGCGTTCGCCTACGAGGTCGCGGCCATCGTCAAGGACGGTCTGCGCCGCATGTACGGCCAGGCCGAGCCCGGCGAGGACCAGGACGTCTTCTACTACCTGACGGTCTACAACGAGCCGCTGCCGCAGCCCGCCAAGCCGTCCGCCCCCGGCGTCGACGAGGGCATCGTCAAGGGCCTGTACCGCTTCAACACGGCGGAGTCGGCGGGCCTGACGGTCCCGGCGAACGCGCCGCGGATCCAGCTGCTCGGCTCCGGCACGGCGATCCACTGGGCGCTGGACGCCCAGCGGATGCTCGCCGAGGAGTGGGGCGTGGCCGCCGACGTGTGGTCCGCGACCTCCTGGGGCGAGCTGCGCCGGGACGCCATGGAGGCCGACGCGGCACTGCTGCGCGGCGAGGAGCGGGTGCCGTACGTCCGCCGGGCGCTCCAGGGCGCCGAGGGCCCGGTCCTCGCGGTCTCCGACTACATGCGCCAGGTCCCGGACCAGGTCGCGCAGTGGATCGAGCAGGACTACACCTCGCTGGGCGCCGACGGCTTCGGTCTGTCGGACACCCGTGACGCCGCCCGCCGCCACTTCGGCGTCGACGCCCAGTCGATCGTCGCCGCCGCCCTGGCCCAGCTCGCCCGGCGCGGCGAGGTGAAGGCCTCGGCGGTCAAGGAGGCCCGGGAGAAGTACGGCCTGTGAGGCACACCGCATGACGACGAAGGGGTACGGCCGCGGCCGTGCCCCTTCGTCGTCGGTGGCCCCGGCATGATGGCCGTATGCGTGCCGCCCGTCTGATCAAAATGGTGCTGCTGCTCCAGTCGCGGCCCGCCATGACCGCCGCCGAGCTCGCCCGGGAGCTGGAGGTGTCGGAGCGGACCGTCACACGGGACGCGCAGGCGCTGTCGGAGGCGGGTGTGCCGGTGTACGCGGACCGGGGGCGGGCCGGGGGCTACCGGCTGGTCGGCGGCTACCGCACCCGGCTGACCGGGCTCGACCGCGGTGAGGCGGAGGCGCTCTTCCTCAGCGGCGTTCCGGGGGCGCTGCGCGAGATGGGGCTTGAGGACGCCGCCTCGGCCGCCCGGCTGAAGGTGTCCGCGGCCCTGCTCCCCTCCCTGCGCGACGCCTCCCGTACGGCGGCGCAGCGCTTCCATCTGGACGCGCCCGACTGGTTCCGCGCGCCGAGGACGCCCG
Organism: Streptomyces sp. NPDC004721; assembly: GCF_053601495.1. Lineage (NCBI taxonomy): Bacteria > Bacillati > Actinomycetota > Actinomycetes > Kitasatosporales > Streptomycetaceae > Streptomyces > Streptomyces sp. NPDC004721. Next base: position 52,433 of record NZ_JBSGBZ010000013.1, read on the forward strand.
AGCTGCTGCCGGCGGTCGCGGAGGCGGTGTGGGACGACCGGCTGATCACCGCGTGCTACCGGCGTGGCGAGGAGGAGGTCGCGCGGGAGCTGGAGCCGTACGGGCTCGTGCTGAAGGCGGGCGTGTGGTACCTGTGCGCCCGGGTCGTGGGGCCAGGCTCCTTCCGGGTCTACCGCGTGGACCGTTTCGCGGCCGTGGACGCCGGCGCGGAGAAGCGCTTCGAACGGGACGGCGGCTTCGACCTGCCCGCCTTCTGGGAGGAGCGGGCCGCGCAGTTCGCGCGGTCCGTCCTGCGGGCCGAGGTGGTGGTGCGGCTGTCCGAGGAGGGCCTGCGGCGGCTGCCGCACGCCGTGGGGCCGGTGCCGGCCCGGGCGGCGCTGGAGGTCGTCGGGGCCGCGGCCGGCGGCGACGGGAGCGGGTGGGTGACGGTGACCCTGCCGGTGGAGTCCGAAGAGGTCGCCCACACCCAGCTCACGGCGCTCGGGCCGGAGGTCGAGGTGCTGGCTCCCGAGGCGCTGCGGGAGCGTTTCGCGCGCGACGCCGAACGGCTGGCCGCGCTGTACCGCCCCTGACGGCCCGGTGCATTCCGCGTGCGTCCCCCGGCGCGAGGGCCGATGCTTGAAGCCGTGATGGACGAGACAGAGTTCTGGGAGCTGATCGACGGCAGCCGCGAGGCCGCCGAGGGTGATCCGGAGGAGCAGGCCGACCTGCTCGTCGAGCGGCTGCTGGGCTGCGAACCCGAGGTGGTCCTGGACTTCGCCCGTCACTTCGAGTCCCGGTACAACCGGGCCTACCGCTGGGACCTGTGGGGCGCCGCCTGGGTGCTCCTGGACGGGGCCAGCGACGACGCCTTCGACTTCTTCCGGTGCTGGCTGATCGGCCAGGGCCGGGAGGTCTTCGAGGGCGCCCTGCACGATCCGGACTCGCTCGCAGACCAGCTGGACGACTTCGACGAGGAGGTCGACGGCGACGGCGAGGAGCTCGGCTACGCGGCCGACGAGGCCTACGAGCAGCTCACCGGCACGGTCGCCCCCGACCTCGGCATCCCGGCCGCCCCGGCGGAACCGGAGGGCACCCCGGTCGACTTCGAGGACGACAGGGCGCTCGCCCGGCGCTATCCGAAGCTGTGGGACCGGTTCCGTGAGTAGCGCCTCCGACCAACTCCCGGCACCCACGGGCCTCCTGTGACGGCCCCCACGGGGGCGTCTTGGACGGTGGTCCGGAAGGGCCAGGAGGCCCGGGAGACCCGTGAGATCCAGGAGGCCTGTGAGAGTCCAGAGGCCGGGGAGGGCGGAGGGGCCTGGAAGGCCCGAGAGGGACCAGAGGGCCAGGAGACCCGAGAAGTCCCGGAGGCCCGAGAGGCCCGGGAAACCCTGGAGGGCCGGGAAGCCCGCGAAGCCCGGGAGACCCGAGTGACCCGGGCGACCCGAGAGACCGGGGAGGGCCAGGAGACCCGAGAGACCCCGGGGGAACGGGAGGCCTGGGCAGGCCCAGAGGCCCCAGAGGACCAAGGGGCCCGGGAGGGTCAAGGGGCCCAGGAAGCGCAGGAAGCCCGGGTGGGCCGGGTGGGCCCGGTGGGTCGGGAAGGCCACATGGGCCGGGAGGGCCAGGAAGGCCAGGAGGGCGGCTCAGTTTCGGCTCTGGAGGTGGGCTGCGGCTTCGCGGATCGCGGGGAGGTGTACGGTCAGCGCGGCGCCCGGGCAGTTGGTCCTGAAGCCGTCCCTGTGGCCGGCCAGGGCGGGGAGCAGGACGGTGGCGCCGGACGCGTAGCGGCTCTGCCCGTTGCTGGAGACGAGGCTGACGCTGCCGCGCGGGTCGACTCCAGCCAGGCCCAGTTTCCAGGCGCTCAGCGCGGCGATCGCGTCGGTCATGGCGCGCGGCACGGGCGTTCCGGCCGTGAAGGTGCCGATGGCGGCGATGCCCGCCGTGCGGTGGTTGAAGCCCTGGGTGTGGGCGCCGGTGACGGCGCGGTCGACTCCGCCGGCGCGGCCCTCGTAGATCGTGCCGCAGCGGTCGACGAGGAAGTTGTAGCCGATGTCGTCCCACGCGCGGGCGCCGGTCTGCCCGGCGTACAGGCGGCGGATGACGCTCGGGGTGTCGGCGCAGGCGTAGCCGTTGGGCGAGTCGGTGTGGTGCACGAAGACGGCGACGACCTTGTCGTCGTAGCGCGGGGGCGGCTGGGCGCGCCGCACGGTGGCGTCCAGCCAGGCCGAGCGGGGCACGATCCGCGGCCGGGGCGCGTCGTGCGCCGGGGCCGCCGGACGGGGCACGGCGGCGGGCACGGACACGGACGTCGTCCGTCCGGAGCCGGACACGTACAGCAGCAGCGCGCCGACGGCGGCGACGCCCGGCAGACAGCACAGGAGCGCCACGAGAGCGCGGCGCGGCCGCTCCGGACGCGAGCCGCGCGCCCGCCCGGCGCTTCGCACAACACGCATGAGCCCACCCTCGGGCGGTTCCGGTCCGTCCGCGATGTGCACTCTGCCACCTGGTGGAACCATCATCCCGGTCCAGGACGTTTCTGGTGGTACACGTACACGTGGCCGGTCCCCGGATCCACGTGCGCGTGGCTGATCACTGGACCCGTCCCGCGCGTATGTGTGGATCCGAGGAGAAAGGCGGCGTGAGTGGACCTGCTCGACCTGCTGTTGGTGCTGGTGATCCTCGTCTACGCCGCGTCCGGCTACCGGCGGGGACTGGTGGCCGGCTGCGTCTCGCTGGCCGGTTTCGTCGGCGGTGCCGTCGTCGGCGTGTGGATCCTGCCGTGGGTGATGGACTTCGTCACGCGCGGGACGACCACGGCGACGGTCACCGCCGTGCTCACCGTGCTGGTGCCGGCCGTGGTGGGGCACGAACTGGCGGGCCGTCTGGCGCTGCGGCTGCGGCGCGAGCTGGACCGCGGGCCGCTGCGGGTGGCCGACGGCATCGGCGGGGCCGCCGCCAACACGGTGGCGGTGCTGATCGTGGCCTGGGTGGCGGCGAGCGTCCTGGCCGCCTCCTCGTCCCCGGTGGTGACGTCGGCGATACGCGACTCCAGGCTTCTGGGCGCCGTGCAGAACGCGATGCCGGACACCACCCCGGCCTGGTTCTCGCGTGCCACCTCCGCACTGACCGAGGCGGGCTTCCCTCAGGTCTTCAACCCCTTCGAGAACGAGCCGGCGGCGGGCGTCGCCCGGCCCTCCGGGGACAGCGTGACGGAGAGCGCGACGAACGCCGCCCGGTTCAGCACGGTCAAGATCGAGGGCGCCGCGGGCAACCAGGGCCGCGAGGGCAGCGGGTTCGTGTACGCGCCGGAGCATGTGATGACCAACGCGCACGTGGTGGCGGGCATCGACGATCCGGCCGTACGGATCGGCGGCGTCGGACGGTCGTACGAGGCACGGGTGGTGCTGTTCGACCCGCACCGGGACGTGGCCGTGCTCTACGTCCCCGGGCTGGACGCCCCCGTGCTGCGGTTCGACGACACCGCCGGGCGCGGCGACTCGGCGGTGGTCGCGGGCTATCCGCAGGACGGCGACCTGAACCTCCAGGCGGCGACGGTCGCGAACCGCATCCGGGCGACGGGCCAGAACATCTACAACAACGGCACGGTCACCCGGGAGATCTACTCGATCCGCTCCACGGTCCTCCCCGGCAACTCCGGCGGTCCGCTGCTCACCACGGACGGCCGGGTCTTCGGCGTGGTCTTCGCCCGCTCCACCTCCGACAACGAGACGGGATACGTCCTGACGGCGGCCGAGGTCGCCCCGGACGCGCAGCGGGCGGCGCACGCGACCGCGCCGGTGGACACGGGCCGGCTGGTGACCTCGTGACTCAGAGTCTTCCGTCGGGCCCCGCGGCTCAGTCGGGCCCCGCGGCTCAGAGGAAGCGGCCCATGAGGACGTCGTCGACGTAGGTGCCGTCCAGGTGGAACTCCTCTGGCTGGACGCCTTCCACCACGAAGCGCTCGGACTCGTACAGCTTGCGGGCGGGGGTGTTGTGGCCCAGCACCCGCAGGGTGATCCGGCGGGCGCCCTGGCCGCGGGCCTCCTCGACGGCGGCGCGCAGCAGGGCGCGGCCCACCCCGCTGCCGCGGGCCTCCTCGGCCACGGCGAGTCCGCGGATCTGCCGGACGTGCGCGTTCGACGCCAGTTCGGTGGGGAAGCCGAGGCGGATGTAGCCGACCAGCCGGCCGCCGAGTTCGGCGACCAGGTGGTCGCGCGGTCCCGACCGGTGCGTGAAGAAGGGCTCGTAGGGCTGCCGCGGGGGCGGGGTGACCGCGTGCGCCGTGGACCAGGCCTCACGGTCGAGCCGGCCGAGACCGTCCTCGTCGTCGAATGTGGCGTGGCGTATGCAGGGAACCGGCATGACGGTCACTCTACGGTGCGGACCGGACCGGACCGCCGGGATTTCCGCGGCCCGGCGGGCAGGATGGACGCATGGAACGTTCGCGAATCGCGGTGGCCGGCGCGTCCGGTCTGATCGGCAGTGCCCTGGTGCGGTCCCTGGTCGCGGACGGGCACGAGGTGGTGCGCCTGGTGCGCCGTTCGGCCCGCGGCGAGGACGAGGTCTGCTGGGATCCCGTCGGCCGGTACGTGGACGCGGCGGGGCTCGCCGGGTGCGACGCTGTGGTCAACCTGGCGGGCGCGGGCGTGGGCGACCACCGGTGGACGCGGGAGTACAAGAAGACGATCCGGGACAGCCGGGTGCTCGGTACGACGGCGCTCGCCGAGGCCGCCGCCTCCCTGGACGCGCCCCCGCGGGTGTTCGTCAGCGGCAGCGCGATCGGCTACTACGGCGACACCGGCGAGCGCGCCGTCGACGAGGACGCGCCGCCCGGGGACGGTTTTCTGCCGGCGCTGTGCGTCGAGTGGGAGCAGGCCGCGGCTCCCGCGCGGGAGGCGGGCGTCCGGACGGTGTTCGCCCGCACCGGGCTGGTGGTGGCCCGTGAGGGCGGGGCGTGGGGACGGCTGTTCCCGCTGTTCAAGGCAGGGTTGGGCGGTCGGATGGGAGACGGGCGGCAGTTCTGGTCGTTCATCGCGCTGCACGACGAGGTGGCCGCGCTGCGCCATCTGCTGGACACCGAGAGCCTGTCCGGGCCGGTCAACCTCACCGCGCCGCAGCCGCTGACGAACGGTGAGATCACCGCGGCCATGGGTCGGGTGCTGCAACGGCCGACACTGTTCTCCGTGCCGGCGCCGGTCCTGCGCGCGGTGCTCGGGGAGATGGCGGGCGATGTGCTGGGCAGCGCGCGGGTGGTGCCGAAGCGGCTGCTGGAGTCCGGGTTCTCGTTCGCCTTTCCGGGGATCGAGGACGCCGTCCGTGCGGCGCTGTGACCCCTGTGACCGCTCGCCGTGCCACCTTGCGATCGCGCGCGGAACACCTTTCGACCGTGTGCGACCGCCGTGCGACCGTGCCCTGCCGATGCGCGACTGCCCCTGACCCGGCGCGGTCCTAATCTCGACGCGAACTCGGGTATTCCTGACGCCGGTCGCGGGCATTACCGCTCCACCGGCCGCGCAACCTCGAGGAGGGGCACGTGCTTGAGCCCGCGTATCAGGCTGACGTCGTCGTCGTGGGAGCCGGGGTCGCCGGGCTCGCGGCAGCGCATCGACTGACCAGCGCAGGAGTGACGACTGCGGTCCTGGAGGCCGCCCCTTACGTGGGCGGCCGCATGTCGACGGAGAAGGTCGACGGGTTCCGGCTCGACCGGATCGGACAGCTGCTGAACACGTCGTATCCCCAACTGGCCCTGAGCCCGGGGCTCGACGCGCTCGTGCTGCGTCCCTTCGCGCCGGGCGTCCTGCTGCACAGCGACGGACGGCACCTCCGTACGGGCGCTCCGGCGCACGGAGGGAGCGCAAGGAGCGCACTTCACGTAGTGCGCGCCCTGGCAAGCGCCCCCCGCTCGCCGGTTCCCCGGCCGTCGTCCCTCGCCCGTGCGTCCCTCTCCCGGCCGTCCGTTCCCCGGTCGTCCGCCGCGCCGTTCCTCGACGGTCCGCCGCCCGGACGCCGAGGGATCGGCACGCCGCTGCGGCTGCGCGCCGCGCTCGGCCGGATCGCCGCCACGCCGGTCGAACGCCTGCTGTCACGCCCCGAGTTGACGGCCCAGCAGGCGCTGGCCGCCCGCAGCCTGCCCGCCCGCACCGTCGACGGCTTCCTGCGTCCGCTGCTCGCCGCCCTGTTGTGCGACCCGGATCTCACCACGTCCAGCCGCTGCGCGGACCTGGCCCTGCACTCCTTCGCCTCCGGCCGGCTGTGCCTGCCGGAGGGCGGCGCCGAGGTCCTGCCGGAGCTGCTCGCGCGCACGCTGCCGCCCGGCACCGTGCACACCGGCGTACGGGCCACCTCGGTCTCCACCACCTCGGTGACCACCGCCGAGCACGGTGAGATCCGCTGCCGGGCCGTGCTGGTCGCCACCGACGCGCGCGCCGCCGCCGAGCTGCTGCCCGGGCTGCGCGTACCGGACTTCCACCCGGTGACGATGGTCCACCACACGACCGACGAGCCCCCGGAGACGGGCGGGTACCTGCTGCTCGACGCGGAGCGCGGCGGCCCGGTGGCGCACACGGCGGTGGTCAGCCGCGTCGACCCCTCCCGCGCGCCCGCCGGCCGCGCCCTGGTGTCGTCGACGGTCCTGGGCGTGCCCCCGGCCGACGTCGACACGGCCGTACGCCGCCATCTGTCCCGCCTCTACGGCACGTCCACCGCCCGCTGGGAGACGCTCGCCGTGCACCACACCCCCGAGGCCGTCCCCGCGATGCGGCCCCCGCACGACCCGCGGCGCCCGGTGCGGCTGCTGGCGGGCCTGTACGTGTGCGGCGACCACCGGGACACCAGCACCGTCCAGGGCGCGCTGCACTCGGCCCACCGGGCCGCCGCGGCGATCCTGGGCGACCTGGGAGCCGGCCGCCCGATGGACCGGGCGGACCCGACAGCGACGGAGCCGAAAGCCGCCGCCTGATCAAAAGCCCCACCCCGCCACCGCCACCCCGTCCCGGGACTCGACCGAACGCCACTGCCGTTGTCCCGGGACTCGCCCCAACACCGCCGCCGCGCCCCGGGAGGCTCCCCAGCCCCGCCACCTGGTCCCGGACACTCGGCCCAACACCGCGCCCTCGTCCCGGAACTCGGCCCGGCGCCCCCACCGTTGCCCGGAGACTCAACCCGGCGCCGACACCTCGTTCCGGGGACTCGGCCCAACGCCGCCGCCTGGTCCCTGGTACTCGCCCCAACGCCGCCGCCACGCCCCCGGGGCTCAACCCAGCCCCGCCACCTGGTCCCGGACACTCGGCCCAACACCGCGCCCTCGTCCCGGAACTCGGCCCGGCGCCCCCACCGTTGCCCGGAGACTCAACCCGGCGCCGACACCTCGTTCCGGGGACTCGGCCCAACGCCGCCGCCTGGTCCCTGGTACTCGCCCCAACGCCGCCGCCACGCCCCCGGGGCTCAACCCAGCCCCGCCACCTGGTCCCGGACACTCGGCCCAACACCGCGCCCTCGTCCCGGAACTCGGCCCGGCGCCCCCACCGTTGCCCGGAGACTCAGCCCGGCGCCGACACCTTGTCCTGGGGACTCGGCCCGACGCCGCCACCTTTGTCCCAGGGGCTCAACCCAACACCGCCCCCTGCCCTGGGGACTCGGCCCGGCACCGCTGCCCTTGTCTCAGGGCCTGAACCCAACGCCGCCATCGCGTCCCGGGACTCAGCCCAACGTCACTGCCACACCCCAGGACTCAGCCCAACGCCGCCACCTTGGCCCCCGGGCTCAACCCAGCGCCGCCACCTCGTCCCGGAGACTCAGCCCAGCGCCGCCACCCTGTCCCGGTAGCCGCGTACGGGTGTCGCGTCCTTGTACGGTTCCAGGCGGCGTTCGAAGTCCTTGACGTACTCCACCGCCCGGACCGAACGCATGTCCGCGGCCTGGGTCGCCGCCTCGGCGGCCAGGCGGCAGGCCTGGTCCAGGTCGCCGAGGCCGAGGCGGGCGGTGGCCAGGACCACCCGGCAGAACAGCCGGCTGCGGGCGTGCGCCGGGGCGCGCAGCCGCAGGGCGCGTTCGGCATGCTGCGCGGCGGCGCGGTACTGCTGGAGGTCCCGGTGGCAGTGCCCGGACTCATCGGCCAGCTGGGCCTCGTCGAAGCGCGCCCAGGAGGGCACCTCGTCCCCGGGCCGGGCCGCCTCCAGGGAGCGCTCGGCGCGCAGCAGGGACGCGGTGCAGGCGCGCACCTCGCCCAGCACGCCGTGCCCGCGCGCCTCGGCGGCGTGCAGCAGCGCCTGCACGGCGGGCGGGGCGGAGCCGCCGAGCCCCTGCTGGGCCACCCGTGCGAGCTGCACGGCCTCCCGCCCGTGTCCGAGGTAGACGGCCTGCCGGCTCATGGTGACCAGCACATAAGCGCCGTAGGGCCGGTCCCCGGCGGCCTGGGCGAGCCGCAGCGCCTGCACGAAGTAGCGCTGGGCGAGCCCGTGCGCGGCGATGTCGTACGACGTCCAGCCGGCCAGCCGGGTCAGGTCGGCGGCGGCCCCGAAGAGCCGGCGGCCGGTCTGCTCGCCGTAGGTGCCGCGCAGCATCGGCTCGCACTCGTGCTCCAGGTAGCGCACGAGGGCCTGGCGGGCGTGGCCGCCGCCGTACAGGTCGTCGAGGGTGCGGAACAGCTCGCCGACCGAGCGCAGGGCGGCGATGTCGCCGGCGGTGACCCTCAGGCCCGCCTCCCGCCCGGCCGGACCCCGTTCGGCCCGGCCGCGCTGCCGTGGCACGCCGGGCGCCGAGGGGTCGGGCACGACGAGGGCGGGCCGGTCCGGGTGCCCCTGGGCGGGGACCCGGGTGGCCGGTGCCTCCGCCCGGGCGACCCTGTCGTCGGCCCGGCCGATCAGCCAGTCCCGGCTGGGCACGACGAGACCCGCCGGGGTGAAGGCGATCCTGCGCAGTTCGGCGTGGCTGCCGCAGTCCTTGCGCCACAGCCCGCCGATGATGTCGACGGCCTCCTCCGGGGTGGCGGCGAACTCCAGCCCCGCGTACACCGGGGCGCAGGCGTCCAGGCCGAGGTCCTGCGCGGTCAGGCGGCGGCCCAGACGCCGGGTGAAGACCTCCGCGATGAGGGCGGGCGTGGTGCCCCGCGGCTGCTGGCCGCGCAGCCAGCGGGTGACCGACGTCTTGTCGTATCTCAGGTCCAGCCCGTGTTCGAGGCCGAGCTGGTCGACGCGACGGGCCAGACCCGCGTTGGAGAACCCCGCCTCTGCGATGAGCGCGGCGAGCTGGCGGTTGGGAGTGCGCTGCGCGGGTCGTTCCGTCATCTGCGGTGCGGTCTCCTGCCTCTCGGGCAGCCACGCGGCCGCGTGGCGCCCGGATTGCCTGTGAGCAGCCCTTATGGCCTCATGAACGGCGCGAATGTAGCGGAGAGTGAGCAACTGACCGCAGAGTTCGACCACCATTCATCCGATCGTGTGAGGATTGCCCGCGGGGCTGACGCTTGCCGGCCGGACGTACAGTGACGTGGGCACGTTTCGTGCCTTACCACCTTCCGGGGAGGCGTTTGCCGTGAGTGAGCTGCGGTTCGTCCGCATGGGATTCGGTGCCGAGGCCGTTGACTACGTCGAGGCCTGGGACGAGCAGCGCCGGGTGCACGCGGCCCGGTTCGCGGACGAGGTCCCCGACACCGTGCTGCTCCTTGAGCACCCCCCGGTCTACACGGCCGGGCGGCGGACCGAGGACAGCGAGCGCCCGCTCGACGGCACGCCCGTCATCGACGTGGACCGCGGCGGCAAGATCACCTGGCACGGTCCCGGCCAGCTGGTCGGCTACCCGATCCAGAAGCTGCCCCGCCCGGTGGACGTGGTGGCCCACGTGCGCCGCCTGGAGGAGGCGCTGATCCGCGCCTGCGCGGACTTCGGCCTGGAGACCACCCGCGTCGAGGGTCGCAGCGGAGTGTGGGTGCTCGGCGACCCGGTCGAGCAGCGGCCCGCCCTGGGCGGGCTGTCCCTGGACTTCGACCCGCGCCTGGCCGACGAGGAGTTCGACCCCCGCCTGAACGGCCCGGAGTACGCGCCCTCCAACGCCGGCCAGCGCCGCGAGGACCGCAAGATCGCGGCCATCGGCATCCGGGTCGCCAAGGGCGTCACGATGCACGGCTTCGCGCTCAACGTGAACCCGGACAACAAGTGGTTCGACAAGATCATCCCGTGCGGGATCCGGGACGCCGGCGTCGCCTCGCTGGCGGCCGAGCTCGGCCGGGACGTCACGATCGAAGAGGTGCTGCCGGTCGTCGAACGGCACCTGCGGGACGTCCTGGAGAACGCGGACCTGAAGCCGCGGGAGATCGAGAGGGTCACCGCCTGACCGGGGCCCGCCCGGGGGAATGATCCCCCAGGCCCGCAGGTTGGCCTCACCGACGGGGCGCAACAAGCACGGGCGTACCCTGGTGTGCGCCGAAGAATCGAAGCTACAGGGAGCCGGTCGTGTCCGCAGTCGCACCCGACGGACGCAAGATGCTGCGCCTGGAGGTCCGCAACAGCCAGACCCCCATCGAGCGCAAGCCCGAGTGGATCAAGACCCGGGCGAAAATGGGTCCCGAGTACACGAAGATGCAGAACCTCGTGAAGAGCGAGGGCCTGCACACGGTCTGCCAGGAAGCCGGCTGCCCGAACATCTACGAGTGCTGGGAGGACCGCGAGGCGACCTTCCTCATCGGCGGTGACCAGTGCACCCGGCGCTGCGACTTCTGCCAGATCGACACCGGCAAGCCCGAGGCCCTGGACCGCGACGAGCCGCGCCGCGTGGGCGAGTCCGTGGTCACCATGGACCTGAACTACGCCACCATCACCGGCGTCGCCCGCGACGACCTGGAGGACGGCGGCGCCTGGCTGTACGCCGAGACCGTGCGCCAGATCCACCAGCAGACGGCGGACCGCGAGAGCGGCCGTACGAAGGTCGAGCTGCTGGCCCCCGACTTCAACGCGGTCCCCGAGCAGCTGGCCGAGGTCTTCGACTCGCGCCCCGAGGTCTTCGCGCACAACGTCGAGACGGTGCCGAGGATCTTCAAGCGGATCCGCCCCGGCTTCCGCTACGAGCGCTCCCTGAAGGTCATCACCCAGGCCCGCGACTTCGGCCTGGTGACCAAGTCCAACCTCATCCTCGGCATGGGCGAGACCCGCGAGGAGGTCGTCGAGGCGCTCAAGCAGCTGCACGACGCGGGCTGCGAGCTGATCACCATCACCCAGTACCTGCGCCCCTCGGTGCGCCACCACCCGGTGGAGCGGTGGGTCAAGCCGCAGGAGTTCGTCGAGCTGAAGGAGGAAGCCGAGCAGATCGGTTTCTCGGGCGTGATGTCGGGTCCGCTGGTACGGTCCTCCTACCGCGCCGGGCGGCTGTACCAGATGGCCGTCGAGAAGCGGGGCACCTACATCGCCGCCCAGGCGGTCTGACAACGGCTGACCCTCCGTCACCACCCCTGTCCCGCAAGCGGGGGAAAGAGTGTGTGAAATCGGGCACAAGAGCCTACTGCCCGGTAGTGGCCGATACGACGCGGTCCCGACCGTCGCCGCAGATGAGCGGCCCGGTCAGGGCCGTGTCAGCCTTTCGGCCCGCGGCCGCGAGGCTTCATCGGTGTTTGACCGGCCGGTCACGCCCTGGTAACACCAAGCAGTGACCCTGGACTCACAGCCCGTACACCAAGAGCCGTCATGAGGGGGACCTCCCATGCAGGCCGCGCACGTTCGCGCCACCGCGATTCCGTCCGTCACCGACGCACTGCGTGCGGTCGAGTCCCTGCTCATGAGCAGCGGCCAGCGCACCGCCCGCCGCAACGCCTGGAACTCCGTCCTCGAGGACCGGCGCCGGGCCAAGGACCGCGTCGAGGCGCAGCGCGTCCTCGACCAGTTCCCCGCCGTCGGCCCCTGACCGCTGCTCCCCCGCTCCTTTCCGCCCGCCGCCCCGGGCCCGCACGGGCACTGCCGTCGTGGGCCGCTCCGAGAGCCACGTAGACTTCGTGGCATGGCGAGGAAGGACAACGCAGCCGAGGCTGCCAACCCCGGGCGACTGAAGCAGATCGCTCTGACCTACAAGATGACCCGCAAGGCCGACAGCAAGATCGGTCTGGTACTCGCGGGTGTCTTCATCATCACCTTCGGTGTCCTTCTCGGGATCGGCTTCGCGATCGGCCACCCGTACTACGCCGGCATCCTGGGCCTGCTGCTCGCCTTCCTCGCGACGGCGATCATCTTCGGACGCCGGGCCGAGCGCGCCGCGTTCGGGCAGATGGAGGGCCAGCCGGGCGCCGCCGCGGCGGTCCTGGACAACGTGGGCCGCGGCTGGACCACCACCCCGGCGGTGGCCATGAACCGCAGCCAGGACGTGGTGCACCGCGCGGTCGGCAAGGCCGGCATCGTGCTGGTCGCCGAGGGCAACCCGAACCGGGTGAAGTCCCTGCTCGCCGCCGAGAAGAAGAAGATGAACCGGATCGTCGCGGACGTCCCGGTGCACGACGTGATCGTCGGCAACGGCGACGGCGAGGTCCCGCTGAAGAAGCTGCGCACGACCATGCTGAAGTTCCCGCGCGTGCTGACCGGCCCGCAGGTCACCACCACCAACGACCGGCTGCGCGCCCTCGGCGACCTGATGAGCAACATGCCGCTGCCGAAGGGCCCGATGCCGAAGGGCATGCGGATGCCGAAGGGCGGCCCGAAGGCCCGCTGATCCCCCGCAGACACCTTCTACGACGACGGGGGCGCCCGGAGACCACTCCGGGCGCCCCCGTCGTCGTGGGGACGTCTCACACGCCGTACGAGCGCGCGGTCAGATCCGCACCTCCACCGTGCCTGCCAGCCGGTCGTGCAGACCGCGGCCGTCGCGGTCCCAGATCAGGGCGGGAACGGCCAGGCAGAGCAGGACCGTGCGCAGCAGGGCGCGCAGCGGCTGCACACGGCCGGTGCCGAGGGCGACGACGCGCAGGCCGAAGAGGCGCTTTCCGGGCGTGAAGCCGATGGTGCCGACGGTGAGGATGCCGAGGGCCAGGAAGAGGAGCAGCGCCCAGTTGCTGGTGGCCTGGTGGTAGCCGTGCGTGATCAGGCCGTAGGCGATCCACAGGCACAGCGCCCAGTCGAAGGCCAGGGCGCCGAGCCGACGTCCCGGACCGGCGATCGAGCCGGGCCCCTGCTCCGGCAGCCCCAGCTGCCGGCCCCGGTAGCCGAAGTCCGCGCCGGCGTCCTCCATGGCCGCTCGCGGCCCGGACAGCCATGATCCCATTGCTTGCCTGTTGTCCACCCGACCACCGTACTGCGACGCTGGAATCAGGGGGGTCGGCGGGGTGTCCGCGACCGCGACCGCCACCCGAGCCGGTTAACTTCAGCGAAACAAACGGGTCACGCCCGGGAAATCACCCCTCCCTAGGGTCGAGCCCAGCGTGTGCCACCGCACCGGCCGCACAACGATCTACCACCCCGGCGGGACGGTCGGGAGTAGGAGGAGCTGGATGTTCCAGAACGCCGACGAGGCCAAGCAGTACATCGCGGACGAGGACGTCAAGTTCATCGACGTCCGCTTCTGCGACCTGCCGGGCGTCATGCAGCACTTCACGTTGCCCGCCGAGGCGTTCGACCCCGACGAGGAGCAGGCTTTCGACGGGTCCTCGATCCGTGGCTTCCAGGCCATCCACGAGTCCGACATGTCCCTGCGGGCCGACCTGTCCACCGCGCGTGTGGACCCGTTCCGCCGGGACAAGACGCTCAACATCAACTTCTTCATCCACGACCCGATCACGGGCGAGCAGTACTCCCGTGACCCGCGCAACGTGGCGAGGAAGGCCGAGGCGTACCTGGCGTCCACCGGGATCGCCGACACCGCGTTCTTCGGTCCCGAAGCGGAGTTCTACGTCTTCGACAACGTCCGCTTCCGGACCGCCGAGAACGAGTCCTTCTACCACATCGACTCCGAGGCGGGCGCCTGGAACACCGGTGCGGTGGAGGACAACCGCGGCTACAAGGTCCGCTACAAGGGCGGCTACTTCCCGGTCCCGCCGGTCGACCACTTCGCCGACCTGCGCGCGGAGATCTCCCTGGAGTTGGCGAAGAACGGTCTGAAGGTGGAGCGCCAGCACCACGAGGTGGGCACCGCCGGCCAGGCCGAGATCAACTACAAGTTCAACACGCTGCTCGCAGCCGCCGACGACCTCCAGCTCTTCAAGTACATCGTGAAGAACGTCGCCTGGCGCAACGGCAAGACGGCGACCTTCATGCCGAAGCCGATCTTCGGCGACAACGGCTCGGGCATGCACGTGCACCAGTCGCTGTGGAGCAACGGCGAGCCGCTCTTCTACGACGAGGCCGGCTACGCGGGCCTGTCGGACACCGCCCGCTACTACATCGGCGGCATCCTCAAGCACGCCCCGGCGCTGCTCGCCTTCACCAACCCGACGGTGAACTCGTACCACCGCCTGGTGCCGGGCTTCGAGGCCCCGGTGAACCTGGTGTACTCGCAGCGCAACCGCTCCGCCGCGATGCGCATCCCGATCACCGGCTCCAACCCGAAGGCCAAGCGCGTGGAGTTCCGCGCGCCGGACTCCTCGGGCAACCCGTACCTGGCCTTCTCGGCGCTGCTGCTCGCGGGCCTGGACGGCATCAAGAACAAGATCGAGCCGGCCGAGCCGATCGACAAGGACCTGTACGAGCTGGCCCCCGAGGAGCACGCCAACGTCGCCCAGGTCCCGACCTCGCTGGAGGCCGTACTCCACGCCCTGGAGGACGACCACGAGTTCCTGCTCCAGGGCGACGTCTTCACGTCCGACCTGATCGAGACGTGGGTCGACTTCAAGCGCACGAACGAGATCGCCCCGCTCCAGCTGCGCCCGCACCCGCACGAGTTCGAGCTGTACTTCGACGTGTGATATCGCCCCGGGTCAGAGCGGGTAACCGCTCCCCTGGGCCGTCTGTGGGCCGTCGGCCGTGCTCTTCCTCGTTCGGAGAGGCACGGCCGACGGCCTTGTTATCGGTGCTACGGGCGCCATTCGAACAGCAGGATGGTCGCGTCGTCCCTCAGTTGGTTGGGCTGGTGATCGAGGATGGCGTGGATGAGCAGCCGTAGTACCTCGGGCGGGCGCTGGCCGGCGGCGGAGGAGCGGATGATGAAGTCAGTGAACCGGTCGAGGCCGAATTCCACTCCATCCGTGTCGCGTGCCTCCACAACGCCGTCGGTGTAGAGCAGGACGTGGTCGCCCGGTTTCAGTGTCGTCCGGTGTATCTGCCGGGCTGTCGGGGCGAGTTCGCCGGCGAGGCCGAGCGGGGGCTGCGGGGGGCTGTCCAGCGCCCCGTCGAGCACCCGCTCGGCACGGATCAGCAGCGGCGGCGGGTGACCGCAGTTGACCCAGTGCAGCACCCCGGTTTCCGCGTCGAGGCGGCACAGCACGCCGGTGCAGAAATGGTCGGGCAGCCACCGGGCGAGCGCCTGGTCGACGGAGCCGACGACGTCGGCCAGTTCGCCACCGCCGCGGCGGGTGTTCCGCGCCGCTGCCATGGCGACCGACGTGGTCAGGCCGGAGGCCAGATCGTGGCCCATGGAGTCGAGGATCATGGTGTGCAGCACGTTCTTGACCACCGAGTGGTCGAAGGCGTCGCCGGCGATGTCGTACGCCGGTTCCAGGACCGCGGTCGAGACGCACCTGCTGCTGCCGATGGTGCGGGGTGGCAGGAAGGCCCGCAGCATCTCGGTGGGCAACCGCATGGTCGCGGTGCGAGTGCGGGCGGCGAGCCAGTCGCTGTAGGCGCGCTTGGAAGTGATCAGCATGGCGAACAGATGGGCCAGCATCCGGCTGCGGCGGATACCCACCCCGTCGAGCGCGGCGGTCCGCACCGCCAGCACGCCCAGCCGCTCCGCGCCGTCCACCAGAGGCATCCATACGATCACGCCGTTGTCGGCGTCGGCCACCTGCGGGGAGATGGTGCGGTACGCCCAGCCGGCCGGCGAGTCGGTCACCGGTAGCGGCTCCAAGGCCTCGTCGAGTGGGATGAGCAGCCGTTGCTGCAGGTCGACGAGGTAGATCAGCGCGGTGTCCAGGCCGAGGACTGAGGCGCACCGGTTCGCCAGAGCGGAAAGCTCGAACGGCAGGGCCGTCTGCGCCTCGATGATCAGCTCTTCCAGCCGACGCTCGTCGACGGCGACGTCGGGACCGGCGGACGCATGCGGTGGGTCCGACACCGGGATCACCACCTTCCGCGCCCAGTTTCACACCAATCCCGACCTCTCTCGCGTCAGGCACGATCGCCCCCGAGGTGCCCGCGGCGAGAGCTGCTCCGTGTCACCACGGGTACCACCCAGGACACGCTCACGCAGGTCCACCCGGCCACGCTCTGCACGCGACGTGACCTGGTACTCACGCTGGGCGGCACGGGTCTCCTGCTCGCCCTGAACGCCGTCAGCCGCGGTCGGTTCCACGCGGAGACGGGACTCCTCCACCGGAAGTGGCCGGGGCGATCGGCAGGCCTCATGGTGAGGGCCGCCCCCCGGGTACCGGGGGGCGGCCCTTGGCCGTGTTGTCCGTCAGCGGACCACGACCACCACCGGGCCGCCGCCGAAGCCGTACCCGTAGCCGCCGAAGCCGTAGCCGCCGAAGCCGTAGCCGCCGTAGCCCCCGAAGCCGCCGTAGCCGGGGCCGAAGAAGCCGCCGCGGCCGAAACCGCCGCCGCACCAGCGGGACCACCGACCGCAACCCCAACCGCCACCGTGGTTGACGCTGGTGGAGACGGTGGAGAGATGGGCCGGAGTCGTAGCCGGGGTCGCTGCCGAGGCCGTGCCCGCCGCGCCGAGGGCGGTGCCGGCCGCCATCAGAACACCGACTGCGGACATTGTGAGGAGACGCCTTGCACGCTGTGCTTTCATGGAAATACCTTCCTTTCCACCCCCTCGTGCGTTTTCGGGCACGAGAAGAAGGGCCGCGGCCGCAGCCGGAAAGGGTTCGGCGGCGCGGTCGTAGGAGTTGGCGCGAGTACAGGCGGGGGGCTCGCGCGGTCGCGCTGTCAGCCCCGTGAGCAGGGTCTTCGGTCGACGCCGGGCCTGTTCCCGGACCGCCGCCCTCACCCATAGAGGCTAGCCTCCCGGTGAGCACACAGCATCTCGAGCGATCGCCTCACAGTGACGATCGCTTCACAGCACTCCCGCAGTCAGGGGATGATTCCTCGTCGGTATCAAGCACGGATAAGGACCGGAGAGGTAACGGGGATGACCGAGAACGACGACCTCGAGCGGGAGTTCGATCATCGGTGGGCGCGCGCCGCCGAGCACAAGGAGCCGTCCGCCCGTGCCCGTATGCTCGCCGCGCGGTGGAAGCACGATCCGCCGGGGCCGGTCCCGTTTCGCGCCGACCCGGACCCGGTCGCACCGCGCCGCTCCTCGTGGATATCCACGGTCGTGGTCCTCGGCTGCGTCGCCGCGGTGATCGTGCTGCTCGGGTACGCGCAGACGCACGGCCGCCTCTGAGTCCTCCAAGTCTTCTGAGGGGCCTCCGAGTCTTCCGGGGCCGGGGAGGCCGCTCGCGCTCACCCCGCGCGCACCTGCACTCACAGGCGGCTTTTGCTCCTCCTGGAGCCGATCAGGACCGCTTCATGGGCATCCCCAGGTGCACACTGGATGGCGGGACGAGTGCCTTGACTGCGGGGTGATGCAAGATGCAGAGCCGCTTCCGGAGCGACCGACGGCTGACCGTGCGCATGGGGGTCACGCTGTTCCTGCTCGGGCTGCTGTACGTGGCGTTCGTGGCCGTGCTGATCGTGTTGCTGAAGTCCTGGGTGCTGGTCGTGGTGATCGCGGCCGGCGTGCTCGCCGCCCAGTACTGGTTCTCCGACCGGATCGCCCTGTTCGCGATGCACGGCCGGGTGGTGGAGCGGGAGGAGTATCCCGAGCTGCACGCGGTGGTCGACCGGCTGTGCGCCATGGCGGACATGCCCAAGCCGACCGTCGCCGTGTCCAGCATGGACATGCCGAACGCGTTCGCGACCGGGCGGAACCCGGACAACGCCGTGGTGTGCGTGACCACGGGACTGCTGCGGCGGCTGGAACCGGCCGAGCTGGAGGGCGTTCTCGCGCACGAGCTGTCGCACGTGGCGCACAAGGACGTCGCCGTGATCACGGTGGCCTCGTTCCTCGGGGTGGTCGCGGGCCTGGTCGTACGGTTCGCCTTCTACTCGGAGCTCTTCGGCGGGCGCGGGCGCAAGGACCAGAACACACTCGCCCTGTTCGCCATGGTGATGGGCGTCTCGGCGGCCGTGTACGCGATCAGCTTCCTGCTGATCCGGGCGCTGTCGCGGTACCGGGAGCTGGCCGCGGACCGCGCGGCGGCGCTGCTGACCGGCCGGCCCTCGGCGCTCGCCGCCGCGCTCACCAAGGTGACCGGTGACATCGGGCGGATCCCGTCCGAGGACCTGCGCACCGCACAGGCCTTCAACGCCTTCTACTTCACGCCGGCGCTGGGCTCCGAGCCCGGCATCTCCCGGCTGTTCTCCACCCACCCGAGCCTGGAGCGGCGGCTGGAGCAGCTGGCGCAGATCTCCACCGAGCTGGGCGAGGCCGCGACGCCGGGGAAGGCGGGCTGAGGATGGGGCTCCTGGACATTCTGCTCGGCCGTACCAAACCCGCCCTGCCCGACCTGGACCAGCTGTTCGCGCTGCCGTCGGCGGCCATCACCCTTCAGGCGGCGGCCGGCTTCACCCCGACCGGGCAGGGCGCGGTGTGCTTCGCCACGGTCGAGGGTGCCGCCTTCGAGCAGACGCACCGCGAGGTCCAGGCCCTGCTGGACGCCGACGCCGAGCGCGGAGGGCCGCCCGTGGAGCTGTCCCAGGACTCCTACGGCTACTCCTGGCTGGTCTCCCGCCGCACCCCCGACCAGCTGCCCGAGCTGGTCAACGACCTGCACGCGGTGAACAGCGCGATGGAGGTCAACGGCTTCGGCCCCCAGCTTCTGTGCTCCCTGGCCGGTTTCCAGGACGACGCCGACCGGCGGCTGGCGCTGGTGTACCTGTACAAGCGGGGCACCTTCTACCCGTTCGCGCCGCTGGCCGGCCAGGCGCAGCGGCGCGACAACCCGCTGGAACTCCGGGTGAAGGCGACCCTGGCCGACGATCTGCGCATCGAGCCGGACCTGAGCCGCTGGTTCCCGGTGTGGGGCGCCCCCGGCCTGTGAGCGAGGTCCGTGAGCGATCCCGCGGGACCCCTCGGGCCCTGCGGAACTCCTCAGCACGAGGGCCCGGTGTCAGTGGTGTCGGGCAGGATGCCGTCAGGCACTACTACGGGCGGAGGTCTCATGGGCGGGGAGCCCCGGTACATCGACGTGGCGGAGCGGCGGGCCAGGCTGGCCCTGCGGCACCGGCTGGCCGCCGGGACGCGGGCGGGGACGCCGGAGGAGGTCGCCCGGGCGCTGGTGGCACTGCACGGAACGGACCCGGCGACGGTGTACCTGGGCGTCGGCGCCCGCCTGGCGGAACCCGCCGGGACGGTGCCGCAGACCGAACGCGCGCTGTACGAGGACCGCACACTGGTGCGGATGCACGGCATGCGGCACACCGTCTTCGTCTTCCCGGCGGAGCTGACCGCCGTCGTCCACGCCTCGACCGGCATCGCCGTCGCCGCCCGCGCCCGCGCCGCCCTGATCAAGGACATGGCGAAGGCGGGCGCGCCGGACGCGGCCTGGCTGAAGGAGGTCGAGGAGTCGGCCCTGGCCGCGCTGGCCCGCCGCGGGCAGGCCACGGCCACCGAACTCGCCCAGGACGAGCCGCGGCTGCGGGAGCAGTTCGCGTACGCGGCCGGGAAGAGCTACGAGGGCGTGCACACGGTCTCCTCGCGGCTGCTGCGCGTCCTGGGCGTGGAGGGCAAGGTGGTCCGGGGCCGGCCGCTCGGCTCCTGGACCTCCACGCAGTTCCGCTGGGCGCTCGCGCCCGAGCATCCCGAGCTGGACGTCGCCGGCGCCCAGCGCGACCTGCTGCGCCGCTGGCTCGCGGCCTGCGGCCCGGCGACCGAGGCCGACCTGAAGTGGTGGACGGGATGGCGGGTGACGGACGTGCGGCGGGCGCTGGCCGCGGCGGGGGCGCGCGAGGTGAGGGTGGACGAGGGCACGGCGTACGTCACCGAGGACGACGTCGCCCCGGTGGCCGGCCCGGCCGAACCGTGGGCGGCCCTGCTGCCCGGTCTCGACCCCACGGCGATGGGCTGGCAGCAGCGGGACTGGTACCTCGCACCCGGGCTGCGGCCGGCCCTGTTCGACGGCAGCGGCAACGTCGGCCCGACGGTGTGGTGGAACGGCCGGGTCGTCGGAGCCTGGGCCCAGCGCCCCGACGGCGAGATCGTCTGGCGGATCCTGGACCGGGAAGGGGTGGGCGCGGAGGCGGAGGCGGAGATCGCCCGGCAGGCGCGGGAGCTGGGAGACCGGCTCGGCCCGACACGGGTTACACCGCGCTTCCGCACACCGCTGGAGAAGGAGCTGGCGGCGTAGGCCGTGGCGTGGGTGGGGCCGGGCACCCCGCGGGCGCGGGGTGCCCGGCCCCACGGGGTCAGCGCGAGTACCGCATCAGCGCCCGCACCATGTGGCACGTCGTGTTCGACGGCGGGTGCACGCCGATGAGTTCGGCGATGGAGCGGATCGTCTCGTCGCGGGCCTGGTGCGGCATGTAGACGCCCGAGTCGAGCAGGGCGATGGCGAGCCGCATCGCCTTCAGACGGCGGTTGTGGATGACGTACCACTCACGCGGACGCCCCGGCGGCAACGGCCGCTTCGCCACGGGTTCGTAGGGGAGGTCGAGCAGGACGGGACGCTTCGCGGTGGACTGGGTCGGCAACGGCTTCGGCTTCAGTGCGGCAGCGGCCACAGGCATCCTCCTGTCGCGGTGGGAGCGCCGCGAAGGGACCCCGGCGACGCTCTCGAACACTGCTTCAATTCTACTGCGCGGCACTGACAAAACCCCCTGGCCACAAGGGCTTTCGGGGCTGGAGTGACGCAGGCGGGAGACGGGTTTCCACGGGTTTTCCGCGGCGGTTTCCCGCATCCGTTTCCCGTGGGTCCTCGGGTCCCGGAGTCCTGGGGTCCTTGGGTCCTCGGGTCCTTCGCGTACCGTGGCCGCATGGAGATCTGGATCAATCCGGCCTGCTCGAAGTGCCGCAGTGCCGTCGGGCTGCTCGATGCCGAGGGTGCCGAGTACACCGTGCGCCGCTATCTGGAGGACGTACCGACCGCGCAGGAGATCCGGGACGTGCTCGGACGGCTGGGGCTCGAGCCGTGGGACATCACGCGGACGCAGGAGGCCGCCGCCAAGGAACTCAGGCTGAAGGACTGGCCGCGGGACGCCGGGGCGCGCGAGCGCTGGATCGCGGCGCTGGCGGAGCACCCGAAGCTGATCCAGCGTCCGATCATCACGGCCGACGACGGCACGGCGGTCGTGGCCCGGACCGAGGAAGCGGTACGGGACGCCCTCGGACGCGGGTGAGCGCCGCGTGCCCCGGCGCGCCGCTTCACCAACTCTCAAGTGACACAGGTCACTTCAACTGGTTCCGCAACCGCTGAGTAACCTCGTTCGGCATCTCGTACCTAGCGGCGTACGCTCCCCCACCCCTTCAGGAGGCGCGCATGTCGCGTAGGCGCACTGTCAGCACGAAGAAGAAGGTCGCGCTGCTGGTCACGGCCGCGGCGGTGGCGGGCGGCGGGGCCTTCGCCCTCGCCGCCACGTCCAACGCCGCGCAGCCGGAGGCCCCGCGAACCCTGTCCGCCGCGGACTCGACGGTCTGTCAGGGGCTCGCCACCGCCCTCGGCAACAACCAGAAGTTCATCGACGGCCAGCGGGCCGCCCCGGACGCGCTGTCCGAGGCGCGGATCGCCAACCGGGAGGCGGTCATCGAGGAGATCAAGCGCAAGCAGGCCGCGTCCGGGTGCACGGTGGGGGAGTCGGCTCAGGACTCCCAGGCCGGGCAGCAGGCGCAGAACGGCCAGCAGGCGGGCCGGCAGAACGGGCAGGAGGCGGGCCGGCAGGCCGCTCAGCGGAACGGGCAGCAGGCCGGTCAGCAAGACGGTGCGGCCGGGAACGCCGGCGGCGGCGTCGCGGCGTCCGGCCAGCAGGTCTGCCAGGGCTCCACCGTGACGCTCTCCGGCGAGGGCGGCGCACCGGCCGCGTCCAGCAACCAGTTCCCGGCGGGCACCACGCTGAAGGTCACCAACCTGGACAACAACAAGTCCACCACAGTGAAGGTCACGTCCGTCTCCGGCAGTTGCGTCCTGCTCAACGACGCGGCCTTCGAGGAGGTCCGGGAGCCGGGCAAGTTCCTGATCCGGCGCGCGGTGATCGAGAAGGTGGGCTGACGCCGACCCCCATGGGTGAGGGCCTGTCTGCTCCTGGCCGGGAGCAGACAGGCCCTCACCCGTACCGCGTGAACCGCGCCACAACGGCGCCGGGTAACACGGGGTTCACATTCGGGCAACGGCCGGGAAACCGCCCGTTGACAGGCTGCTGAACAGCCGCCGCGGCGCACCGTGCCGCGGCGCCGCGCCGCCCGTGAGCGCGCGCGAGTGAGACCCCGGAGGATGTGGCCCGTGACCTTCAAGGCTGAGTACATCTGGATCGACGGCACCGAGCCGACGGCCAAGCTGCGTTCCAAGACGAAGATCCTCGGCGACGACGCCAAGGGCGCCGAACTGCCGCTCTGGGGCTTCGACGGGTCCTCCACCAACCAGGCCGAGGGACGCACCTCCGACTGCGTCCTGCGGCCGGTCTTCTCCTGCCCGGACCCGATCCGCGGCGGCGACGACATCCTCGTGCTGTGCGAGGTCCTTGACATCACGCTCGCCCCGCACCCGTCCAACACGCGGACCGCGCTGGCCGAGGCCGCGGAGCGGTTCGCCGCGCAGGAGCCGGTCTTCGGCATCGAGCAGGAGTACACCTTCTTCGACGGCTCCCGCCCGCTCGGCTTCCCCGAGGGCGGCTTCCCGGCCCCGCAGGGCGGCTACTACTGCGGTGTCGGCGCCGACGAGATCTTCGGCCGGGAGATCGTCGAGGAGCACCTGGACAACTGCCTGACGGCGGGGCTCGGCATCTCCGGCATCAACGCCGAGGTCATGCCGGGCCAGTGGGAGTTCCAGGTCGGCCCGCTGTCCCCGCTCCAGGTCGCCGACCAGTTGTGGGTGGCCCGCTGGCTGCTCTACCGCACCGCCGAGGGCCACGGCATCTCCGCCACCCTCGACCCCAAGCCGGTCAAGGGCGACTGGAACGGCGCCGGCGCCCACACCAACTTCTCCACCAGGGCGATGCGCGAGGGCCCCGAGGGCTACGCCGCGATCATCACCGCGTGCGAGGCGCTCGGCGAGGGCTCCAGGCCGATGGATCACGTCAAGAACTACGGGGCCGGGATCGACGACCGCCTCACCGGCCTGCACGAGACCGCCCCGTGGGACGCGTACTCCTACGGCGTCGGCGACCGCGGCGCCTCGGTCCGCATCCCGTGGCAGGTCGAGCGGGACGGCAAGGGCTACATCGAGGACCGCCGGCCGAACGCCAACGTCGACCCGTACGTCGTCACGCGCCTGCTGATCGACACCTGCTGCACCGCCCTGGAGAAGGCCGGGCAGGTCTGATCCGAACGGGTGGCGCGGCCGCCGGGCGCCGGCTTCCCGGCGGGGAGGTGTCCGCGCAGTGAGAAGCGGCGGGAAGAGGGTCCTGTCCGGACATGGGGTCTGCTTCAATGGGGGCATGGTCGGCTTCCGGAAGTGCGTCGCGACGAGTCGCGACGACCTGGAGCCGTTCTGGCCCTCCCGTCAGCACCACGACTTCGACCGGCTCTGTTGCCGCGCGCCGAGCGCGCGGGCCCGGTAAAGCCGTACACCCCGGCCTCCGGCCAGCGCGGAACGACGTACGTCCCCGACGCGCCCGACCACGAACTCGCGGCCGTCGGTCCCCCGGCGAACCTCTCCCGCGAAAGAGCTGACCTGTCATGGCGACCACCCGTTCTCTGACCGACACCGCCCTTCCCGCCTCCGCCTCCTCCCGCTCCCCCTCTTCCTCCCGCTCCCCCGCTTCCGCACGGCACCGGCTGCGGGCCGTGGACCGGGACGAGGTCGTGGAGATCGCCGATCTCCTGCCGCCCGGCGCCACCTGGCTGCCGGCTCCGCAGCACGCCCTGCCCAGGCTGCCGGGCCGGCCCCCGATGGTCGGCTACCTGGTGCTCGTGCCCGCCGACCAGCAGCCGCCGTACCTGCCGGTGGCGGTGCCGGACCACCCGGAGGCCGGGACGGCCACCGACACCGCGCCCGGTACCTGCGACGCGCTCGTCCGCATCGACTCCGTACGGCGGATCGCGGAGGTGGACGGGCGTGAACTCGACCTCACCTACCTGGAGTTCGAGCTGCTCTCCCATCTCGTGGCCCACCCGCACCGGGTGCACACCCGCGACCAGCTGGTCACCACGGTCTGGGGCTACGGCCACGTGGGCGACGGCCGCACCGTCGACGTCCACATCGCCCGGCTGCGCCGCAAGCTGGGCGCCGAACACCGCCGGACGATCCAGACCGTACGCCGCGTAGGCTACAAGTACGCTCCGCCGACGGGGCGTTGATCTCTGCCGAGGGCAGAACCCGGTTCCCTGCCACGGCCCTGACGGGCACAGTCACCGGTATGAGACTTCTGGTGCTGGGTGGTACGGAGTTCGCGGGGCGGGCCGTCGCCGAGGCGGCGGCCGGGCGCGGCTGGGATGTGACGGTCCTGAACCGGGGGCGGCACGCGCCCGTTCCCGGGGTGCGGTCGCTGCTCGGCGACCGCACCGCGCCCGACGGGCTGGCGGCCCTGACGGACGGCGCGTGGGACGCGGTCGTCGACACCTGGTCGGCCGCGCCCCGCGCGGTCCGGGACGCGGCGCGACTGCTGCGGGACCGCGCCGGCCGGTATGTGTACGTGTCGACCTGCTCGGTGTACGCCTGGGCCCCGCCAGCCGGCTACACCGAGGCGGCGCCGCTGGTCGAGGGCGCCGACGCCGGTGCCGAGCAGACGGACTACCCGCAGGACAAGCTGGGCGCCGAACTGGCCGCGGTGGAGGCCTTCGGGGCGGACCGCTCGGTGCTCGTACGGGCCGGGCTGATCCTCGGGCCGCACGAGAACATCGGGCGGCTGCCGTGGTGGCTGAACCGGATCGCGCGCGGCGGCCCCGTGCTGGCGCCCGGTCCGCGGGACCTGCCCCTTCAGTACATCGACGTCCGCGATCTCGCCGCGTGGATCCTCGGCGCGGTGGAAGGGGAGCTGAGCGGGCCGTACAACATGATCAGCCCGCGGGGGCACGCGACGATGGGCGAGCTGCTGGAGGCCTGTGTACGGGCCACCGGCGCGGACGCCGAACTGCGCTGGACCGATCCGGAGACGATCCTCGCCGCGGGCATCGAACCCTGGACGGAGCTGCCGGTGTGGATGCCACCGGACAGCGAGGGCCACGACGCGCTGCACGGTGCCGATGTCGGCCGGGCCCTCGCGACCGGTCTGCGCTGCCGTCCCGTGGACGAGACGGTCGCGGACACCTGGACCTGGCTCCAGGGCCTGGGCGGTACGGCGCCCCAGCGGCCGGACCGGCCTCCGGTGGGCGTGGATCCCGCCCTGGAGGCGAAGGTGCTCGGGCTCCAGGGCGAAGATCCTCGGCCTCAAGGCGGCCCGAAGTTTTAACCGGTGCGGCCGCAACTATCCGCGGAAATGGGGTAGTTGCGGCCCGAGTGACGCACGGAGCGCACATCAATTCGTGGGTCGGCTGAACACGATCGGGGCGGCTCCCGTATTGAGAGGGAGCCGCTCCGATTCTGTTGGGCGCTTCAACGCCCGTAAGGGGGTGCTCCTCAACGAAGTCAGAGGAGCACCGTGACTCCACCCACCGCTGAAGCAGCGGGCTTCCAGCCCGAGGACTGCGGTCCAGCCCGAACCGACCCCTTGCGGGGCAACGGACAAATCAACACCTCGCTAGGAGACTGATGGGACGCAACACACGCAAACGCCGAATGCCGCTGGCCACCAAGGCCATAGCCGGGGCGGCGGCCCTAGCGCTCGGTGGGGGCGGGCTTGTCTGGGCGAACTACTACGCATCCGCGCACGAGTCGAAGAACGACGCGTGGGGAGGCAACCGGACGAAGGCCGTCAACGCACAGGTCGCGACGATCTCGTGCCCGGACGTCGGCCAGAAGCTGACCGCCGTGCCGGAGCGGGCCCGTGGGGAGGTCGACGGCGAACTCGCCACGCTCGACCAGCAGATCACCGAGGCCTACCAGAGGCTGGCCACCACGCGCGACGCGCAGGCGAGGGACGCGAGTTTCGTCCAGAACGCCATCCTGGGCCCGCTGAAGGACCGGCGGAAGGTGATCCTCGACCGGATCAAGCTGGAGATCAACCGGGCCGGTGGCAACACCCCGGGCGACCTGGACAATCTCGCACCCTGCACCGGCACCCCCGTCGAGCAGAACCAGACGGACGCGGGCGGCGGTGAGCCCGGCCAGGACAACGGGCAGCCGGGCGACACCGGCCAGGACACCGGGCAGCCGGGCGACAACGGCGGTCAGAACGATGGTGGCCAGAACGACGGCGGCCAGAACGACGGCGGCCAGCCGGGCGACGACGGGCAGCAGGGCGTCGGCGGTCAGGCCGGAAACGGCCCGGTCGCGGCGGACTTCGTGGACATCACCACGGTCCAGCCCAACGTCCCGGCCAAGCCCCGCAAGAACCGCAACGCCTCGACCGGCTCCTTCACCACGCGCTGCGGTGTGAACGCCAACGGCAACCACAACACCGACAACGTGATCGTGGCGCCCGGTGTGGCCAACGGCGCCCACCACCTGCACGACTACGTCGGCAACCAGAAGATCGACGCGTTCGCGAGCAACGACACGTTCCTCCAGGGCGGCACCAGCTGCCAGAACAAGAACGACCTGTCGTCGTACTACTGGCCGGTGGTCCGGGTCCAGGACGGCACGCAGGACTTCGACCAGGACGCGGACGGCGGTGGCAGGGAAGGCAACGTCGGCCGGATCCTGAAGCCCGTCCAGGCGCAGATCAAGTACGTCGGCAGCCCGACCGGCAAGGTCGTCGCCATGCCGCAGTTCCTGCGCATCATCACCGGTGACGCCAAGACCACGACCAACGGTCTGGCCAACGCCAACGCGCACTGGAGCTGCACCG
This sequence comes from Streptomyces sp. NPDC004721, assembly GCF_053601495.1. Classification (NCBI taxonomy): domain Bacteria; kingdom Bacillati; phylum Actinomycetota; class Actinomycetes; order Kitasatosporales; family Streptomycetaceae; genus Streptomyces; species Streptomyces sp. NPDC004721. Next base: position 79,561 of record NZ_JBSGBZ010000013.1, read on the forward strand.
GCTTCGAGAACAAGGTCCAGCTGACGGAGCAGTACCCGATCTGCCCGCAGGGCAGCCAGATGGTCCGCACGTTCGCCTTCCAGAGCTGCTGGGACGGGCAGAACATCGACAGCGCCAACCACCGTACGCACGTGGCCTTCGCCGACGAGCGCGGCAACTGCCCCGGCGGGTTCAAGGCCATCCCGCAGCTGACGATGCGCCTGGTCTACGACGCGCCGCAGCCGGCCATCGAGAACGGCGTGGTGAAGAACGCCTACGCGGTCGACGGCTTCCCGGAGCAGCTGCACAAGGCGGCCACCGACCACGACGACTTCATCAACATCACGACCGGTGGCCTGGCGAACAAGATCGCCAATTGCGTCAACTCGGGCCGGAACTGCAAGTGACGCACTGAACCGGTGACCCCTTGGTGATCCGTTGAGGAAGGCCGGCGGCGGGAGATCCCGCCGCCGGCCTTCGCCGTGAAGCCGTGGGCCCCTGAGCCCGTGTGCCCGTGAGTTGAGGGTGGCGGCGGCTCAGCCGCCGTGGGCGCTGTGGTCGGTGCCGGTCTCCACGTCACCGCCGAGGGTGGAGCGAAGCACGGTGACCACGCCGCTGTCGCCGACGGCGACCCACTTGCGGCCGACGAGGTAGGAGCCGCCGTAGTCCTTCGCGTCGTCGATCCACTCCCGCTGGCCGCGGTCGGTGGCGAAGGTGGCGAGGACGAACTTGCCAGTGGAGTTGGTGCAGATCGCCTGCCGGATGGTGTCGGCGTCGGTCTGCATGTCCGGCTCGCACTTCACCTCGGCGGCCAGGCTCTCCAGGCTGCCGGTCGCCGTCGGCGGCACCTTCGCCGCCTCCCCGTCACCGGAGCCGCACCCCGTCAGTACCAGTGCCGCCGCGGCACCGGCCACCGCGAGCATCGGTCGGGTCACCCTCATCTGTTCCTCCGGTCGCTTCCGACACTCCGTTCCCGGCGGCACGAGCCACAAGCATGCCGCACCGGACCCCGGCAGGGGCCGCCCTCCGATACGGCTCCGGCGCGCACAGCGCTCAATCGGGTGGACGCCACCTGCACACGCGTGCGAGCGTGAGCCGGTGAACCAGGACTGGGAAGACCGCGTGGCCGCCGCCTGGGCCCGCTTCGACGACTACTCCGAGGACGAGGCGCCCGCGTTCCGGGCGCGGATCGACGCGCTCGTCGCCGAACTGCCCGACGGCAGCCCGCTCGGCCCGTTCGAGCAGGCCTGCGCCTGGGACTCCACCGGCCACTCGGACCGCGCGGTGCCGCTCTACCGGGAGGCACTGGCGCGCGGGCTGAGCGGCTACCGGGGCCGCCGGACCAGGATCCAACTGGCCAGCTCGCTGCGGAACATCGGTCATCCGGAGGAGGGCGTCAAGCTGCTCACGCCCGAACTGGACGGATCTTCCGACGAGTTGGACGACGCCGTCCGGGCGTGTCTGGCCCTGTGCCTGTCCAGTCTGGGCCGTGACCGCGAGGGCCTGTCCCTCGTCCTCGGCGCCCTCGCGCCCCATCTGCCCCGCTACCAGCACTCGATGGCGAACTACGCCAGGCTGCTGGTCCAACCGGAGAGCTGAGACCGCCGGGCGGCGATGTGACCAAGGACCGGCTCGCTCGTTTGCCTGGACGTGCAGTCACAGCATGTCGCCCCGCGCCACAAGTCCTCCCCCGGGCCGGTCATCGATGCCGAGCGGGCCGAGGCCGCGCTCGTCGAGCACTATCCGCGTCTGGTCCGGCTCGCCTATCTGGTGCTGCCACACGGGTTCGGGCGGGGCCGCCGCGTGCTGACCGCGCACGCGCTGGCACAGCGGGCGCTGCCGCGGGGCCGGTCCTCGGCGTCCGTGATCCCGGCCCAGTCGGCCGGCCGCGAGTCCGACCCTGGCTACGCCTTCGTCCGCCTCCAGGTGATCCGCACGGCCCTGGGGGCGGGCCGCCCGCTCAGGCGCCGGATCCGGCCCGGACGCGCCCAACTGCCGCCGATGATGCCCCTGGTGTGGGGCCTGCGCCTGTTCCCGCACACCGGCGGCGCCGACGAACTCGCCCTGGACCAGAAGCTGGCGACCCTGTCCGGGCCGGCCCGTGCCGCCTACGTCCTGCGCGGCCTGGAAAGGCTCCCGGACCACGCCGTCCGGGACGTACTGAAGGCCGCGGGCGTGGCCGACCCGGTCGCAGCGCTCCGCCAGGCCGACCGCCTGCCTGCCCAGTACGCGCTCCTCGACTCCTCCGAGTTCGACCCCTGTTCGTTGCAGGCCCGGCCCACCGACCTGAAGCGGCGCAGGCAGCACGCCAAGGCCGCGCTCGCCGCGGCGGCGGCCCTCGCCGTGTGCGGGGCGCTGTTCGCCCTGCCGGGCGGCGGCTGGGGCCCCGACGGCGCCGCCGCGCCCGCCTACGCGCAGAACCCGTCCGCCGAGGCCGCCCTGGATCCGGGCAGGCTGACCAGGGCCGCCCCCACCGCCTGGCGGACCTCCGCGCGGCTGGACCTCTCCGTATGGGCGGCCCGCGGCGACCGGGCCGGCGACACGGCCCTCCTGCGCCGCGCCCTCGCCGTCTGGGCCCGCCCGGGCGGGTCCGTACGGGTCTCGGCCACCCCCGGCACCGCCACGGGCGGCCCCGCCGGACCGCCGCAACTGCTCTACGCCGGCGACGTCGACAACGCGCGCGTGGTGATCTTCCACGACGGTCTGCGCATCGCCCGCTACGCCGAGCCGAAGGACTCCGCGGCCGGGGCCGCCCTCGACTTCGCCCGGGTCGACGGCGCCGCCGGCGCGGAGGCGAGCGCGGTGGTGCTCAGCCGCTCCGACGGCAACGTCCGCTATCTGACGGCGCCCTGGGTGAAGGCGGCGGCCGAGCGGGACCTGCTCAAGCCGGACGCCGGGGCGATGGACCTCGGCATCACGGACGGGGTCACCGGGCCGCTGGCCAGCCCGGTCCAGCAGTCCGGCGCCTGCACCTCGTGGAACGTGCTCCAGCTGACCGGCGAACCCGGCACGCATGTCCTGGCCGACCTCGGCGAGCTGGCCCCCGCCCGCCTCACCACGGGCCGCCCGGACGCCCCGCAGGAGGCGTCCGGTGCGGCGGGGCTGCGCGCCTGGGCGCCGCTGGCCTGCTCACTGGCTTCCGTGCGCGCGCAAGGCGTCCGGTCGGTCAACGCCTGGCAGTACGCCGAGCAGCCGCTGCCCGACGCGACCGGCACGGCCGCGTGGGTGTGCACCCGGGCCGAGACCTGGCGGGGCGACGGGCCCCGCGTGCTCGCCCAGTTCCACACCCCCGGCGGGAAGTACGCGGCGGTCGCGGCCAAGGCAGAGAACGTGCCCGCGTGCGGCGCCCGCGATCCGCACGTGCTGGCCGGGGTGCTGTGGAAGTCGGAGGCCGGCACCTGGTACCTGCTCGCCGCCGGCGGCCGGGACACCGCCTCGATCAGCGCCACGGGCGGGGTCAGCGCCTCCTCCCAGGGCCACTTGCTCGCCGTACGGACCCGGCAGGGCGCCCAGGCCGACCTGAAGGGGAAGCTGGACGACGGCAGGTCCGTCGACGTGTTGCGCCAGAAGTGACCGGCCGGCGTGGGAGGGTGTGACGCCCCGAGGTCGAACACCGCGGTCGGTCCTCTCCGGTCCGTTCGGGGCTGGAATCGATCGGTAAGGTGTTCGCATGACTACCGGGGTTCGCCGCAGGATGGGAGTCGAGGAACGACGGCAGCAGTTGATCGGCGTCGCCCTCGAACTGTTCAGCCGCCGCTCGCCCGACGAGGTCTCCATCGACGAGATAGCGTCGGCGGCGGGCATCTCGCGCCCGCTGGTCTACCACTACTTCCCGGGCAAACTCAGCCTGTACGAGGCCGCGTTGAAGCGCGCCTCGGACGATCTGGCGGGCCGGTTCGCGGAGCCGCGCGAGGGCCCGCTGGGGGCGCGGCTGCTGCGGGTGATGCGCCGGTACTTCGACTTCGTGGACGAGCACGGACCCGGTTTCTCGGCGCTGATGCGCGGCGGACCGGCCGTGGGCTCGTCGACGACGAACGCGCTCATCGACTCCGTCCGGCAGGCCGCGTATGACCAGATCCTTTCCCACCTGGGGGTCGAGGAGCCGCCCGCGCGGCTGGAGCTGGTCGTCCGCTCGTGGATCTCGCTCGCGGAGTCGACGGCGCTGATCTGGCTGGACGGCCGGCGCATCCCGCGCGCCGAGCTGGAGCTCCAGCTGGTGCACGACTTCGGCGCGCTCGTCGCGGTCAGCGCCGCCCACGACGAGGAGATGGGCGCGCTCATGCGCCGGGTCTTCAAGGACGAGCCGGCCGAGGGCCCCTTCGTGGACCTGATCGGCCGGCTCGTCGCTCTCGCCTCCTGACGCCGCTTCCTGGCAGCGCTAGGCGTCGAACTTCCGGTACGAGGCGTCGAGGTCGCGCACCTCGGCCGACGCATGCAGCGCCAGGCCGTCGACCGGGTTCACATGCTGCCGCAGCGCCTCCAGGACCGCCTCCGTCAGCCGCGCCTTGGTTTCGTCGGTGCGGCCGGCCAGCAAGCCGATGGTGACGTGCACGATCGCGTGCCCCTCGGTGTCCGGACCGACGACGGTGTCCTCGGTCCGGCGGAACTGCGTCTTGCACGCCGGAGGCTTGGCGGCCGCGATCTCGACCGTGCGGGCGTGCAGCTCCCGCGCGAAGGCACGCCGGTCGAAGGCGTCGGCCAGCCGCTCGGAGTAGTCGACGGTGATCTGCGGCATGAGCACTCCTGTTCCGGGTCTACCGGGGACCCGCGCTAGTTCCTGAACACCGCGACCGTACGCGCCGGGACCGTGAACGACCCGGTCGCCCTCTCGTACGACGAGGTCTTCACCACCGGATCGGCACCCGCCGTCTGCACCGGGTGCAGCCGGTAGTCGGTCCCCGCGAGCTCTGTGACACGCTGCCGCTGCGGTTCGGGCGTGGCGTTGAACACCACGACGAGGTCACCGAGCCTCATGGTGATCACGCCGGGCGTCTCGTCGCCGCCCGACAGCGGGAAGGACAGCTTCCGCTGCACCTCCGCGGCTGTGCCCAGGGAGAAGGCCCGCTCCGTGGTGCGGATGCGCAGCAGGTCCCGGTACGCGGCCGAGGCCCCCTGGATCTGCGGGCAGCCCACCGCGACGGAGGTGAGCAGCGGCTTGGCGTACGGCCACTTGTCCTGGTTGTCGGCCGCCATGGGCAGCCCGCGGCCGAAGCCGTTGCCGTCGGCGCAGTTCCAGTGGATGGCGTTGAACCAGTCGCCGCTGTCGTAGGAGTTGCGGTCGAGGGACTTCGAGCGCAGCAGGTCGGTCCCGGCCTGGGACAGCGCCGGCCCCTGCGACAGCGCGGCCGTCGCCATCGCCAGGACCTGCATCCGGGCCCGGTCGTCCGCGCTCGTGGTGGACGGCAGTTTGTAGGCGAGGGCGTCGAACAGCGACTCGTTGTCGTGCGCGTCGGCGTAGGCGAGGGCGTCGCCGGGGGCGTCCGCGTATCCGGCGGGCGCGCCGTTGTAGTCGACCTCGGCTCCGGTGACCTCCCTGCCGCCGGTGTCGGTGAAGCGGTACGCGGCGAGGTTGCCGCTCAGGCCGACCTTGATCAGGTCCTGGTAGTGCAGCAGGCGGGCCTTCTGCTCGGCCCTGCTGCCGTTGCCCGGGGAGGAGTTGGGGTCGGTGTAGAGGCCGGAGGCGAAGCCCTGGACGCCCGGGTCGTCGTCGAAGGGGCCGCCGCCGCGGACCGCGTCACGGGCCCGGTCGGAGAAGGTCGCGATGTCCGTGCCCGCCATGTTCCGCTGCGTGGCCTGGACGAACCGCGCGTCGTCGGCGACCTCGCCGAAGTTCCAGCCCTCGCCGTACAGGATGATGTTCCTGCCGTCCACGCCGTCCTTCTCGAGCGTGAGCGCGTCGAGCGCCTTGCGGACGGCGAGCATGTTGGCCTTGGGGTGGTGGCCCATGAGGTCGAAGCGGAAGCCGTCGACCTTGTACTGCCGGGCCCAGGTGACGACCGAGTCCACGACCAGCTTGCCCATCATGGCGTTCTCGGGCGCGGTGTTCGCGCAGCAGGTGCTGTTGGCCACCGTCCCGTCGGCGAGGAGCCGCTGGTAGTAGCCGGGCACGACCCTGTCGAGCACGGAGGTGTCCGCCTGGCCGGCGGCGGCCGTGTGGTTGTAGACGACGTCCATGACGACGCGCAGCCCGTCCTGGTTGAGCGCCTTGACCATCTGCCGGAACTCGACGGTACGGGCCGTGCCGTCCGGGTCGGTGGCGTAGGAGCCCTCGGGGACCGTGTAGTGGTAGGGGTCGTAGCCCCAGTTGTAGGCGTCCCGCGCGGCGGTCGCCGCCACGCACGCCTGCTGCCGCTCGGAGTCGGCCGGGTAGGAGGCCAGGTCGCAGCCCGGGGTCGCCTGGTCGGCCTTCTTCTCGGGAATGGTGGCGATGTCGAAGGCGGGCAGCAGGTGCACGTACGACGTGCCCGCCTTCGCCAGCTCCCGCAGGTGCCGGGAGCCGTCGCTGTTCTTGTCCGTGAAGGCCAGGTAGGTGCCCTGGTCCCGGGCCGGGACCGTCCGGTCCGCGACGGAGAAGTCCCGGATGTGCAGCTCCTGGATCTGGGCGTCGCGCAGGGGTACGGCCTTGGGCTTGGCCAGGCCCGACCAGCCGCTCGGGGCCAGCGCCCTGTCGTCGAGGTCGACGACGAGGCTCCGCTCGGAGTTCGCGGTGAGGGCGACGGAGTACGGGTCGGTGACCTTGTTGGTGACCACCTTGCGGACGGTGGGCGCCCATACCGTCACGACGTACCGGTAGGGCTTGTTCTTCCACGACGCCGGGCCCGTGACGGACCAGACGCCGGTCGTGTCGTCGCGGTGCATGGCGACCGACTTGCCGTCCAGCTCCAGGGCCACGCTCCGCGCGGTCGGCGCCCACACACTCAGCGTGGGCCTGCCCTGGTGGAAGACGGGGCCGAGCTGCGCCTTGGCGGCCGAGGTGCCGTACACGTCGTCGAGCACGCCCGCGAGCTGGACTCCGGTCGCGGCGAGCACGGCACCTCTCCCAGAGCTTGACGCCTGGGAGGTACCCCCAGCAGCCCGCTGGGAGGCGACGACCTGGCCACGCAGGGCCTCGCGGACGCGGGCGCGGTCCCGCGGGTCGACGGAGTAGGCGGTGTAGTCCTTCAGATGCGGGAACTTCGCCTTCTGGGTGTCGGTGAGCGTGGTCCTGGCAAGCCGCAGCCAGCGCTCGTCGTCGCTGGTCAGCGTCCCGTTCTGGACGGTGATCGAGCCGTCGTGGGAGTAGACGAGCTGGGTGGAGGCGGCGCCCTCCACGCCCTTGAGGGCCACCGTGTCCCGGTCGATCCAGACCGCCTTCGAGGTGGTGAGGTCGAGGGCGCCCGCGCCGCCGGTGGGCTGCGGCAGCAGGGGCTTGTCCTGGCCGTTCATCAGCCACACCTCGTGGCCGTTGGCCGCCTTGAGGTCCAGGGACTGGTCGGCGGGCAGGTCCTTCTCGTCGCCCTTGTGGATGATGTAGCTGAGACTGGTGGCACCGTCGGTGAGCGGTACCTCGAAGACCGCGCCATAGGAGTCAGTCTTGACCGGCTGGAGGGGTTTCGACCAGTCGGTGGGGTTGGCGGCGCCGGTCCAGACGTGCAGGCCCCAGCCGTCGTAGTTCCCGTCGGCGCGGTGGTAGTGGAGCACGGCCTTGGAGGTGTCCTGCGCCGGATACTCGGGCCGCGCCGTCTGTACGGCCTCCTTGCCCTGTTCGACCCAGACCTCGCCGGTCCTGGTGACGTCGATGGACCGGTCGGCGGAGACGTCCTTGTTCCCGTCCCTGTCGATGACCAGGAAGCCGACGTCGGAAGCGCCCGGCTTCAGCTTCACGTAGGCGAAGGCTCCGTAGGCGTCCCGGCCGGTGAAGGGGTGGCTGTTCGGCCAGGTGGTCGACTCGCCGTCGGCGAGGTCGCCCCAGGCGTACAGGCCCCAGTTGGCGTAGTCGCCGTCGGCGCGCTTGTAGTGGACGACCGCGTACTCGCGGGAGGAGGCGGTGGGGATCTCGGGGGCCGGCGGGGTGCCGGTGGTGGAGTCCGCGGTCGCGCTCGCCGTGCGGCCCGCCGAGTCGACGACGACCGCCTTGTAGCGCAGGGCGGTGCCGGCCGGGACGGTCCGGGCCACGGTCTGGGTGACCCGGTAGGGGGCGTGGTCGGCGGAGCCGAGCACCTTCCAGGGGCCGTTCCCGGTCTGCGCGGCGAAGACGACCCGGTTGAGCTGCCCACCGGTGACGTCGGCGGTCAGCTCGACGGTGCCGGTGGCGCCCGCGGCGGGGGGCATGAGGGTGACGGCGGGCTTGGTGGCGGGCCGGTCGAGGGTGCCCGCGGCCTTGAGGACGACGGCGGATCCGGCCGGGACGGTGACGGTGACCCTGCGGTCGGCGTCGGAGGTCACGGCCGCCCCGGTGCCGTGGATCCCTCGGTACGTCATCCGCGCCGAGCCGGTGGCGAACGTGGCCGTCCTCGCCTCGCCCGCGTTGTTGAAGGCGACGACGTACTCGGCCTCGGTCCGGGCGTCGGTGCGGGTGAAGGCGTAGACACCGGGCCCGTCCGCGGCGTAGCGCTCGGTCTGGACGCCGTCCGTGAGGGCAGGGTTGTCCTTGCGGAGCTTCGCGAGGCCGGCGATCTGCCGGTAGAGCGGCGCGGTGGTGTCGTAGGCGTCGCTCTCGTGGCCGCGGTCGGTGCCGATCCGGTCGTCGTCGAGGTAGTCGGCGACCCGGGAGGCGAACATGGTCTGGCGGGCGTCCTTGTCGCCGCCGGAGCCGGTGAAGCCCTGTTCGTCGCCGTAGTAGACGACGGGGTTGCCTCGGCTGAGGAACATCAGCTCGTTGGCGAGCTTGTCCTTGCGCAGGATCTCGGCGTCGGTCGCCTTCGGGTCGTCCTGCTTCAGGAAGTACCCGATGCGGCCCATGTCGTGGTTGCCGAGGAAGGTGACCTGCTCATAGGCGTTGGCCTTGTCGGTCGTGTACTTGTAGTCGTCGCCGAAGACGCCCGCGAGCCTCTTCGCGCTGCCGCCCTGGGAGGCGTAGGCGCGGGCCGCGTCCTGGAACGGGAAGTCGAGCGTGGCGTCGAGGCGGCCCTCGGTGACGTACGGGGCGTTCACGGAGGTGTCGGCGGAGTAGACCTCGCCGAACATGAAGAAGTCCTTGCGGCCGTGGGCGGCGGCGTACGTGTCGAGCGCCGTGGCCCACTGAGTCCAGAACTCCATGTCGACGTGCTTGACGGTGTCGATGCGGAAGCCGTCGACACCGAAGTCCTTCACCCAGCGCTGGTAGATCTTCTCCATGCCGCTGACGACCTCGGGGCGCTCGGTCCACAGGTCGTCGAGGCCGGAGAAGTCGCCGTAGGTGGAGTTCTCGCCGGCGTAGGTGGAGTCGCCACGGTTGTGGTACATCGCCGGGTCGTTGAGCCAGGACGGGACCTTGGCGTTCTTCTTGGCGGCCGGGACGACCGGTGTGCGCGGGAAGGAGGAGGCGTCCACGGCGGGGAACTTCTTCGTGCCATCCGCGTAGTCGGCGTCGTCGAAGGGCCGGCCGTCCTTGGTCAGGTACGGGAAGGCACCCTTGGACAGGTACTCGTGGGAGCCGTCCTCGTAGTCGATGACGTCGGCGGTGTGGTTCGTGATGACGTCGAAGAAGACCTTCATGCCCTTGGCGTGCGCCTTGGAGATGAGGGTTTCGAGGTCCTTGTTGGTGCCGAAGTGCGGGTCGACCTGGGTGAAGTCGGTGATCCAGTAGCCGTGGTACCCGGCGGAGGCGTCCTTGCCGGTCCCCTGCACGGGCTGGTTCTTGAAGATCGGTGCCAGCCAGATGGCCGTGGTGCCGAGGCCCTTGACGTAGTCGAGCCGGTTCGTCAGGCCCTTGAGGTCGCCGCCCTGGTAGAAGCCCTTGTCGGTGGGGTCGTAGCCGGTGGCGAGCCGTGAACCGGTCAGCCCGCCCCGGTCGTTGGACGTGTCCCCGTTGGCGAAACGGTCCGGCAGGACGAAGTAGAACTGCTCCCGGGTCGCGTCGTGCCGCGCCGGCTCGGCGGCGAGCCTCGCGTCCGAGGGCGGCGCGGGCGGTTTCCCGGCCGCCTGTGCCGTGAGCGGTGGGACGAGCGCCGCGGCGAGCGCGGCCGCGGTGACGGCGGCGACACGTCCGCCTGACGGGGTGCGGCGCCGCGAGGGCGCCGGCCATCTCGGTATCACGGGGTGAACTCCTTGGCGGTACGGCTCACTTGATTGCGGCCCCTCGCCCCGGCATCGACGACGCCGCCGGGCGTGGGCGCGACCGTATCGCCTGCGCAAGGCTTACAGCAAGACCTCTGCAAGTCACAGCAACTCTTTTCACCAACACGCCCCCCGGCAGGGGCCGGCGCCCCGCGTGCGTAGCCCGGGGGCGCCCACGCAGCCCCGCTCGCGGATGCCGACCGCCTCCGGGGGGCCCGCCGAGGTGGCGGCGCACCAGCGGGTCGGGCCACAGGCGGCGGTGAGCCGGTACGTCGTCCGGCTCGACCGGCCGCAGGAGCAGGCTCCGGGCCGTCAGCAACTCGGCTTGCCCGAGTAGAGGGCCAGTGCCGTGTTGGAGCCGAGTGTCGCGGTGAACTGGCCGGAGCCGTTCACCGTCACCGTCGTGTTGTTCTGCACGTTGCAGTACGTGCCCGCCGGGAGGGACGTCTGGTAGGTGCGGGTCAGGGTGCCCGTCTCGTGGTTGACGGCCACGAAGCCCTTGGCGCCCCGGCCGAAGGCGATGGCGTTGTTGCCGTTGTCCCACCAGTTCGTCACCGACTGGCCGCGGGTGGCGTTGCGGAAGGCGACCATGGACTTGATCTCCGGCCAGGCGTGCTGGCACTTCCAGCCGTCCTGCCAGCAGGCGTTGACCTTGCCGCCGTTGGGGGGACCGGCGTCCGCGTCGGACCACTCGTAGGCGGAGTTGATGTCGGGGGCGCCGTAGGGCCAGGCCAGCATGAAGACGTTGGCCAGCGTGTAGTTGGCGCCGTTCTTGTAGTTGAGGGTCGAGCCGTTGCGCTCGGTGTCGTGGTTGTCGACGAACACGCCGGCCACCGAGTTGCTCAGATAGCCCCAGCCCTCGCCGTAGTTCTTGAGGTACGCGAGCTTCTCGTTGGTGAAGACCCGCTTGAGGTCGTAGGCGTAGCGGAACTCCTGGACGTCGCCGTTGCCCGTGTACTCGCCCGGCTGGACCGCCTCGCCGGCGCCGTGGATGACCTCCTGCTTCCAGTAGGCGGAACGGTTCGTCAGGCGGGACTTGATGTTGGCGAGGTCGGCCGTGTCCATGTGCTTGGCCGCGTCGACGCGGAAGCCGTCGACCCCGAGGGAGAGCAGGTCGTTCATGTAGCCGGCGATGGTCTTGCGGACGTACTCCTCGCCGGTGTCGAGGTCGGCGAGGCCCACCAGTTCGCAGTGCTGGACGTTCCAGCGGTCCTGGTAGTTGGTGATCGGGGCCATGCAGTCGTCGAAGTCGTAGACCGAGTACAGGCCCGGGTAGTCGTACTTCGTGTACGAGGAGCCGCCGGTGCCGGTGCCGCTGCCCGCCGACATGTGGTTGATGACGGTGTCGACGACGACCTTCACGCCCGCCGCGTGGCAGGTGTTGACCATGTCCTGGAACGCGGCACGATCGCCGAGCCGACCGGCGATCTTGTAACTCACCGGCTGGTACGACGTCCACCACTGCGGACCCTGGATGTGCTCGGCGGGCGGGGAGACCTGGACGTAGCCGTAGCCGGCCGGGCCGAGGGTGTTCGCGCACTCCTTGGCGACCGAGGCGTAATTCCACTCGAAGAGGACCGCGGTGACGTCCTTCGTGCCGGGCGGGGAGGCGGCGGCGGGGGCCGCGAGGGCCACCGAGGCAGCCACGGCGAGGGCGGCCGCGCATGAAAGGGGCCTGCGGATGGTCATGTGGGGGTTCCTTCTCCGTTGAAGGCCCTTGCTGAAAGGTTCAGCAAGTCGATGACCCCGGATGGTAGAAGGCCCGCCGCCTCAACGGGCAGCGGGCCGTGGGGAGTTGATGTGAAACTGTGACCTGTCGGGTCAGGCCGTGGTCCACCACACCGTCGTGTCGGACGGGACCTTCGCCTCGTCGTCCGCCTCCGTCACCTCGCCGCTCGTGAGCAGCACACGGCCGTACGCCGGGGTGGTCACCGACTCGCCGGTCGTGTTCGCCACGCAGACGAACTCACCGCGCCGGAAGGCGAGGACGCCCTCGGGCGCGCGCAGCCACTCCACCGCGTCGCCGGCGCCCAGGTCGGGGTGGGCGCGGCGGGCGGCGAGGGCCGAGCGGTACAGCTCCAGGGTGGAGCCCGGTACGCCCTGCTGGGCCGCCACGCTCAGCCGGCCCCAGTGCGCGGGCTGCGGGAGCCAGCTGCCACCGCCGCCGAATCCGTAGGAGGAGCCCTCGCGGGTCCACGGGATCGGCACCCGGCATCCGTCGCGGAACCCGTCCTGGCCCTCGCCCCGGAAGTACGCCGGATCCTGGCGCACCTCGTCCGGCAGGTCCACGACGTCCGGCAGGCCCAGTTCCTCGCCCTGGTAGACGTAGGCCGAACCGGGCAGCGCCAGCATCAGCAGCGTGGCCGCGCGCGCCCGGCGCAGGCCGAGATCGCGGTCGCCGGCGCTGCGGATCTGGGTGCCGAGGCCGGGCGGGTTGGCGAAGCGGGTGGCGTGCCGGGTGACGTCGTGGTTCGACAGCACCCAGGTGGCCGGGGCACCCACCGGCCGCATCGACTCAAGGGTGCGGTCGATGACCTCGCGGAGCTCGCCGGCGTCCCACGCGGTGCTCAGGTACTGGAAGTTGAACGCCTGGTGCAGTTCGTCGGGGCGCACGTAGTTCGCGGTGCGTTCGACGGTCGGGGTCCACGCCTCCGCGACGAAGATCCGGTCGCCCGGGTATTCGTCGAGGATGTGCCGCCACTGCCGGTAGATCGCGTGCACGCCGTCCTGGTCGAAGAACGGCATGACATCGTTGCCCAGCAGCTTCAGCTGGTCGTGGGTGCCGAGGTCGGGCAGGCCCTCGGCCTTGACCAGGCCGTGCGCCACGTCGATGCGGAAGCCGTCGACGCCCATGTCGAGCCAGAACCGAAGGATCGAGCGGAACTCGTCGCCCACGGCCGGGTGGTCCCAGTCGAAGTCGGGCTGCTCGGGCGCGAACAGGTGCAGGTACCACTCGCCGGGGGTGCCGTCCGGCTCGGTGACCCTGGTCCAGGCGGGGCCGCCGAAGATGGACTCCCAGTCGTTGGGCGGGAGTTCGCCGTTCGCGCCCTTGCCGGGGCGGAAGTGGTAGCGGTCGCGCAGGGCGGAGCCGGGGCCCTCCACGAGCGCGCGCTTGAACCATTCGTGCTGGTCGGAGGAGTGGTTGGGCACGATGTCGACGATGACCCTCAGGCCCAGCGCGTGGGCGTCGCGGATCATCGCGTCGGCGTCCAGCAGGTTGCCGAACATGGGGTCGACGGCCCGGTAGTCGGCGACGTCGTAGCCGGCGTCGGCCTGCGGGGAGGCGTAGAACGGGCTGAGCCAGACGGCGTCCACACCGAGGTCGCGCAGGTACGGCAGGCGGGAGCGTACGCCCTCCAGGTCGCCCATGCCGTCGCCGTCGCCGTCGGCGAAGCTGCGGGGATAGACCTGGTAGATCACCGCGTCCCGCCACCAGTCGCGACGCGGGGCGACGGTGGCGGCAGCCGCTTCGGAGAGGGGGGATTCGGCCGGGAAGTGCTGCTTGCTCATGGCGTCCTTGGTGCGTCGGGTTCCCCTGCTCGGGCGAAGTCGAGAGCTCGGGGGTGATTGCTTGTCAGGCGATTGCTTGTCAGGCGATTGCTTGTCGTGGGTGCGGGAGACGGCGTCCGGGTGACGAGGCGGGCGCGGTGACAGCGGGGTCCGGGGGTCCCCCTGCTCGAAGAGCCTGGGGAAGGGCACCGCGGCCGCCATCCGCGCGGGAGCCGTCGACAGTGGGTGGGGGTCAGCCCTTGGTACCGCCCGCGGTGAGGCCGGTGACGAGGTTTTTCTGGACAAGATAGAAGAAAACCGACACCGGAACGGCGATCAACACCGCGGTGGCGGCCATGTAGTTCCACTGGGCGTCGTGCTCGCTGACGAAGCTCTGCAGACCGACCGCGAAGGTGTACTTGGAGTCGTCCAGCATGAAGGTGGTCGCGAACGCGACCTCGCCGACGGCGGTGATGAAGTTGTAGAAGGCCGCGACGGCCAGTCCCGGGCGGGCCAGCGGCAGGATCAGTCGTACGAAGGTGCCGAAGGGGCTCAGCCCGTCCACGCGTCCGGCCTCGTCGATCTCGAAGGGGATGGTGTCGAAGTAGCCCTTGAGGAGCCAGGCGCTGTAGGGCACGGCCGTGGTGCAGTTGATGACGATCAGGGCCCAGTACGTGTCGATGAGACCGAACCGGCTGAAGATCTCGTACATCGGCACGATCAGGATGGCGATCGGAAAGGCCTGGGTGAGCAGCAGCACCCACATCAGCTGCTTGTAGCCGGGAAAGCGCATGCGCGAGACCGCGTAGCCGGTGGTGGCGGCGACGAAGACGCCGATCAGGGTGGTGCCGAGGGCCACGATCATCGTCGACTTGAGCCAGTCGAAGAAGGCGGTGTGCTGCAGCACGAAGCTGTAGTTGGAGAAGGTGAGCTTGCCGAAGATCTCGCCGGGGTGCAGGTAGTCGTCCTTGTCCGGGCCGAGCGACAGGAAGAACAGCCAGGCCACCGGGGCCAGCGCGACGAGGCTCGCCACGGCGAGGCCGCCGTGCAGGAGGGCGCTGCCGAGCGGGCCGCGCTCGCCCCGCCGGCGGGTCCGGCGCGGGGGCGGCGGGGCGGACGCCGGTCCGGCCGGAGTCTTTTCGAGGATCGTGGTGCTCATGGCGGCAGCTCCTGCGGCGTCAGACGGCGAGCTGGTCATTGCGCTTCAGCCAGCGGAAGTAGAAGGAGGTGAAGACGGTGAGGATCGACAGCAGCAGTACGCCGTACGCGGCGGACTGGGCGAAGTCGCGCGGCTGCTGTCCGAAGCCCAGGTAGTAGGCCCAGGTGACGAGGATCTGGGCGTCGGGCGCGCTGTAGGGGCCGAACAGCAGGAAGATGATGGCGAACTGGTTGAAGGTCCAGATGACGCCGAGCAGCACCACGGTGGAGCTGACCGCGCGCAGACCGGGCAGCGTGACGTGCCGGAAGCGCTGCCAGGCGCTCGCGCCGTCCATCTCCGCGGCCTCGTAGAGCGTGGAATCGATGGACTGGAGGCCGCCGAGCAGCGAGAGCATCATGAACGGCACCCCGCACCAGGTGTTGACCATGATCGCGGCGAACCGCTGCCAGAAGGTGTCCTCGAGCCACTGCGGCTGGGGCAGGTGCAGGCTGCCGAGCACCTGGTTGAGCACACCGGAGTCGGCGAGCATGATCCGCCAGGAGAAGACCGTGACGAAGGTCGGCACGGCCCAGGGCAGGACCAGCATCAGCCGGTAGAAGGTGCGGCCGCGCAGCTTCTGGTTGAGCATGAGCGCGAGGCCGAGGCCGATGCTGTAGTGCAGGAACACGCAGGCGGCCGTCCAGAAGACGGTCCACAGGAAGTGCGACCAGAACCGGTCGTACGCGGTCGGGCCGAAGAGGATGTCCTGGTAGTTGTCCAGCCCGATGAACCTGTAGGTGGCCTCGATGTGGTTGACGCCGATGGTGCGCGCCGAGTTGAGGCTGTTGGCATCGGTGAGGGTCAGGTAGAAGCCCCGCACCAGGGGGTATCCCACGATGCCGCCGAGCACGACGACCACCGGCGCGATCATCGCGTAGGCATACCAGTACTTCTGGTAGCCGTTCTTCAGGCGCTGCCCCAGCCCGGGCCGAGGCGCGCGGTCACCGCGGCGCCTGCCGGTCGCGCGGTCGATGGCGACTGTCATGGTTCGACACCTTTTGCAAGATCAGGGAGTTGGGCTGGGCACAGGCCGGTGGCCGTCGGAGTCCTCCCCTTCGCGGGAGCACTCCGACGGCCACGACGGCTCACTTGCTGAAGTCGGGGACCAGCTTGGCGATCGCGAGTTCCGCGTTGCTCAGGCCCTTGTCCAGGGACTCCTTGCCGGCGGCGATCTTGGGCAGCTCGCTGTCGAGCGGGCCCCACAGGGAGCCGTACTCGGGCAGCGCCGGGCGCGGCTGGGCGGCGGGCAGGACGCCCTGGTAGCCGGCGATCCCGGGGTCGGCCTTGACCTCCGCGGTGTAGGCGTCGTCGCGGGTGGGCAGCGTGGAGTTCTTCAGGGCGATGGCCTCCTGGGTCTTCGCCGAGGTCATCCAGCGCACGAACTTCAGGGCCGCGTCCTGGTGGGCCTTGTCCGAGCCGGCGTAGACGGAGAGGTTGTGGCCGCCGGTCGGGGCGCCCGCCTTGCCGGCGGAGCCGGCCGGGACGGTGGCGATGCCCAGGTTGGACTTGTCCGCGAAGGCGGAGCCCTTGTAGAAGTTGGTGATCTCCCAGGGACCCTGGATGATCGCGGCGACCTTGCCGTTGACGAACGCGTCCTGGATGTGGGCGTAGGCGTCGGCGGTGGTGTCGGCCTTGTGCAGGCCCTTGCCGTCGAACAGGCTGAGCCAGGTGCCGTAGGCCTTCTTGGCGGGCGCCGAGTTCATGGTGATCTTCTTGGCGTCGGCGTCGACGGTGTTGGTGCCCTCGCCGTAGAGGAAGCTCTGGGCGTAGTAGGCCTGGGTGGAGCCCCAGTAGCCGTCGACGCCGGTCTTGTCCTTGATCTTGGCGGCGGCGGACTTCAGCTCGTCCCAGGTCTTGGGGGCCTCGGAGATGCCGGCCTTCTTGAACAGGTCCTTGTTGTAGACAAGGGCCAGGGTGTCGGTGACGAACGGGACGCCGTAGGTCTTGCCCTCGTACTGGGCCTGCGTGATCAGGCTGGGCTGGAACTTGTCCTGCTCGGCGAGGGCCTCGGTGCCGTCCAGCGGCACGAAGTAGCCCTTCTTGGCGAAGGCCGGGGTCCAGCCGACCTCGGAGCGCAGCACGTCCGGGGCGCCCTTGGAGCCGGCGGCCGTGTCGAACTTGTTCTGCGCCTGGTCGAACTGGACGTTGACGTACTTGACCTTGATGTCCTTGTTGGCCGCTTCGAACTGCTTGACCAGGGCCTGGTACGTCGGTGCCTCGTTGGTGGCGTTGGAGGTGTCCCACCAGGTGATGGTCACCGGACCGTCCGACTTGTCGCTGCCGCTGTCGCTCCCGCCGCACGCCGTCGCCGCGAGAGCGAGGGACGCCACCAGCGCGGTGGCCGCTATGCCACGCCGCATGAGTTCTCCTTGAGGGTTAAGCCCGTGAACAGGGAACGGTCCCGTCCGCCGCCCTGCCGACTTGCCGACCGCGCCGTTGCCGCCGCCGGGCGACCGAGAACGTAACAGCGTTGCAAGCTTCGCGAAAGACCTTGCAGAAAAAAAGTGCAAGACGGCAGGCGAGTTACCACTTCGTGATCTTCCGGAGCAGGCCCTACGACCCTGATTTCACGCGGGCAGGCGGCCCCTCGGACACTTGTGCAAGACTCTGCAAGCCCTTGCCAGATGATGGTGAGGGAGGAATCATCCCGTTGCGGACCGGACGCCGAGACCCGGACGTCGACCGGCCGCCGACCGAACACGAGGGATCGCGATGACGCAGCAGCCCGCAGCGGGCCGTTCCACGGCTCGCACCAGGCGCCCCGTCAGTGTGCAGGGCGGGGGCCGGCCGGTACAGTCCGGTCATGTGACCACACGGCTTGCCGACATCGCCGCCCAGGCGGGAGTGAGCGAAGCGACCGTCAGCCGCGTCCTCAACGGGAAGCCGGGCGTCGCCGCCACCACCCGCCAGTCCGTGCTGGCCGCCCTCGACGTCCTCGGCTACGAGCGCCCGGTACGGCTGCGGCAGCGCAGCGAGGGCCTGGTGGGCCTGATCACCCCGGAGCTGGAGAACCCGATCTTCCCCGCGTTGGCGCAGGTCATCGGCCAGGCGCTGACCCGGCAGGGCTACACCCCGGTGCTCGCCACCCAGACCCCCGGCGGGTCCACGGAGGACGAGCTGACCGAGATGCTGGTGGACCGCGGGGTCGCCGGGATCATCTACGTCTCCGGTCTGCACGCGGACACCACGGCCGACATGGAGCGCTACGAGCGCCTGCGCGCCCAGGGCGTGCCCTACGTCCTCGTGGACGGCTTCTCCCCCAAGGTGCAGGCGCCGTTCATCTCCCCCGACGACCGGGCCGCGATGACCCTGGCGGTCACCCACCTCGCCTCCCTGGGGCACGCCCGTATCGGCCTGGCCCTCGGCCCGAAGCGCTTTGTGCCGGTCCAGCGCAAGATCGAGGGCTTCGTGCGCGCCATGCGGGACCAGCTCGGCCTGGCCGCGGACGTCGTCGAGTCGGAGCTGATCCAGCACTCCCTCTACACCCTGGAGGGCGGCCAGGCCGCGGCCACCGCGCTCATCGAACGGGACTGCACGGCGATCGTCTGCGCGAGCGACATGATGGCGCTCGGCGCGATCCGGGCGGCCCGGCAGCGCGGCCTGGAGGTCCCCCGGGACGTCTCCGTGGTGGGCTTCGACGACTCCCCCTTGATCGCCTTCACCGACCCGCCCCTGACGACCATCCGCAAGCCGGTGCCGGCGATGGGCCAGGCGGCGGTGCGCACGCTGCTCGAGGAGATCGGCGGGACGCCCGCGCCGCACAGCGAGTTCGTGTTCATGCCGGAGCTGGTGGTGCGCGGTTCGACCGCTTCGGCCCCTGGGGACCGCCCTCGCCCCTGAGGCGGAGAACATGCGAACGGAACCCGACCGGGGGATGATCGGTGGACGAACGCTTTTCTGGCAGACTCTGTGCCTATGGGTGACTCGACCGTGACACGACTGGAAGGCCGGGAAGAGGCCGTTCCGCCCCTCGTCACGGACGAGCAGTCCCCCACCGTCCTGGAGCGGCTGCGCACCCCCCGCCGGCCGCGGCTGTGGTTCGAGATCCTGCTCATCGCGGTGAGTTACTGGACGTACTCGCTGATCCGCAACGCGGTCCCGGAGCAGAAGGCCAAGGCGCTGCGCAACGCGGACTGGGTCTGGAACGCCGAGCACCAGCTCGGCATCGCCGTCGAACACTCGCTCAACCATGCCCTGAACTCGGCGACTTGGCTGATCATCGGCATGAACTACTATTACGCGACGCTGCACTTCGTGGTCACCATCGGCGTCCTGGTGTGGCTCTACCGCACGCACCCCGGCCGCTACGCGGCGGCCCGGCTCACTCTCTTCGTGACGACGGGCGTGGCGCTGCTCGGCTACTACCTGTACCCGCTGGCGCCCCCGCGCCTGATGGCCGGTGGCCACTTCGTCGACACGGTCCAGGTCCATCACACCTGGGGTTCCATGGCCTCCGGCGACCTCAAGAACATGTCCAACCAGTACGCCGCGATGCCGTCCATGCACATCGGCTGGTCCCTGTGGTGCGGACTGACCGTCTTCACCCTGTGCACGATCCCGTGGCTGCGCGTCCTCGGCCTGCTCTACCCGGTGGCCACCCTGGTCGTCATCGTCGCCACCGCCAACCACTTCTGGCTCGACGCGGTCGGCGGGGCCCTGTGCCTCTCCTTCGGATTCACGGTGGCCCGCGCCTGGTACGGGGCGCTGCCGCACGCGCTGCCGCGGCTGACGCCGGCGCTGCGGCCGGCGGAGGCGTAGCTCCTTAGCGGTGCCGGCGTCGTCGAGCCGCCGTTTCACGAACCGTAGAACAGCTCCTCCATGACCGCCCGGGCCCGGCGTGCCGTCCGCCGGTACGCGTCGAGCATGTCGCCCGCGTGCCCCGGCCCGTATCCCAGGTACCGCCCCACCGCGGCCAGTTCCCGCGACTCGGTGGGGAACGTGTCCCCCGCCCGGCCCCGCACCAGCATCACCGCGTTGCGCACCCGGGTGGCCAGCACCCACGCCTCGTCGAGCGTCGAGGCGTCCTCCGCGGACACCAGTCCCGCCTCCCGCGCCGCCGTCAGCGCCTCCCGCGTGCGTGTGGTCCGCAGCGACGCCTCCTTCGCCGCGTGCCGCATCTGGAGCAGCTGCACGGTCCACTCCACGTCGGACAGCCCGCCCGGCCCCAGTTTGGTGTGCAGCTTGGGGTCGGTGCCGCGCGGCAGCCGCTCGGACTCCATCCGGGCCTTGAGCCGCCGGATCTCCCGCACCGCCTCCTCGCGCAGCCCGCCACGCGGATACCGCAACGGGTCGATCAGCTCGATGAACCGCCGCCCCAGGTCCTCGTCCCCGGCCACCGGCTCGGCCCGCAGCAGCGCCTGGGACTCCCACACCAGCGACCACCGCCGGTAGTACGCCTCGTACGACTTGAGCGTGCGCACCAGCGGCCCGGACTTCCCCTCGGGCCGCAGGTCCGCGTCGACCAGCAGCGGCGGATCCGCGCTCGGGATCTGGAGCAGCCGCCGCGTCTCGGCGACCACCCGGGCTGCGGCCTCGGCGGCCTCCCGCTCGTCGGCGCCCTCCCACGGCTCGTGCACGAACAGCACATCCGCGTCCGAGCCGTAGCCCAGCTCGTGTCCGCCGAACCGCCCCATACCGATGATCGCGAACCGGGTCGGCAGGGTGTCCCCCCATCCCTTGCGCACGACCGCCCGCAGGGTGCCGGCGAGCGTCGCCGCCGTCAGGTCGGACACCGCGCCGCCCACCTGGTCCACGAGCGCGCCCTGGTCGGCCTCGGCGGGCCGGGTCTCGGTGCCGTACGAGCCGACGATGTCGGCGGCGGCGGTGCGGAACAGCTCCCGCCGCCGTACGCCGCGCGCCGCCGTGACGCCCTGCTCGGGGGTCTCGGCGCGGCGGACGGCGGCGAGGACCTCCTGCTCCAGCTGGGCGCGGCCGCGCGGTTCGAGGCCGCCCGCGTCGCCGTCGCCCAGCAGTGCCACGGCCTCCGGCGCGCGCATCAGCAGGTCGGGCGCGAGCCGCCCGGCCGACAGCACCCGGGCGAGGTTCTCGGCAGCGGCCCCCTCGTCCCGCAGCAGCCGCAGATACCAGGGGGTCTTGCCGAGCGCGTCCGACACCTTGCGGAAGTTCAGCAGCCCGGCGTCCGGATCGGCGGAGTCCGCGAACCACCCCAGCAGCACGGGCAGCAGGGTCCGCTGGATGGCCGCCTTCCTGGTGACGCCGGAGGCCAGCGCCTCCAGATGCCGCAGCGCGGCCGCCGGATCGGCGTACCCGAGCGCGACCAGCCGCTCCCGCGCGGCCTCCGGGCTCAACCGGGCCTCGCCGGGAGCGAGTTGGGCGACCGCGTCGAGCAACGGCCGGTAGAACAGCTTCTCGTGCAGCCGGCGTACGACGCTGGTGTGCCGTTTCCACTCGCGGGTCAGCTCGGTGATCGGGTCGCTGCGCAGGCCGAGCGACCGTCCGAGCCGGCGCAGATCGGCCTCGTCCTCGGGGACGAGATGGGTGCGCCGCAGCCGGAACAGCTGGATGCGGTGCTCCAGGGAGCGCAGGAACCGGTAGGCGTCGTCGAGTTGCACGGCGTCCACACGGCCTACGTACCCTCCGGCGGCCAGGGCCTGCAACGCGTCCAGGGTGGAGCCGCTGCGCAGCGACGGGTCGGTCCGCCCGTGCACCAACTGAAGTAGCTGCACGGCGAATTCGACGTCGCGCAGGCCGCCCGGCCCGAGCTTCAGCTCGCGCTCGACCTCGGCCACGGGGATGGTCTCGACCACGCGGCGGCGCATCTTCTGCACGTCGGCGACGAAGTTCTCGCGCTCGGCGGCCTGCCAGACCAGCGGGCCGAGCGCGGCGATGTACTGGCCGCCCAGTTCCAGGTCGCCGGCCACCGGGCGGGCCTTGAGCAGCGCCTGGAACTCCCAGGTCTTGGCCCATCGCTGGTAATAGGCGACATGGCTGCTGAGGGTGCGCACCAGCGGCCCGTTGCGGCCCTCGGGCCGCAGGTTGGCGTCGACCGGCCAGATCGAGCCCTCCACGGTCGTCTCGGAGCAGATCCGCATCATGTGGGAGGCGAGCGCGGTCGCGGCGCGCAGGGCCTTGACCTCGTCGGCGCCGTCCGCGGCCTCACCGACGAAGATCACGTCGACATCGGAGACGTAGTTGAGTTCGTGCCCGCCGCACTTGCCCATCGCGATCACCGCGAGCCGGCACAGCGCGTCGTCCTCGGGCGCGGCGGCCCGCGCGAGCCGGAGCGCGGCACGCAGGGTCGCGGTGGCGAGGTCGGCCAGCTCGGCGGCGGTCTCGGCGACATCCGTGGTGCCGCACACGTCGCGGGCGGCGATCGACAGCAGGCAGCGCCGGTAGGCGACGCGGAGCGCGACCGGATCGCCGGCCTCGGCGAGCCCGTGCTCGAACTCCTCCACCCCCGGGTGCAGGTCGCGCGGCTCGTAGGTGACCAGCGCCCGCCAGTCGCCTGCGTGCCGGGCGAGGTGGTCGCCGAGCGCGGTGGAGGCGCCGAGCACGCCGAGCAGCCGGTCGCGCAGCGGTTTGGCCGCTATCAGCGTGTCGAGCAGCTCGCGGCGGGCCTTGGACTCCGGCTGCGCCTCCAGCAGCCGGACCAGCCCGCCCAGCGCGAGATCCGGGTCGGCGGTGGCGCCCAGCGCCTCCAGCAGCACCGGATCGTCCCTCAGCGGCGCGAGGTCCGGCCCGTCCAGCAGCCGCTCGGCGTCCGAGGCATGGATGAAGCCGTGCCGCAGCAGCCGCGTGAAGGTACTGCTCCTGCGCCCCGGCGCCGTCATCCCGGCCTCCCGTCGGATCAAGCCCGTCCTGGCCAGAGCCTATCCGGACTCCCGGTCCTGAGCCCTGACGGCGGTCCCGCTTTCCGCGCCGGTCGGAGGTCGTCGGGGAGGCCCCGGAAACGGGGACACCCGCCGCCCACCGGACGTACGGTCCGACGGTCCCGAAAACACCGGAGTGCAGCCATCCGTATGCGTACCGTGAAAGTCACGAAAACGTAGCGGACATATCACGCACCAACCTTCACAGCAGTCACAAGCGTTGGCTAGCGTGCCCGGCGGGCACCCCGTACCCCCGCCGGCGAACCACGCCGGGACGGGTGGCCTGCGCCGAATCCGGTGCGCCTCACGGCAGCCGGAGCCGGGGACCCACTCATCCCTGGGGTGAATCGGTCCCGTTCACGCGTCCCCCACAGCGCGCACGGGACGGTAGGGCAGCCCTTCCGACCACCCGCCCGAACCCGACAGCTAACCCGGTAGGCGGTCTATGGAAGGAGGCGCCACCCTTGGCGTCGCACCGCAAAGCCCGGACCACGGCCACCCGGATCGCCGGACTGCGCACGTCCCCGGCCCTCGGTCTGACGACCGCGGCCCTCACCTCCGTGGCGCTGCTGTCCCAGACGGCGAACGCCGCGCCCGCACAGCCCCGGAAGCCCAGCCTCGAAGAGGTGCAGAAGAAGGTCGACGACCTCTACCACCAGGCCGGAGTGGCCACCGAGAAGTACAACGCGGCGAAGGAGAAGACCGCCACGCAGCGCACACGCGTGAACGGCCTCCTCGACGACGTGGCGAAGCGCACCGCGAAGCTGAACGAGGCGCGGCGCGAGCTCGGCATGTTCGCCGCCGCCCAGTACCGCACGGGCGGGATGTCCGGCACCGCGACGCTGCTGCTCGCGAAGGATCCCCAGCAGTACTTCGACCAGGACCATCTGATGAGGCAGCTCACCGAGCGCCAGAAGAAGGCCGTCGACGACTACCAGACCGCGCAGCTCGCGACGACGAAGAAGCGCACCGAGGCGACGAAGATCCTGGAGTCGCTGACCACCTCGCAGGACGATCTGAGGACCAGCAAGCTCGACGTCCAGACGAGGCTCAGCGAGGCGCGCCACCTGCTGTCGACGCTGACCGCCGAGGAGAAGGCGCGGCTGGCGGCGATCGAGAAGAAGAAGCAGGAGATCGCCCGGCAGAAGGCCGCGGAGCTGGCCCGCCGGCAGGCGGCGGCGGAGGCGGCGGCGGCCGCGCAGAAGCGCAAGGAGGAGCAGGCGGCCAAGAGCTCCGAAGCGAAAGCGAGCTCCGGATCGAGCACGGGCTCCGGATCGAGCACGGGCTCGGGCACGAGTACGGGCTCGGGCACGGGTACGGGCTCGGGCACGGGTACGGGCGGGGGCACGAGCACGGATGCCGGATCGAGCACCGGCTATGCCGCCAAGGCCGCCAAGGTCCTCGACTTCGCGAGGGCCCAGATCGGCAAGCCGTACGTGTGGGGCGCGACCGGCCCCGGTTCGTACGACTGCTCCGGGCTCACGCTGGCCGCCTGGAAGTCCGCCGGGATCTCGCTGCCGCGCACCACCTGGAGCCAGGTGGAGGCCGGCACGACCGTCCCCGTCTCCGAGGCCAAACCCGGCGACCTGGTCTTCTTCTACAACGACATCAGCCACGTCGGGATCTACATCGGCAACGGCATGATGATCCACGCGCCGCGCCCGGGCACGAACGTCCGCGAGGAGTCGATCTACTACATGCCGATCCACAGCGTCGTCCGCCCCGCGTAACGCGCGCGCCGGACACCCGGTGCCGGCACCGGCATCGGACATGAAAGGGCCCGCACCGGGAGGTGCGGGCCCTTTCATGGGGCGGCGCCGCTCAGGTCCAGGGCACCGCGATGAGCATGTCGGCCACGGTGACCAGCTCAGGGGCAGACCCAGTCGATCACGTGGGACCTGATGCGGCAGGGTGAGGTGCTGCGGTCGGTGGTGCTGCGCCTCTGACCGCCCCGTTCCTCCTGTTTCGGGCAACGATTGACAATCGCTTCCATGCCGGAACGGTAGGTCGGCGGCGCCCGCGCTCATGTCTCCGCCCCACTCGGCACCGCCGACCGCCCGCTCCCGCCCAAGAGGCAGGCACACGGTGCATGGCGGACGCCGTCGACCTCCTCGAGGCAGCCGGTTGCTTCGCGGCGGCCGGCACACAGTCACGCGGCGCGATGACCGCGGCGTTCTGGACAATGGGCTCAGGACGCGCCCTGAAGCTGGCTCTCCAGCTGGGAGACCTCCACCGACTCGTTGGCGGGCGGTGTCGCCGACGGGATCGGCTTGTCATAGTCGGACAGGGTGAAGGTCAGATCGGTGCCGTTGCCCTTCTGGGTGCCCCCGATCAGGTATGGCTTGCCTTGCGTCGCCACGTAGTACGTGGCCGCCTTTCCGTCTATCTTCCCGGTCAGCGGGATGGCCTTCATGCCGTTGAACGTGGTCTCGGTGCCCTTCTTGACGTCCGTGAACGGCGCGACGGTGCCGAGGGGCTTCTGGATGGCCTTTATGGTGCAGACGTCGGCCAGTTTCTTGATGCTCGCGTCGTTGGTCGTGTCGTGGATGTACCGGTTCTTGAAGCGCTCCGCGTCTGCTGTGCCCTCGCTGCCGGGGACCGTGGTCTTCCAGAACGTAGCGTCGGGTTTCATCCATACTTCGATGCCGCGCCTGACGATCTGGAAGCTGCCCTGGGTGCCCATGGCCATCGAGCCGGTGCAGCCGGCCTGGTCGAACGAGAGGTCCCCCGAGCTGGGCCGATTGCCTTTCTGGGCGGCTGACCCCGTGTCCTTCAGCGTCATACGGACGGACTTGGCGCTGAGCAGGGCTTGGTACGCCTGGTGCCGGATCTCCTTGGGTGACTTGTCCGCAATGCCGTTGCCCCCGTTGCCGTCCGACGAGTAGCCGGAGATGAGGAGAAGGATCGCGTGCGTCGTGGCGGGTGCGGCCTGGGCGGCGGCGCCGCCGCCCAGGAGCGCCCCTGCGGCGGTTACGGTGATGGCCGCGACCTTGGCGATCCTCTTACGCGTTCGAAACACGACACTGTCCTTCTTTCGGTGGATGAGCCTCACTCCGGATCGGTGAGGTCGTGTTTCGAGTAAGCCCGAACGGGTCATGCGTCGTCACGACACTGAATGCCGTGACTTGACATCCGCAAATGATCTTGATAGAAGTCCGCGTCCTGCCCAGGCCGGCCCGGTGCCCAGCCCCCTTACAGCCCTGCCGACCCTGGGACGGGCCCCTTGAGGCGCCGGCCCTGTAGACCAGCCGGACGGTCACCGCGACCCGGCCAGGTATGGGCCCCCAGCCGGGGAACGTCACTCGGGCAGCGCCGCCTTGAGGGCGGAGGCCAGTCCGGCGATCGTGGGCCGGGACGACGGATCGGCCCGCAGACAGCTGTCGACGGCGGCGGCGAGGGCGAGCGGCAGGCGCCGCCGGGACCCGATCGGCGGGGCGGCCTCCTCAAGCTGCCAATACCGGTCATCGGTGTCGTGGCCGTCTGCCGTTGCCTTGCTCGCCCCGCAGGCGACCGGCTCCTCCCCGCAGGCCGGCCCCGGGCCTGCTCCGCAGCGAGAAGTTTCTGTGAGCGCCTGTCAGCCGCCATGGCGGCGGCCATCCTGGGCTTCCTGTGGAAGTGTTCGACCGCCGCCTTCGCGCGGGACCACGCATTTACGAGTCGTCCGATCTTGGTCCGGGGGCGTCCGTGAGCGCACACAGGGTCGGTTCCCTCAGCGGCGTCCCGGACTCCGGGGAACAAGGGCGGACGCGCGCGGAACAAGCAATGGCTGAGACCGGAACCGAGACCGCGGCGCCCGTAGCGTGCCGGTGTCCTCTGGGGAGGGCTCGGCATTCCGCTCGTACCGCTTTCGATCTTCGTCTTCTTCCGCTTCGTCATGGGGGATATGGGCCCGGCGGATGGCGAGGAGGGCGACGTCGTCACCGAGGCGTCCGCCGGTGTGGGCGAGCAGGTCGCGTTCGATGTGGTCGAGCAGCGCCTCGGGAGAGTGGTCGGTCCACTGGGCTGCGCGTTCCGCGAACGGGTAGAAGACGCCGTTGTGGTCACGGGCTTCGATGACACCGTCGGTGTACAGGACCAGCGTGTCCCCAGGGCCGAAGGGCAGGACATCCACGACGTGGTTGTCGGGATCCGTGATTCCGACGCCAAGTGGGGGCCCGGGGTGGAGGCGGGGCACGTGGACGGTGTTGTCCGGTCCGAGCAGCAGGGGTGCCGGGTGACCGCAGCTGGTCATGCGGACCAGGGACTCGGCGTCGGCGATCTCGACCAGAAGAGCGGTCACGAAGCGTTCCCCCGCCTCGCCCTCCGGTTCGAAGTCGGCGAGGTAGCGGGTCATGCTCCGTTCCAGGGCAGCGGCCAGGTCGGGCAGGGAGGCGTGCTGGTGGGCGGCCTCGCGGAAGGCGCCGAGCAGGAGGGCGGCCTCGCCCAGGGCGGGCAGGCCCTTGCCCCGCACGTCGCCGATCATCACGCGGACCGCGCTGCCGGTGCGGACGGCGGCATACAGGTCGCCGCCGATATCGGCCTCCTCCTCGGCAGCCAGATAGACACAGGCGAGCCGCAGCGGGCCGAGCCGGCTCGGCAGCGGCCACATCACCACCTGCTGGGCGGCCTCGGCGACCGACCGGACCCGGGCCATCTGGCGTGCGTGCCGGTCGCGCACCGCACACAGGACCACGATCAACGAGGTGATCGCCGCGATAGCGATCACCTCCACCACCACGTTCCGCGTAGACAGCGTTCCGGTGCCCCAGCCGCTGACCGCTTCGCCCGCCATGGCCAGGACCCCGATGCCGCCCGTCGTCCAGGGGCCCGCAAACCACGCGGTGAGCGTGGGGGCGACCACCAGCAGGGGGCTGAGAACGATGTTTGGCCCGGTCGCGATGTCCGCGGCAGTGATCACGACGATGAGCGCAACAGGGATGAGCAGCAGCGGGTGGCTCGGCTGCCACGGCTGCCCGAGACCCACACGTCCCTGCCTGGAGCCCACGCCTTCCACACTGCACCGCCACCGCGGCTTGCGCCACGAGGGTTTTCAAGAGCGTCGGGTGTCGCAGTACAGCCGATCAGCGCATCCAGGTGGTCACCGGCGCCATGCGCGCTCCCGCTCGCCCTCGTATGTGTGGGCCGCCTTCTCAACTCCCATGCAGAGATGAGTGTTTGTACTCATCCCCTGAGCGGGCTCCCCGATCCATTGTTGAGGACACCCAACCCGGACCGATCCAAAGGAACCCGTGATGTCGAACGCCTCCCGCCCGCGCCGCCTGCGACGCCTCCTGGCGCTCGCCACGGGCAACTGGCCCGCCAAGAGCTATCTGGCTGTCTCCGCCCTCTCCGTCCTTGTCATGTTCTTCGTCCCGGAGAGCGGCGTCGCCATGATCCCCCTGCTGCTCACGGCCCCTCTCTCCTTCCTGACTATGGTCCTCCCCTTCGGTCCGGGCACCGAGGGTGGCGGGGTGGTCGAGGCGCTGGCCATCGGTTTCTGGACCGTATGGCTCCTTCTGTGTGCTGTCGTGAACGCCGCCGTGCTCGGCGCGCTCCTCACGAGATCCGCGACTGCCGCATCACCCGGCTTCCGTAGGTCCTTCCCGCGCGCCTGGGCTCCTTCTGAACGGGAGGCAACGGATACGGCGCGCCCTGCAGGCCGCCGGCTGCAAAGGACTCGGGCCCTGCTGGCGTCCGCGGTGGACAACTGGCTCGCGCGCGGATATCTCGCCGTGGTCGCGGCCTCGCTGGGGTTCTTCCTGTATGCCTCGTACCTGCTGCCGGACCCGGGGTTCGCAGGGATCTGGCCGCTCATGACCACGGCGCCGCTCAGCATCGTCGCCCTCCTGGTGGCGGCCCCCGCCGAGTGGGCCTCCTCGCTCGACTGGCTGAGCCCGCTGATCTTCACCGCCGGTGCGACCCTGTCCGGGCTGTTCAACGCTGTGCTGCTCGGCCTGCTGGCACGCAGGCTGCGGGCGCAGGACGCGCACCCGGCAGCCTGAAAGAGGAGAACGCTTCGGGTCCACACGCACCTCATGCCGAGTAGCGACGCGCGGGCCCGGAAGGCCGTGGACAGCCTGTACGAGCGCACCGATCCCGTGCCGGACGGCCCAGAGACGGCCCAGGCGCGGTGAGACGCCGCGGGGCCGACGGTTCACGACCGTCGGCCCCATCCGTCTCATGGGCAGGAAACCCGCCCTGACCTGCCCTTACAGCACCGGCAGATGCTTCTTCAGTTCGAACGCCGTGACCTCCGAGCGGTACTCGTGCCACTCGGCGCGCTTGTTGCGGAGGAAGAAGTCGAAGACGTGCTCGCCGAGGGTTTCGGCGACCAGGTCGCTGTTCTCCATCAGGGTCAGGGCCTCGCCGAGGTTCTGGGGGAGCGGTTCGATGCCCATCGCGCGGCGTTCGGCGTTGGACAGGGCCCAGACGTCGTCCTCGGCGCCCGGCGGGAGCTCGTAGCCCTCCTCGATGCCCTTCAGGCCGGCGGCCAGGAGGACGGCGTAGGCCAGATAGGGGTTCGCGCCGGAGTCGAGGGAGCGGACCTCCACGCGGGCGGAGCCGGTCTTGCCGGGCTTGTACATCGGGACGCGGACCAGGGCCGAGCGGTTGTTGTGGCCCCAGCAGATGTACGAGGGGGCCTCGCCGCCGGCGCCCGCGGTGCGCTCGGAGCCGCCCCAGATGCGCTTGTAGGAGTTCACCCACTGGTTGGTGACCGCGGAGATCTCGGCGGCGTGGCGGAGGAGGCCGGCGATGAAGGAGCGGCCCACCTTCGAGAGCTGGTACTCGGCGCCGGACTCGTAGAAGGCGTTCCGGTCGCCTTCGAACAGCGACAGGTGCGAGTGCATGCCGGAGCCGGGGAACTCCGAGAAGGGCTTGGGCATGAACGTGGCCTGGAGGCCCTGCTCGAGCGCGACCTGCTTCATGACCAGGCGGAACGTCATGATGTTGTCCGCGGTGGACAGGGCGTCGGCGTAGCGCAGGTCGATCTCCTGCTGGCCCGGGGCGCCCTCGTGGTGGGAGAACTCCACCGAGATGCCCATCGACTCCAGCATGGTGATCGCCTGACGGCGGAAGTCCATGCCGATGGCCTGCGGAGTGTGGTCGAAGTAGCCGGAGTTGTCCGCGGGCGTGGGGCGGGAGCCGTCCAGCGG
Organism: Streptomyces sp. NPDC004721; assembly: GCF_053601495.1. Taxonomy (NCBI): domain Bacteria; kingdom Bacillati; phylum Actinomycetota; class Actinomycetes; order Kitasatosporales; family Streptomycetaceae; genus Streptomyces; species Streptomyces sp. NPDC004721. Next base: position 109,425 of record NZ_JBSGBZ010000013.1, read on the forward strand.
GCGGTTCTTGAGCAGGAAGAACTCGATCTCGGGGTGGGTGTAGAAGGTGAAGCCGAGGTCGGAGGTGCGGGCCAGGGCGCGCTTGAGGACGTAGCGCGGGTCGGCGAAGGAGGGGGAGCCGTCCGGCATGAGGATGTCGCAGAACATGCGGGCCGTACCGGGGGCCTCGGCGCGCCAGGGCAGGATCTGGAAGGTGGACGGGTCGGGCTTGGCGATCATGTCGGACTCGTAGACCCGGGCGAAGCCCTCGATGGCGGAGCCGTCGAAGCCGATGCCCTCGTCGAAGGCCTGCTCCAGCTCGGCGGGCGCGACGGCCACGGACTTGAGGAAGCCGAGCACGTCCGTGAACCACAGGCGTACGAACCGGATGTCGCGCTCCTCCAACGTCCGGAGCACGAACTCCTGCTGCTTGTCCATCTTCCGCTTCCCCATCCTTGCTGGTCAGGCCGCCTGTGTTCGGTATCACGGGAGACCGTCGGGCACCTGAGCATCCCACCACGGCCGCGTTTCACACGTGTTGCGGAGCCCGGTCGCCCGGCCGTCGGGGCGCTCGCCCCGCGTACGGCAGGCGTACCGCTCTGTCGCCCATCTTGCCCGCTCGCACCGTCATCCGTAATGGCCGAACCGTCACCCACGTGACCGACAACACGCCTCCATAATTTGCATCTCAAATGCAAGTTTCAATACCGTTTTGATCAGTCGAGCGATCGAGCCCATCCGATCGAGTCATCGAGGAGTCACCATGCTGTCCGAGCAGTCAGCAGCCACCGTCCGCGCCACCCTCCCCGCCGTCGGCTCGGCGATCGGCCAGATCACCGAGCGCTTCTACGCCAGACTGTTCGACGCCCACCCCGAGCTGCTCCGCGATCTGTTCAACCGTGGCAACCAGGCCGCCGGCACGCAGCGGCAGGCCCTGGCCGGCTCCATCGCCGCCTTCGCCACCTACCTGGTGGAGAACCCGGACCAGCGCCCCGACCTGATGCTCCAGCGCATCGCCCACAAGCACGCGTCCCTGGGGGTGACGCCGGAGCAGTACCCGGTGGTCCACGAGCACCTGTTCGCGGCGATCGCCGAGGTACTCGGCGAGGCGGTGACCCCGGAGGTCGCCGCCGCCTGGACCGAGGTCTACTGGCTGATGGCCAACGCCCTCATCGCCATCGAGAAGCGCCTGTACGAGCAGAGCGAGCAGCGCGGCTGGCGCGAGTGGGAGGTCGTGGAGCGGATCGAGGAGACCGCGGACGTGGCCACCTTCAAGCTCCGCCCCGCCGACGACGCCCCGGTGCCCGGCTACCGCGCCGGCCAGTACGTCTCGGTCGGCGTCGAGCTCCCGGACGGGGCCCGCCAGATCCGCCAGTACAGCCTGACCGCGGCCCCCGGATCGCCGGTGCGGCAGTTCGCCGTCAAGCGGGTGGCCGGCGGCGCCACGACGCCCGACGGGGAGGTCTCGAACCACTTGCACGCACACGTGCGCGTGGGTGACGTCCTCCAGCTGTCCGCCCCGTACGGCGACCTCGTCCTGGAGGAGACCGAGGCGCCGCTGCTGCTCGCCTCCGCGGGCATCGGCGTCACTCCGATGATCGCCATGCTGGAGCAGCTCGCCCTCACCGGCCACAGCGCCCCGGTGACCGTGGTCCACGCCGACCGCTCCCCCACCGCGCACGCGCTCCGCTCCGACCACCAGGCGTACGCGGCCAAGCTGCCGGACGCGCGGCCGGTCTTCTTCTACGAGCAGTACGACGAGGACGACGAGGACACGGCAGGCGCCGGGCGGCCCGGCCTGGTCGACCTCGGCGACGTCGACGTCCTGGCCGGCACGCGCGCGTACCTGTGCGGCCCGCTGCCCTTCATGCGGGCGGTGCGCGAGCAGCTGATCGGCAAGGGTGTTTCCCCGGCCGACATCCACTACGAGGTCTTCGGCCCGGACCTGTGGCTGGCCCAGCCGGCGGCCTGACCGATCCGGACCCGGACCTGTGGCCGACCCACTCGGCCGCCTGACCAGTCCGCCCCCGGACCTGTGACCGGTCCGCTCCCTGGCTGATCCGGCCGATGTGCTCCGAAGGCCGGCCGAGACGGTGTGCACCGTCTCGGCCGGCCTTCCGCTGTGCTCGCTCTTCCGGGTCTCCCCGGGGCTGACTGTGAGTGCCCCCGCGCTCAGGTCGGCGGCCGCATGGCGGGCAGCCCCAGCAGCAGCGGTCCCGTCGGCTCCGCGACCATGTCGGCGACGGTGAGGGGGTCGAGCGCGGCGTAGAAGGCCTCCTGGGCCCGCCGCAGGGCGCCGCGCAGGCGGCAGTCGGAGCTGAGCGGGCAGGGAATGCTGCCCTCGCAGTCGGCCACGTCGCCCTCGCCTTCCAGGGCGCGTACGAGAGCGCCGACCGAGGCGTCGCGGCCCGCTTCGGTGAGCGTCAGTCCGCCGCCGCGGCCGCGGCGGGCCGCGAGCAGACCGCGGTGCTGGAGCTCGGCGACGACCTTCGCGGTATGCGTGTACGGCACGCCCATGTCGCCCGCGACCTCCCGGGTCGTGGGGCTCGACTCGCCGGCGACGGCGAGCCTCATCAGGACGCGCAGCGCCATGTCGGTGGAGCGCAGCAGCCGCATGCGGCCAAGGGTAGATAATGCGCATCCACCGTTCAACTTATCGGCGGTCTCCCTGCGGGCGCTTCCGTCCCACTACGATCAGCGGGCCCCTCGGGCACGCTCAGCTCCCCGCACGCCACCCCCGCCCGCCCCTTCCCCACGAAGGACTCCGCCATGGACTCCGCGCACCGGACCGACACCGGACAGCACAAGGCCCGTACAGAGGAGATGCGCCGGGCGCAGCGCGTCCGGGAGCGGCGCACGCGGCTGCTCACGGTGGCCGCGAGCGTGGTCGTCGTGGCCGGGCTGGTCACCGGCGGCGTGGTGCTCCTGAACTCGGGGTCCTCGGACGCCGCGCCGGCCGCGGCGAGCGACGAGAAGGGCGGTGACGGCGACCACTTCGTCACCCGCGCGGACGGCGTACGGACCTGGAAGGGCACGCTGGAGCGCAACCACACCACCGCCCCGGTGACCTATCCGATGGAGCCCCCGGTCGGCGGCGACCACAACCCGGTCTGGCAGAACTGCAACGGCGACGTGTACACCGAACCGGTGAAGAACGAAAGCGCCGTGCACGCGCTGGAGCACGGCGCCGTCTGGGTGACGTACAACAGCAAGGCGTCCAAGGCGGACGTGGCCGCGCTCGCGGCGAAGGTGAGGAAGACGCCGTACACGCTGATGAGCCCGGTCGAGGACCAGAAGGACCCCCTCATGCTGTCCGCCTGGGCGCACCAGCGCACGGTGACGAGCGCGAAGGACCCGCAAGTGGACAAGTTCCTCGCCGAGTTCGTCCAGGGCCCGCAGACGCCCGAGCCGGGTGCCACCTGCACCGGCGGGCTGGACCGTTGAGGCACATCGGGCTGATCGCCGGAGCCGCGGCGGCCGCGCTGGTCGCGACGGGGGCGATCACCTACGCGGTCGCCGAGGACAGCGGCGGGGCGCGCTACGCCGCGAAGGCGCCCACCGCCGGCTCCGCGGACGCCGGCTTCGCCCGGGACATGGCGGTCCACCACCAGCAGGCCGTCGAGATGTCGTTCATCGTGCGCGACCGCACCACGGACACCGAAGTGCGCCGCCTCGCCTACGACATCGCGCAGACGCAGGCCAACCAGCGGGGCATGCTGCTGGGCTGGCTCGACCTGTGGGAGCTGCCGAAGGTGTCGGCGGACCCGCCGATGACGTGGATGGGCATGGGCGACATGCCCGCCGGCGAGGACGGCGCGCTGATGCCCGGCATGGCGACCAACTCGGAGATGCGCAAGCTCGGCGAACTCGGCGGGAGGCAGGCCGAGGTGTTCTACCTCCAGCTGATGACGGACCATCACAAGGGCGGCGTCCACATGGCCGAGGGCTGTGTCGCCCGCTGCACGGTGGGGGTGGAGAAGAGGCTCGCGCGGGGCATGGTCGCATCGCAGCGGTCGGAGATGCGGTTGATGGCCGACATGCTCAAGGAGCGTGGAGCGGCGCCCCGTTCATAACCGGGCCCCCGTTCGTCACCCGGACACCTCCTTCGTGACCCGGACGCTCCCTTCGTGAGCCGGGCGCGCCTTCCCTCCGACTCCAGGCCGGGGGCGAAAGCCTCAATTCGCCGCACCTGGCGGTTCCTTGGGGTTCTCTTGGCCTTCACATTCCCCTGGCATGAACGGTTCATCGGGAAGAGTGGCCCCGATCGTGTGATCCAGACGAAAGACCCTTACCGCCGCGGGCTCTACGCGGATCGCGCGAGGACCGACCACTCATTGCGTCACATGCGAACGCATCGCAGGGGGTTCTATGAGATCCAACCGTGCCACAGCGCGCGCCGGAATGAGCTTGGCGGCGACCCTGCCGCTGCTCGCCGGCGCACTGGCGCTCGGCATACCCGCGCACGCTGCGGACAACCCGGGCCGCAGCGCGCTCGCGGGCACCAAGCCCGTCTGGGCGACGGCCACGGCGGACAAGGGCGCCACCTCGGACAGCACCCAGGTCCACGCCCGGGTCTACCTGGCCGGACGGGACGCCGCCGGTCTCGCCCGGTACGCCGCGGCGGTGTCCGACCCGTCCTCGGCCTCGTACGGCAAGTACCTGAGCGCCCAGGAGGCGCAGGCGCGCTTCGGCGCGACGAAGGCCCAGGTGGACGCCGTGAAGTCATGGCTGGCCTCGTCGGGGCTGAAGGTCACCTCCGTGACGGCGCACTACGTCGCCGTCTCCGGTGACGTCGCCGCCGCCGAGGAGGCGTTCGGCACCCAGCTGCACAACTTCGCCAAGGGGTCGAGGACCTACCGCGCCCCGGCGCGGACGGCCTCGGTGCCGGCCTCCCTGAACGGCACCGTCCTGACCGTCACCGGCCTGGACAACGCGCCGCACAAGGCGAAGCACAAGGACCAACTGCCGCCGCCGGACGACGTGTTCAAGAACGCCGGGCCGTTCTCCACGTACTACGGCTCGAACGTGGCGAGCACGCTGCCCTCCGCGTACGGCCAGAAGGTCCCGTACGCCGTCAAGGGCTACACCGGCAAGGAGCTGCGGTCCGCCTACGGCGCCGGTAAGTACACCGGCAAGGGCGTCCGCATCGCCATCACCGACGCGTACGCCTCGCCGACCATCGCCGTCGACGCGGCCAACTACGCGAAGAAGAACGGCGACAAGCCCTGGAAGACGGGCCAGTTGCGCCAGGTGCTCCCGGCCGGCTACACGGACACCGAGGAGTGCGGGGCGGCCGGCTGGTACGGCGAGGAGACCCTCGACGTCGAGGCCGTGCACGCGGTCGCGCCGGACGCGAACATCGTCTACGTGGGCGCCGCCTCCTGCTACGACGACGACCTGCTCGACTCGCTGAGCAAGATCGTCGACAACCACCTGGCCGACATCGTCTCCAACTCCTGGGGCGACATCGAGGCCAACGAGACGCCGGACGTCGCGGCGGCCTACGACCAGGTCTTCCAGTTCGGCGCGGTCGAGGGCATCGGCTTCTACTTCTCCTCCGGTGACGACGGCGACGAGGTCGCCAACACCGGTACGAAGCAGGTCGACACCCCGGCCAACTCGGCGTGGGTGACCGCCGTCGGCGGTACCTCGCTGGCCGTCGGCAAGGGCCACAAGTACCTGTGGGAGACCGGCTGGGGCACCCAGAAGGCCTCGCTGTCCGCGGACGGCAGGAGCTGGGCGGGCTTCCCCGGCGCGTTCACCTCGGGCGCGGGCGGTGGCACCAGCCGGACCGTGCCGCAGCCGTCGTACCAGACGGGCGTCGTGCCGAAGGCGCTGGCCACGGCCAACAACAAGGCCGGCAACCGCGTCGTCCCGGACATCGCGGCGGTCGCCGACCCGAACACCGGCTTCCTGGTGGGCCAGACGCAGACCTTCCCGGACGGGTCTCAGCGGTACAGCGAGTACCGCATCGGCGGCACCTCGCTGGCCGCGCCGGTCATGGCGGCCGTCCAGGGCCTCGCCCAGGAGGCCCGCGGCGGCAAGGCGATCGGCTTCGCCAACCCGGCGATCTACGCCAAGTACGGCTCGAAGGTCTACCACGACGTGGTGGACCAGCCGACCGGCAAGGACCTCGCGGTCGCGCGGGTCGACTACGTCAACGGCGTCGACGCCGCGGACGGCCTGAGCGTCTCCGTCCGCAGCCTCGGCAAGGACAGCTCGCTCAAGGCGGTCAAGGGCTACGACACCGTCACCGGCGTCGGCTCTCCCGCGAACGGCTACGTGGAGTCCTACCGCCGCTGACGCCAGGTCAGCGGCCGTGCGCCCGCTTCTCCTCCGGGAGGGGCGGGCGCACGCGTGCGTCCAGCACGGCGTCGGCGACGTCCTCGGGGCGGTCGAGCATGAGCAGGTGGCCGGCGGGTGCGCTCGGCCGGAACGCGCCGCCCAGGACCGCGAGCGCCCGCTGCCGGGCGAGCCACCGTTCCCGCCGGGGCCCGGGCCGGCGCGGGTCGTCGGCGGCGAGCACGGTGACCGGCAGGCCGGGCGGCAGCGTCCGCGACCGCCGCAGGGCCGCGAGCTCGACGGCCTGGTCGGCATAGGTGGCGTTCTCGGCCAGGGTCGCGCGCAGCCAGCGGCTCGTGGAGTAGGCACCGCGGACCCGGTCGTACGACGCCGGTTCGCCTCCTCCGACCCGGCCCGCCCGGACCGCCGCGCGGCGCAGCAGCGGTCCGGCGGCGCGGGGCAGGCCGGCCGCGCTCACCAGCGCGCCGCACGCGCGCGTGGCGGCGTCGCGGGCGGCGCGCGCCCGGCGGGGGCGGGGGTCCTCCTCCACGCTGGAGTCGACGAGCACGAGTGCGGCAGTCCGCTCGGGGAACATCCGGGCGAAGGCCTCGGCGTGGAACCCGGCGATCGAGTGCCCGACGACCGCGGCGGGCCCGTCCGCGCCCACCGCGTCGAGTACGGCCGCAATACGCCGGGCCTCCGCCCCGAGCGTCGGCCACGCACGCGCGTGCCCGCTGAGCCCGAGCCCGGGCCGGTCGAACCGCACGACCGTCCGGTACGGAGCCAGCAGCGCGGCCACACCGTCCCAGTCGAACCAGCACATCCCGAGCCCCGGACTCAGCACACAGAGCGGCCCGCTGCCATCGACGACGACGTGGTGGACGACGCCGTCGACGCGGACGAAGGTCATGGGTACGTCCTCCCGCGTGGTCCGTAGGAGCATCATGACAGCGCGAGCCGCAGGAACACGGAGCAAGCCCCCAGGCGAACGGCCACCGGCCGACGAGGACGGGCGCCCGGACCGCCGACACGAGCGCACGGGGCGGCACCGTCACGCCCGCGAGCGATCCCCTGCCCGCCGGGACCCGCGGCCGGTCGGCGGACGGGTCGCATGAGAGCGGGCGACTCCTCGCGGCCAGGCGCCGGCCCACAGGGGCAGACGCCCGGACAGCCCACCGGCACAGACGCGCGCCGAGCACACGGACACGGTGTCGGTTACCGCCACGCGCGCGGGCCGGGGCGGCGTGGGGTGGCCCACACCTCCGCACCCGGCTATCGCGTCGCTTTGACGATTACACTGGGCGCGTGCCTCAACTACGTCTCGCCCTGAACCAGATCGACTCGCGCGTCGGAGACCTCGCCGGTAACTCCGAGGCGATCGTCCGCCGGGCCCGGGAGTCCGCCGAGCGCGGAGCGCATCTCGCGGTGTTCCCGGAGATGGCGTTGACCGGGTACCCCGTCGAGGACCTGGCCCTCAGGTCGTCCTTCGTGCAGGCGTCCCGCGCCGCGCTGCGCGCCCTCGCCGCCCGGCTCGCCGCGGAGGACCTCGGGGAGCTGCCGGTGCTCGTCGGCTATCTCGACCGCGGTGAGACCGCTCAGCCGAAGTACGGCATGCCCGCCGGCGCGCCGCAGAACGCGGCGGCGGTGCTGCACCGCGGCGAGGTGGTGCTGAGCTTCGCCAAGCACCACCTGCCGAACTACGGCGTCTTCGACGAGTTCCGCTACTTCGTCCCCGGCGACACCATGCCGGTCCTGCGGGTGCACGGCGTCGACGTCGCGCTCGCCATCTGCGAGGACCTGTGGCAGGACGGCGGCCGGGTGCCGGCCGCCCGCAGCGCGGGCGCCGGGCTGCTGGTCTCGATCAACGCCTCGCCGTACGAGCGCCTGAAGGACGACGCCCGCCTCGACCTGGTCCGCAAGCGGGCCCAGGAGGCCGGCTGCACCCTCGCCTACCTCGCCATGACCGGCGGGCAGGACGAGCTGGTCTTCGACGGCGACTCGATCGTGGTCGCCCCGGACGGCGAGGTGGTCGCGCGGGCGCCGCAGTTCGCCGAGGACCTCATGGTGCTGGACCTGGACCTGCCGGCCGCCTCGGCGCAGGCGCCCGCGGGCGTGGTCGACGACGGTCTGCGCATCGACCGCGTGGTGCTGTCCGAGGAGCCGCTGCCGGCCTACGAGCCGGAGCCGACCGGCGAGTACGCCGCTCGCATGGACGACGACGAGGAGGTCTACACGGCGCTGGTCGTGGGCCTGCGCGCGTACGTGCGCAAGAACGGCTTCCGCTCCGTGCTGATCGGCCTGTCCGGCGGCATCGACTCCGCGCTGGTCGCGGCGATCGCCTGCGACGCGGTGGGCGCGGAGAACGTGTACGGCGTCTCCATGCCGTCCAAGTACTCCTCGGAGCACTCCAAGGACGACGCCGCGGAGCTGGCACGGCGCACCGGCCTCAACTTCCGCACCGTCCCGATCGAGCCGATGTTCGACGCGTACATGGGCTCCCTGGGCCTGACGGGCCTGGCCGAGGAGAACCTCCAGTCCCGGCTGCGCGGCACGCTGCTGATGGCGGTCTCCAACCAGGAGGGCCACATCGTCCTCGCGCCCGGCAACAAGTCGGAGCTGGCGGTGGGCTACTCGACGCTGTACGGCGACTCGGTGGGCGCGTACGGCCCGATCAAGGACGTGTACAAGACGTCGGTCTTCCGGCTGGCCGAGTGGCGCAACCGGGCCGCGGCCGAGCGGGGCGAGGTCCCGCCGATCCCGGAGAACTCCATCACCAAGCCGCCGAGCGCGGAGCTGCGCCCCGGCCAGGTCGACACCGACTCGCTCCCGGACTACCCGGTGCTGGACGCGATCCTGGAGCTCTACGTCGACCAGGACAAGGGCGCCGACCTGATCGTCGCGGCCGGATACGACCGCGAGCTGGTCACGAAGACGCTCCGCATGGTCGACACGGCCGAGTACAAGCGGCGCCAGTACCCGCCGGGCACGAAGATCTCCGCGAAGGGCTTCGGCAAGGACCGGCGCCTGCCGATCACGAACGGCTGGCGGGAGTCGGCGTAGGCACCGGCTCCCGTACAGGAGCAACGAGGGTGCGGGTGCCCCCCGGGGGCTAGGCCCCCGGACCACCCGCACCGCCCTCGGCCCGGACGGCCCGGTCCCGGAGTTCCCCCGTGCTCGTCGAGCGGGATGGGACCCCGGTACGGGCCGCGGACGGCATGTGCGAGGCGACCACGCGCTCCCGCCCGACCCGCACGCCACCCGCCCGCCGCAGGTCCACCCGGTACGCCAGGCCGGCCACCGCGAGGCCCAGCACCGCGAGGGCGGCCCCCGCGAGCGCCGGCGAGGTCACGCCGAGGCCCGCGGCGAGCGCCAGGCCGCCGATCCAGGCGCCGCCCGCGTTCGCCAGGTTGAACGCGGCCTGGTTGGCCGCGGAGGCCAGGGAGGGGGCCGTGGACGCCTTCTCCATGACCATGAGCTGGAGCGGCGAACCGGTGACGAACGCCGCCGTGCCCAGCAGGGCCACCGCGAGGGCCGCGCTCCACTCGGTCCGCATCAGCAGCGGGAACAGCGCCAGCACGACCGCCAGCGCGGTGAGCCCGCCGAACAGCGTGCCCCGCGTCGAGTGGTCGGCCAGGCGCCCGCCCAGCAGGTTGCCGACGGTCGCGCCCACTCCGAACAGGGCCAGCAGCAGCGTCACTCCGGCCTCGGCGTACCCGGCGGAGCCGGTGAGCATCGGCGTGATGTAGCTGTAGGCCGAGAACAGCGCGCCGAAGCCCGCCACGGTCGTCAGCAGGGCCAGCCAGACCGGGAGGGAGCGCAGGGCGGCCAGTTCGCGGCGCAGGCCGGCCGCGGGGGCGTGGCCGCGGTCGCGCGGGACGAGCAGGACGAGGGACGCTATCGCGGCGACCCCTATCACGCTGACCGCGAGGAAGGTCACCCGCCAGCCGAGGCGCTGGCCCATGAGCGTGGCGGCCGGGACACCGACGACGTTCGCCAGGGTCAGGCCGAGCATCATCAGGGACACCGAGCGGGCCCTGCGCTCCGGCGGCACCATGGTCGCGGCGACGACGGCGCCCACACCGAAGAAGGCGCCGTGCGGCAGCCCGCTGAGGAAGCGGGCGGCCAGCAGCCAGTCGTAGCCGGGGGCGAGGGCGGACAGCGCGTTGCCGACGACGAACAGGGCCATGAGGCCGATCAGGACGTGCCGGCGGGGCAGCCGCGAGGTGACAGCGGCCAGCAGCGGGGCGCCGATGACGACGCCCAGCGCGTACGCCGAGACCAGGTGCCCGGCGGCGGGGATCGAGACGTGCAGGTCGTCGGCGACGTCGGGGAGCAGCCCCATGATGACGAACTCGGTGGTACCGATGCCGAAGGCGCCCACGGCGAGGGCGAGCACAGCCAGGGGCATGGAGGGCCTTTCAGAGCTTCGAAGCGTGCGGTGCAGGAGTTCCGCACCGCGGTGATCCGCGTATGTTCAGAGACGGAACAAAGCCTCTCAGGCCCAGTATTCCACCAGGTTAAGACCCGGTTGCCGATGTGGTGACGTTCACACGCGCGGCCACCGGCAGATGGTCGCTGCCCGTGCGCGGCAGGGTCCAGGAGCTGACCGGCTCCACTCCCCTGACCATGATCTGGTCGATCCGCGCCATCGGGAACGACGCCGGCCAGCTGAACCCGAACCCGCTGCCCGCGGCGCCCTGGGTGGAGCGCATCTGGGAGGTGACCGCGTTGAGCGAGCGGTCGTTCATGGTGCCGTTCAGATCGCCGAGCAGGACCACCCGGGGCAGTTGCTCACCGGCGATCGCCTCGCCCAGTGCGTCCGCGCTCTCGTCGCGCTGTGCGGCGGTGAACCCGGCGTTCAGCTTCACCCGCACCGAGGGCATATGGGCGACGTACACCGCGACGGCCCCCTCGGGCGTCCCCACGGTGGCGCGCAGGGCGCGCGTCCAGCCAAGTTTGATGTCGACGGAGCGGACGCCGCTGATCGGGTACTTGCTCCACAGCCCGACCGTGCCCTGCACCGTGTGGTACCGGTACGCCGGGGCGAGCGTCCGCTCGTAGACGGGGAGCGCGGACGTCTGCAGCTCCTCCAGGGCGAGCACCTGGGCCCCGGAGGCGGCCAGATCCCGGGCGGTGCCGGACGGGTCGGGGTTGTCGGCGTTGACGTTGTGCGTGGCGACCATCAGTTCGCCGCCGGTGCCCGTCTTGTCGGTGAGCAGGCTGTCGAACTGGTGGAACCAGACGATCCCGGGCAGCAGCACGGCGATCAGCGCGATCGGCGACCTGCGTACCAGGGCCAGCACCAGCAGCACCGGCACGAACAGGCCCGCCCACGGCAGGAAGGTCTCGATGAGGCTGCCGAGGTTGCCGATCCGGTTGGGGATCTGCGCGTGCATCAGCATCACCAGGGCGAGGGCGACCGCGAACGCGGCGAGAAGGAGGCCCCGGCGCCAGATCCCCGCGTCGCCGCGCCGGCCGTCGGAGAAGCCGCGCGCCAGGCGCCGGAGCCGGTCCCCTGGGCGCTCGGGCCCCGAGCCGCCCGCCGTCTCCGTCACGTACGCCTGTCGCGCCATACCGTCGCCTCACTGCCTGCCGTGCACACCGTTCACCCCCGCGCTCTACGACCCTAGGGGATGATCGGCACCGTTCCCGCCGTCCTTGACGGCCGTACGGGCAGGAGGACGAAGAAGTCGGCGCGCGGAGTTCCGGTCGCGCCGCCCGCAGCCCCATCTGTGACGAAACGCGCACATCAACGCGAGGAACTGACAGGCCGTAGCCCTTCGAGCACCGCGTCCACTATCTGCTCCGACAGCCCCTCGGGCAGGCCGGCGTCGGGGCGCATCACGCTGCGCACCAGCATGGGGCCGACGAAGAGGTCGCCAAGCAGGTCGACGTCGATGTCCCGGCGCAGTTCGCCGTCGCGCTGCCCGCGCCGCAGGACCTCCACCTGGAGTTTGCGCCGCGGCTCGATGACGGTCGCGTGGTAGGCGCACCAGATCTTCGGGCTGCTCTTCATCTGGGCGTAGACGTTGTGCAGGATGAGCGAGCTGCGGCTCACCAGGCCGCGGCGGCGCAGCTGTTCGAGGATGGCCACGAGGTCGTCACGCATGGAGGTGCCCGGCAGCTCGGGGTCGGGGGGCTCGGTGGCGCGTACGACGTCGACGAACAGCTCCTCCTTGCCGCTCCAGCGCCGGTAGATGGTGGCCTTGCCGACGCCCGCGGTGCGGGCGATGCGTTCAATGGAGAGTTCGGCCAGCGGCACACCGTCCTCCAGCAGCTTCATCACGCCCTCCACGATGGCGCGTTCCACCGCTTCGCTGCGGGGGCGCCCCCGCACGGGGGCGTCGGCAGCGGCGTGGCTGTCGGCAAGGCTCACGTAGGCCGTCCTTTCGTCGTACAGGGAGATTGTCCTATCGGGCGGTCGTCGGTGGGTTCAACCCACCGACGGCCTCCCCCGGCCGGCAGTCCCCCGTCGCCGCGTGGCCCCCGTGCCCCGGCTACTCCACCGCGGCCACCAGTTCCTCTTCCTCCTCGCCCTTCTGCGGCAGGGCCTCCTTGCCCGGCAGGAACACGGCCACCACGACCGCGCCGACGAGCGCGACCACGGTGCCGCACAGCGCGGTGACGTGCATGGCGTGCAGGAAGGCGTCGTTGGCCGGACCGATCAGGGCCTTGCCCTGCGGGCCGAGCTTGGCCGCGATGCCGAGGGTGGCCTCGATGGACTCGCCGGCCTTGTCGCGCAGTCCGGCCGGCAGCAGGCCGAGCTTGCCCTCGATGTCGTTGCGGTACGCCGTCGAGAGCACCGAGCCGAGGACGGCGATGCCGAGAGCGCCGCCGACCTGGCGGAAGGTGTTGCTGAGCGCGGAGGCCGAGCCGGCCTTCTCGCGGGGCAGCGCCTGCATGATGACGACGCTGGTCGGCGTCATGATGTGCGCCATGCCGGTGCCCATGAGGAAGAAGACGACCTCCAGCAGCCAGATCGGCGTGTCGGCCTCGAAGCCGGCGAAGGCGGCCAGCATGGCGGCGAGCAGGATCAGCCCGCCCGTGGTGGTGGCCTTGTTGCCGAAGCGGTCGACGACCAGCCGGGCCCGCGGCGCGAAGATCAACTGCGCGACGGCGAGCGGCAGCATCAGCACACCGGACTCCAGCGGCGAGTAGCCGCGCACGCTCTGGGTGTAGAAGACGCCGAAGAACGTCACGCCCATCAGTGCGAAGAAGACCAGCGCGATGGCGGTCATGGCGGCCGAGAAGACCTTGTTCTTGAAGTACGTGACGTCCAGGGACGGGTGGTCGCTGCGCTTTTCGTAGACCACGAAGGCCGCGAGGACGAGCAGGCCCGCCACGATCGTCGACAGCACGGTCGCGTTGGTGAAGTCGGCGAGCTCGCCGCCCCGGATGATGCCGTAGACGAGCAGGACCAGGCCGACGACGGACAGCACCACACCGATCGGGTCGAGGCGGCCGGGCCGTGGGTCGCGGGAGTCGGGCACCAGCCACAGCATCAGCGCGACCCCGAGGATGACGATGGGAACGTTGACCAGGAAGACCGAGCCCCACCAGAAGTGGTCCAGGAGCAGACCGCCGGTGATCGGGCCGATCGCGATGGCCAGGCCGACGCCGCCCGCCCAGATGCCGATGGCCTTGGGCTGCTCCTCGCGCTCGAAGACGTTCATCAGGACGGCCAGGGTGGCCGGCATGACGAAGGCGGCGCCCAGGGCCATCAGGGCGCGGAAGGCGATGAGTTGGCCCGGCGAGCCGGACTCGGCGGCCAGCGCGGAACCGACGCCGAACACGACGAGGCCGCCGATCAGGACCTTCTTGCGCCCGATGCGGTCGCCGACCAGGCCCGAGGTGAACAGCAGGCCCGCGAAGACGAGGGTGTAGGCGTTGATCGCCCACTCCAGCTCGCTCTGCGTGGCGCCCAGGCCGGTCGGGGCGGGGGTCGAGATGGTCTTGATCGCGACGTTCAGGATCGAGTTGTCGAGCACCACTATCAGCAGGCTCAGCATCAACACGCCGAGAATCGCCCAACGGCGGCGGTGCACCGCTTCCGGAACCCGGGGGCCGGGGGCGGCGCGGTCGGCAGGAGTAGTCATGGCGCCGAGCGTAGGGCTACTTCCGATACGAGACCGTCTCGTATCGCAATCTTTTACCCAGATCTTACGCCTTCTGTGCCGAGACGTTGCGCACATGGGGCTCCTCTGGCCGCGTCCGGCACGAGGTGCCACCATGAGAGGGATCCGGGGACGCCGTAAGGGCGCCCCGAGATGACTGAAGGAGCCGTTGTCATGACGCAGCTTTCGGCTGCCCACAACAAGCCCTCCGACGGCAGCAAGGCGCTGTACGGGGGGAAGGGCACCCGCCGCATCACTGTTCGCGACATCTCCCTCGCCAAGGAACGCGGCGAGAAGTGGCCCATGCTCACCGCCTACGACGCGATGACCGCGTCCGTCTTCGACGAGGCCGGCATCCCGGTGATGCTGGTCGGCGACTCCGCGGGCAACTGCCACCTCGGCTACGAGACGACCGTGCCCGTCACGCTCGACGAGATGACCATGCTGTCGGCCGCCGTCGTCCGCGGCACCCAACGCGCCCTGATCGTCGGCGACCTCCCCTTCGGCTCCTACCAGGAGGGCCCGGTGCAGGCGCTGCGCTCGGCGACCCGGCTGGTGAAGGAGGCGGGCGTCGGCGCGGTGAAGCTGGAGGGCGGCGAGCGTTCCCACGAGCAGATCCGGCTCCTGGTGGAGTCCGGCATCCCGGTCATGGCCCACATCGGCCTGACCCCGCAGTCCGTCAACGCCATGGGGTACCGCGTCCAGGGCCGCGGCGAGGAGGCGGCGCAGCAACTGCTGCGGGACGCGAAGGCCGTTCAGGACGCGGGCGCGTTCGCGGTGGTCCTGGAGCTGGTGCCGGCCGAACTGGCCGCCGAGGTGACGCGGGTGCTGCACATCCCGACGGTCGGCATCGGCGCCGGTCCCGACACGGACGCGCAGGTGCTGGTGTGGACCGACATGCTCGGGCTGACCGGCGGGCGCGTGCCGAAGTTCGTCAAGAAGTACGCCGACCTGCGCGAGGTCATGGGCAACGCGGCCAAGGCCTTCGCGGAGGATGTGGTGGGCGGGACGTTCCCGCTGGAGGAGCACTCGGTGCACTGACCTCCAGTTGAGCCATCGCGGTACCAGGGCAGCCCCCGCCGATCTTCCCCCGTCGGCGGGGGCTGCCGGTTTCTTGAACGGTGGGCCGGTGCCGCGGCTGGGAGGTGGGTCGGCTCGCCGCGCCTGGCGGGTGCTGCCTTCGCCCACCCGTGCCGCCCCCAGCGGCACGACTGCCCGCAGGCCTTGCGGCACGGCTGCCCGCGGCTGCGCGGGCTGGTCGGCTGTCTGTCGGTGGGCTGTCGGTGGTTTGTCGGTGGGGGCTGGCACCGTACGGGGCATGACGCGAATCGACGACAACCCCGGCGGCGTGCCGAACGCCGTGACCGTGCGGGGGCTGGTCAAGCACTACGGCGAGACCAAGGCACTGGACGGCGTGGACCTGAACGTGCGCGAGGGCACCGTGATGGGCGTGCTCGGGCCGAACGGAGCCGGCAAGACCACCCTCGTACGCATCCTGTCCACCCTGCTCGCCCCGGACGCCGGACAGGCCACCGTGGCCGGCTACGACGTCGTACGGCAGCCCCGGCAGCTGCGCCGGGTCATCGGGCTGACCGGGCAGTACGCCTCCGTGGACGAGAAGCTCCCCGGCTGGGAGAACCTGTACCTGATCGGCCGGCTCCTCGACCTGCCGCGCAAGGAGGCCCGCGCCCGCGCCGACGAACTGCTGGAGCGGTTCTCGCTCACCGAGGCCGCGCGGCGGCCGGCCCGCACCTACTCCGGCGGCATGCGGCGGCGGCTCGACCTCGCCGCCTCGATGATCGGGCGGCCGAACGTCCTGTTCCTGGACGAGCCGACCACGGGCCTCGACCCCCGTACCCGCAACGAGGTGTGGAGCGAGGTCAAGGCGATGGTCGGCGACGGGGTCACCGTGCTGCTGACCACCCAGTACATGGAGGAGGCCGAACAGCTCGCCTCCGAGCTGACCGTCGTCGACCGCGGCAAGGTCGTCGCGGGCGGCGGCATCGAGGAGCTGAAGGCGAAGGTCGGCGGGCGCACCCTGCGCGTGAAGCCGGCCGACGCGCTCGAACTGGGCCCGCTGGCGGGGATGCTCGACGAGTTGGGCATCACCGGGCTCGCCGCGACGACCGTCGACACCGCGACCGGCTCCCTGCTCGTGCCGGTCCTCAGCGACGAGCAGCTGACCGCCGTGGTCGGCGCGGTCACCGCGCGCGGCATCACGATCAGCTCCATCACCACCGAACTCCCCAGCCTGGACGAGGTGTTCCTGTCCCTCACCGGCCACCGCGCCAGTGCCCCGCAGGACACCGTGCCCGCCGACACCCGCGAAGAGGTCGCCGCATGAGCGCCCACCCGTCGCCCACCACCACCCTGAACGAGGCGCTCCGCGCCGCCCCCTTGGATGCCACGACCCCCCTGGGCTCCCCCGGCCTCAAGGCCGACGCCCGGATCCCGCTGCGCAGCCATCTGCGGCACACCGGCGCGCTGGTCCGCCGCAACCTGCTGTGGATCCGGCAGGACCCGGAGTCGATGTTCGACGCGATTCTGTTCCCGGTGATCTTCACGCTGCTGTTCGTGTACGTCTTCGGCGGCTCGATCGGGCAGTCGCTGGGCGGCGGGCAGCAGCAGTACGTGCAGTACATCGTGCCCGGCCTGATGGCCATGATGGGGATGAACCTGGCCCAGAGCGTGGGCACCGGCTTCAACCAGGACTTCAACTCCGGTGTCATGGACCGCTTCCGGTCCCTGCCGATCGGGCGCGGCTCGGTGCTGTTCGCCAAGATCGCGGTGGAGCTGCTGCGGATGCTGATCGCCACCGCGATCCTGCTGATCGTCGGCGTCCTGGTCGGCTTCGACATCGAGAACTGGCCCGGCCTGTTCGCCGCCGTGGGCCTGTCGGCGGTGTTCGGCTCGGCGCTGATGTGGGTGTTCATCACGCTCGGCGTGGTGATGAAGAACGCGCAGTCCGTGCAGGCGATGGGCTTCCTGGTGCTGATGCCGCTCCAGTTCGGCTCGTCCATCTTCGCCCCGCCCGGGACGATGCCGGGCTGGCTGCGGACCTTCACCCAGTACAACCCGCTGTCCGCGCTCGCGGACACCGCCCGCGGGCTGATGGTGGGCGGCCCGGTGGCGCACAGCCTGTGGGTGAGCCTGGCCTGGTCGGCGGTGCTCACGGCGGTGATGGCGCCGGTGGCGATCCACAAGTTCCGCACCAAGAGCTGACCGCACGGCTACGCGCCGGTGCGGCTCAGATCAGGGCGGCGGCCTCCTGCGGGGACAGGCCGCCGCCCTCCGCGTACGCGGCCTGGTACGCCTCCTCGCCGAGCAGTGCCCGCGTCCGCGCGACGACCTCGTCGCGGACATGGCGTTCCAGGGACGAGAAGACATGGCGGGGCGGCAGCAAGGCGTCGGCGGCGCCGACGCAGCGGGCGGCGTCCCGGGCCCGGCCTCCGCCGTCCACACCGGCCAGGGCCGTGGCCCCGATGGTCAGGTACACCGAGTGCATATGGGGCGCGATGGCCTGGGACAGCGGGTTCTGGGCCTGCTCCAGCGCCCGGCGGGACTTGTCGAGGGCGTTCTCGTAGTAGCCGTCGGCCGCATCCAGCCAGGCCTCCGCGCCGAGGATGAAGGCGTCGAAGACGACGAAGTGCGAGATGGTGAATTCCTCGCGCAGGAGGCGCAGTTGCTCGCGCGCCTCGGGGATGCGACCGGTCATGCTGAGCCGGCCGGCGAGGAAGATCCGGGCGGCCGGCATGGCCTCGTTGTGGCCGCCGTCGCTCCGCTCGACGACCTCGCGCAGCATCCGCTCGCCTTGTTCGGCCTCGCCCGTCTCCAGCAGGACGCCGCCGAGGCGGACGTTGAGGACGGCGATCTGGGCGTGGGCGCCGAGGCGTTCGGCGTGCTCGACGGCCGCGCGGTAGTCGGCGGCGGCCGCCAGGTGGGCTCCGGTGCGCTCGTGCGCCTCCGCGCGCGCGGAGAGCGCCTCGGCGGTGCCCCAGGCGTCCCCGAGGCGGCTGAAGATCTCCAGCGACTCGTCGGCGTCGCGGCCGGCGTCCCCGGCCGAGTCGGTGCGGTTGGCCAGCAGGTTGGCACGCCACTGGAGGGCGTGGGCGAGCTCCCACTCGAATCCCGGATCGCTGCGGCAGGTGCGTACGGCGGCGTCGCTGACCTCGCGCAGACGCTCCACGTCACCGGTCAGCATCACCGCGAACATCCAGAGCACGCCGGGGCTGCGGCAGACCTGCGGCATACCCGGCTCGTAGACCTCGGTGATGACGCGCAGCTTGCGTTGCGCCTCCGGGGACTCCCAGGCCTCCAACTCGGTATCCATGCAGGCCAGATGGGCGAGATGCAGGCCGCGGCGGGCCTCCGCGAGGACCTCGCCGGTCATCGGCGGCGGGGTGTCCGTGCACCGCTGCCGGACCGGGGCGGCGCGCTGAACCGGCTCGGCGAAGGGGTCGGGGCCGAGCGCCATGACCTCGCCGCACCAGTTGCGGGCCTCGATGCGCGCGTCACGCAGCTGCCAGTAGAAGACGAGCGACAGGATCAGGCACAGCCCCTCCTGCTCGTCGCGCACGGCGACGGCGTGGCGCAGGGCGGTGCGCAGGTTCTCGTACTCCCGCTCCAGCTTCTCGATGGCGCCGCGCTGACCGGGGCCTCGCAGCAACGGGTCGGTGGTGCGGGCCAGTTCGCGGTAGTACGTCAGGTGGGCGCGCCCGGTCTCGGTGCGGCCGCCGGCCTCGTCGAGCCGTTCCCCGGCGTACTCGGCGACGGTCTCCAGCAGCCGGTAGCGCATCCCGCCGTCGGCGGCCGGGGTGGCCACCACGAGGGACTTGTCGACGAGGGAGGCGAGGGCGTCGAAGGCGGCGGGGCCGCACACGGCCTCGGCGGCGGCGAGGTCGCAGCCGCCGGCGAAGACGGACAGCCGGCTCAGGACGTTCCGCTCCTCGGCGTCGAGCAGGTCCCAGGACCAGTCGACGACGGCCCGCAGGGTCTGCTGGCGGGGCAGGACGGTACGGCTGCCGGAGGTGAGCAGGCGGAAGCGGTCGTCGAGCCGGTCGGCGATCTGCCGTGGGGCCAGCATCCGCAGCCGGGCGGCGGCGAGTTCGATGGCGAGCGGCAGCCCGTCCAGGCGCAGGCAGATCTCGGCGCAGGCGTCCGCGGTGTCCTGGTCGGCGTCGGGGCGGAACCCGGGCCGTACGGCGGCCCCGCGGTCGGCGAGCAGCCGCAGCGCTACCGGCTCGGGCAGCGGCTCGACCGGCCGCAGCACCTCGCCGGGTATGCCCAGGGGTTCCCGGCTGGTGGCGAGGACGGTGAGGTGGGGGCAGCGGGCGAGCAGCTCCTCGACGAGGCGGGCAGCCGCGTCGACGACGTGCTCGCAGTTGTCGAGCAGGAGCAGCATGCGGCGCCGGGCGCAGTGCTCCACCAGCCGGTCGACGGGGTCGTCGTGCCGCTCGGCGACCACGGCGCGCATCTCCTCGGCCCCGGCGCCGTACAGCACGGTCTCGCGGGCGCCGACGGCCGTGAGCACGGCCTCGGGCACGGCCTCGGCGTCGTCGACGGGCGCGAGTTCGGCCAGCCACACCCCGTCCCGCGGCACCGGCCGCAGGGCCTCGGCGGCCTCCTGCGACAGCCGGGTCTTCCCGGCGCCGCCCGGCCCGAGCAGCGTCACGAGACGCGCGGCCCCGAGGTCGGCCCGGATCGTCTCGATGTCGGCCTCGCGGCCCACGAAGGAGGTGAGCCGGGCGCGGAGGTTGCTCGGGGGTCGGAAGGTGACCGTCACGGGGGCCGCGGCGGGGTCCGCCTGCTCGCCCCCGCCGCCGGCCGGGACGCCGGCGGCGGGCCCGGCGAGGAGTGCCGTCGCGGGGGCGGCGGTGTTCTCGGCGGCGCGCGGCCCCGACACCGTGCCGGAACCGGGTGCGGCGGTCCGGGCCCCGGTGGCGGCCGAGCCCGGCGCCTGCCGCGGCCCGCCGTCGGGGCGCGGCCCGTGCGGCCGCAGCAGTTCCCCGTGCAGCGCGCGCAGTTCCGGGCCCGGGTCGGAGCCGAGGCGGTCGGCCAGCAGACGGCGTACGTCCTCGTAGGCGGCCAGGGCCTCCGCGGTGCGGCCCGCGTCGCGCAAGGCGCGCAGGCGGAGGGTCTGGAAGGGTTCGTCGAGGGGGTGGGTGTCGCACAGGGCGGTCAGCTCGGGCAGGCTCTGCTCGGCGTACCCGAGGGCGAGGGCGGCGGTGAGGCGGGCGCGGCGCACGTCCAGGTGGCGGGTGTTCCAGCGGGCCGCCTCGGCGGTGCGGTCGGGCAGGTCGGCGAGGGCGGGGCCGCGCCACAGCGCGAGGGCGTCGTCGAGGACGACGGCCGCTTTCGCGGGGTCGCCGTCGGCCAGCGCGCGCAGGCCCTCCCCGGACAGCCGCTCGAAGCGGTGCAGGTCGACGTCGTCGGCCGCGGCGGCGAGCCGGTAGCCGCCCTCCGCGGAAGCCACCGCGTCCGCGCCGAGGGTCCGGCGCAGCCGCCCGACCAGGGCCTGGAGCGCGCCCGTGGCGTCGGCGGGCGGCTCGCCGTCCCACACCTCGTCGACGAGGACGCGCACCGGGACCGTACGGCCGGGACGCAGGGCGAGCACGGTCAGCAGGGCACGCAGCCGCGCCCCGCCGACCGGGACGGCGGTGCCGTCGGGGCGGAGCACCTGGGTGGTGCCGAGGATGCGGTAGCGCACGGGGTCCATTGTCTCCGGTGATGTCACGGCCGGTCACGGGATTTCGGCGGCGCGGCGCCCGGTCGGTCCCGGAACCCGCGGCCCGGGGCGGGACGTTCTCCCCGTGTGCCCGGTACGGTCGGGCTCGCCGGCCGAACCGTACGAGCACAGGAGCCGTCCCCCATGACGTCCGTCACCACCCGCCGCGGCGACCGCCGGATCAGCCCCGTCTTCCTCGGCATCCTGGCCGTCACCGCGGTCGCGGGCTGGGCCGCCTGGACCGGATTCCACCCGATTCCGGCCCGCCCGGGCCTGTCGGTGTTCCTGTTCGTGACCGCGGCCTGGGTCGTCTCGCTGTGCCTGCACGAGTACGGGCACGCGCGCACCGCGCTGCACAGCGGTGACGTCACGGTCGGCGCCAAGGGCTACCTGACGCTGAACCCGCTGAAGTACACGCACGCCGTGCTGAGCATCCTGCTTCCGCTCCTGTTCCTGATCATGGGCGGGATCGGGCTGCCCGGTGGCGCCGTGTTCATCGAGCGCGGCCGGATCCGGGGCCGCTGGCGGCACAGCCTGGTCTCGGCGGCGGGACCGCTGACGAACGCGCTGTTCGCGGGGGTGTGCACGGCCCCGTTCTGGCTCGACGCGCTGGACGGCGTGCCCCGCGAGTTCCGGTTCGCGCTGGCCTTCCTCGCGCTGCTCCAGGTGACGGCGACGATCCTGAACTCCCTGCCGGTCCCGGGCCTGGACGGCTACGGCGTCATCGAGCCCTGGCTGTCGCAGGGCGTCAAGCGCCAGGTGCAGTCGATCGCGCCGTTCGGCGTGCTGCTGGTCTTCGCGCTGCTGTTCCTGCCGTCGGTCGGGAGCGCCTTCTTCGACATGATCCACGCGATCCTGGGTCACCTGGGCGTCGGGTACCTGGACCAGGCCTGCGGCGGGAACCTGTACCGCTTCTGGGAAAGCCCCAGCGCGTCGTGCGTGGTCAGCCGGTGACGGAGCGGTCCTGCCCCGTCCGGCCGCGGCGGGCGTAGTACCAGGTCATGTTGGACGACAGCCCGGCCAGCAGGATCCACACCACCCCGAGCCAGCTGCCCTGGACGAAGGAGACGACGGCCGCGGCCACCGCGAGCACGCAGACGATCAGGGCGTAGAGGGCGAGTCGCCGGGCCGGGCTGGACGGGGGCGAGGGCTGCATGGCGGTCGGCTCCTGTCGGGGGACACTGCTTCGAGCGTGGCGGAGGCCTCCGTGCGGAAGCGTCCGGCAACAGTGTCCCCCATCGGCTCATACGTCCGTGATGCGGAGTCCCGCGTGCGCCTTGTAGCGGCGGTTGACCGAGATCAGGTTCGCGACCAGCGACTCCACCTGGTGGGCGTTGCGCAGCCGCCCGGCGAAGACGCCCCGCATGCCGGGGATGCGGCCGGCCAGCGCCTGGACGGTCTCCACGTCGGCGCGCTCCTCGCCGAGGACCATCACGTCGGTGTCGATCCGCTCGATGCCGGAGTCCTGGAGGAGGACCGCCGACAGGTGGTGGAAGGCCGCCGTCACCCGTGAGTCCGGCAGCAGGGCCGCGGCCTGCTCGGCGGCGCTGCCCTCCTCCGGCTTGAGCGCGTAGGCGCCCTTCTTGTCGAAGCCGAGCGGGTTGACGCAGTCCACGACGAGCTTGCCGGCCAGTTCCTCGCGCAGGGCCTCGAGGGTCTTGCCGTGGCCCTCCCACGGCACGGCGACGATCACGATGTCGCTGCGGCGCGCGGTCTCGGCGTTGTCGGCGCCCTCGACGCCGTGCCCGGTCTCCTCGGCCGCCGCCCGGGCCCGCTCGGCGGCGCGCGAGCCGATGATCACCTTCTGCCCGGCGCGGGCGAGCCGGTAGGCCAGGCCCTTGCCCTGCGGACCGGTTCCTCCGAGCACGCCCACGATCAGCCCGGAGACGTCGGGGAGGTCCCAGGGGTCCTTGGCGGGGGCCTTGTGTGCACTGTCGCTAGAGGTCATGCGCCGACTCTACGTCCGCGGCCCCCGCTGCCGCCGGGTCCCCCGGAAGAGCGAAGGCGTACCGAAGTCCGCGCCGGCCCTGCCTGTTTGCGGCAGGATGCGCGCGTATGGACGCCGTACGGGTCACGTTGCTGCGCGAGGTGCTCGCCGGAACGGAGTGGCTGGGGGCCACCCGTCGGTTCGCCGGGGTACTGCGGGGGGCCGTGGTGTCGCACGGGGGCGGGCTGCTGCTCGTGGGCACCCCGGAGGACGAGCCCTGGCACCTGGCGGCGCATCTGGTGGACGAGGCCGCCTGGTCGGGCACCCCGGAGCTGGCCCCGACGCTCGTCCGGCACGCCCCGCGCCCCGCGGACCGGGAGCACCTGGCCGTGGGTCTGGGGCGGCTGGCGGCGGCCCGGCGCGGCGAGACGCTGCTCGTGGTGGCCCCGGAGGAGCCCGCCCCGCTCCTGGAGCGGGTGCACGAGGCCCGGCGGGCCGGAGCGACGGTGCTGGCCCTGGGCTCCGGCGGGGGCGAGCTGGAGGCGATGGCGCACGAGACGCTGGCGGTGCCGCCGGGGGCCGAGCTGGACCTGGACACCGTGCAGCACCTGGTGAGCGCGGCGGCCGGGGAGAACGCGCTGCCGGCCCCGCGCGGCCGCGGCCGCTTCCGGGACCGCCTGTCGCGGCTGACGGACCTCCTGACGGCGCCTCCCCCGCCGCGCTGGTAGCGGGCCACGCGGAAAACCGGTTGCCGCCGGCCCTCCACCTGCCGACGATGGCCCCTCGTGACCGACGACTCCCCCGCCCCCGTCTCCGGCCTGCGGGCCGTGCTCCCCGACCTCGCCCCCTGGAAGGCCTCGCGCGACTTCCGGCGGCTGTGGGTGTCGGGCCTGATCTCGAACTTCGGCAGCTTCCTCACCTTCGTCGCGCTGCCGGTGCAGCTGAAGGAGCTGACCGGTTCGGCCGCGGCGGTGGGCGCGCTCGGGGCCGTGGAGCTGGTCCCGCTGATCGTGTTCGGGCTGTACGGCGGGGCACTCGCGGACGCGCTGGACAAGCGCCGGCTGATCGTGTGGACCGAGGTCGGGCAGGGGCTGCTCAGCGCGGCGCTGCTGGCCGGATCGCTGCTGCCGCACCCCGCCGTGTGGCCGCTGTACCTGATCGCCGCCCTCTGTGCCGCCCTGACCTCCGTGCAGCGGCCCGCGCTGGACTCGCTGTGGCCGCGGATCGTTGCGCACGAGCACCTCACGGCGGCGACCGCGCTCAACTCCCTGCGCTGGACGGTCGGCGGGGTGGCGGGTCCGGCCGCGGCGGGCGTGGTGGTGGCGTACGCGGGCCTGTCCTGGGCGTACGCCGCGGACGTGGTGACGTTCGCGGTCTCGGTCGTCCTGGTCGTGCGCATCGCCGCCCAGCCGGCCACCCACGAGGCCGCGAAGCCGTCCCTGCGGGCCATCGCCGAGGGCGCCCGGTACGCCTGGGGCCGCAAGGAACTCCTGGGGACGTACGTGGTCGACCTGGCCGCGATGTTCCTGGCGATGCCGCTGGCCGTGCTGCCCTTCCTCGCGGACGAGTTGGACGCGCGCTGGGCGCTGGGACTGATGTACGCCGCCGTGCCGCTCGGCTCGCTGCTGGTGAGCCTGACCAGCGGCTGGACCTCCCGGGTGCACCGGCACGGGCGGATGGTGGTGCTGGCGGCGCTGCTGTGGGGGCTGGCGGTGGCCGCCGCCGGTGTCGTGGGCAATGTGTGGCTGGTGCTGCTGTTCCTGACCGTGGCCGGCGGCTGCGACATGGTCAGCGGGGTCTTCCGGGGCGCCATGTGGAACCAGACGATCCCGGACGCGCTGCGCGGCCGGCTCGCCGGGATCGAGCTGCTGTCCTACTCGGCGGGCCCGCAGCTCGGGCAGGTCCGCTCGGGCGGGTTCGCCGCGTGGTGGGGCGTACGGGCGTCGGTGTGGTCGGGCGGGCTGCTGTGCGCGGGCGCGGTGGGGCTGCTGGCGCTGTGCCTGCCGGGGCTGATGCGGTACGACGCCCGGACGAACGAGCATGCGGTGCGGCTGCGCGAGGACCGCGCGGCCGCCGCCGTGCGCGCGGCCGCGTGATCCCTGTGATCGGTGTGATCGGCGCCTTCGGGCCTGATCAGCCCCCGCTGCCCTCCTCGGCGCCTCCCGTCGGCGCGTCGTGCCAGCGGGGGTCGTTCTCCCACTGGAGGTTGCGTTCGCGGGCGGTGTCCATCGCGTGCTGGGCCTCCTCGCGGGAGGCGTACGGGCCGAACCGGTCCTTGGCGGGACACTCGGGCCCCTCCTCGACCTTCTTGTGCTCCAGGCAGTAGTACCACTCGCCCGGCTTTCCGACGGTCCGCTTCTTGAACAGGGCCATGACCAGCTCCTCTCGCCACGGACATGTTCCCCCATCGCCCCCGGATAGACTCGCCGACATGTCTGGCCAGTCGTTGCTCGTCCCCGGGGAGCTGTCCCCGCCCCGTTCCGTGCCCGGAAACATCCGTCGCCCCGAGTACGTCGGCAGGCCGGCGCCGAAGCCGTACGCCGGGCCGGAGGTGCAGACGCCGGAGACCGTCGAGGCGATGCGGCTCGCCGGGAGGATCGCCGCGCAGGCGATGGCGGAGGCGGCGCGGCACATCGCGCCCGGCGTCACCACGGACGAGCTGGACCGGGTGGCGCACGAGTTCATGTGCGACCACGGCGCCTATCCCTCCACGCTCGGCTACCGCGGCTTCCCCAAGTCGCTGTGCGCCTCGGTCAACGAGGTCATCTGCCACGGCATCCCGGACTCGACCGTGCTGCGGGACGGCGACATCGTCAACCTGGACGTGACGGCGTACATCGGCGGGGTGCACGGGGACAACAACGCGACGTATCTCGTGGGTGACGTGGACGAGGAGAGCCGCCTGCTGGTGGAGCGCACCCGCGAGGCCCTCAACCGCGCGATCAAGGCGGTCCGCCCCGGGCGGCAGATCAACATCATCGGCCGGGTCATCGAGTCGTACGCCAAGCGGTTCGGCTACGGCGTGGTCCGGGACTTCACCGGTCACGGCATCAACACGTCGTTCCACTCCGGGCTGATCGTCCCGCACTACGACAGCCCGCACGCCACGACGGTCATCCAGCCCGGGATGACCTTCACGATCGAGCCGATGCTGACGCTGGGCACGTACGAGTACGACGTCTGGGAGGACGGCTGGACGGTCGTCACCAAGGACCGCAGGCGCACCGCCCAGTTCGAGCACACGCTGGTGGTGACGGAGACAGGGGCGGAGATCCTGACGCTGCCGTAGCACCGCGCCCGCCTCGGCTGTGGCCCGCTCCCTTCGGGGGCGGGCCTTTTCTTACATCCTCAAGTGTCCGTTTGGCTGGAATTCGACGTACAGTTTTCCCGACAGGGTGTCGGTAAACCCGTTGACTTAGGTAAGGCTTACCTTAGAGGATGGCCTCATGGATTCCTTCTCGACACTCATCCGCACCGCCTCCCACGAGCAGCACACGGAGGCGGAGACCTCGACCTTCATGAGTGATCTGCTCGGCGGCCGGCTCGGCGTGGACGCGTACGCGCGGTACACCGAGCAGCTCTGGTTCGTGTACGAGGCACTGGAGGACGGGGCCGGACGGCTGGCGTCGGATCCGGTGGCGGGCCCGTTCATCCGGCCCGAGCTGTTCCGGTTGGCCGCGCTGGAGCGGGATCTGGAGCATCTGCGCGGTGCCTCCTGGCGCTCGGAGGTGAGCGTGCTGTCCGCGACCGAGGCGTACGCGGCACGGGTGCGCGAGTGCGCCGAGCGGTGGCCGGCCGGCTACATCGCCC
Organism: Streptomyces sp. NPDC004721; assembly: GCF_053601495.1. Classification (NCBI taxonomy): domain Bacteria; kingdom Bacillati; phylum Actinomycetota; class Actinomycetes; order Kitasatosporales; family Streptomycetaceae; genus Streptomyces; species Streptomyces sp. NPDC004721. The sequence goes on from NZ_JBSGBZ010000013.1 coordinate 136,261, forward strand.
ACCACTACACCCGCTACCTCGGCGACCTCTCCGGCGGCCAGATCATCCGGGACAAGGCGGAGAAGACGTGGGGCTTCACGAAGAGGGGCGACGGCGTCCGCTTCTACGTCTTCGAGGAGATCCCCAACCCGGCCGCCTTCAAGCGGAGTTACCGCGAACTCCTGGACACCGTCAACGCCGACGACCTGGAGAGGCAGCGGATCGTGACCGAGTGCAAGAAGGCGTTCTCCTTGAACACGGCGGTCTTCCACGCCCTGGGCGAGGAGTTCCCCCTGTCGGCGTGACCCTGGCCAGGGTCCACCAGGGCACGGCCCGTGCGCGTCAGCGTTCCAGGACCACCCTGCCTCCGACCTCCGCCCAGCCGCCCGGCTGGGGTGCCGTCAGGATCTGCGAACCCGCGCCCTGGACGATGTTCAGGGCGCGGCCCAGTTGGGCCGTAAGCAGCAGGGCAGCCGCTCCTGTTGCCTCGTCCTCCTCGATGCCGTCGTCGCGGCCGGGGAAGGCGCGGGCGCGGATACGGCCGGCGGCCTCGTCCTCCCAGGACCAGGCGTAGATCCACTCGCCGGGCGGCGGTACGGGCAGGTCGTCGACCTCCGCGGCGGTGGCGTACTGGCGCAGGGTGCGCGGTGGGGCCCACTCCGGGCGTGCCTCGATCCAGGTGAACTCGCCGTCCAGGCGGGTGCTCACGGTGCCGGCGGGGGTGACCAGTTCCGGCACGTCCAGGAGCCACGCCACCCCCACGCCGGGGTGGCCCGCGAACGGCAGGCGCAGGGTGGGGGTGTAGATGTCGATGACGCCGCGCTCGGGGTCGTCGACGAACACCGTCTCGCTGAAGCCGAGTTTGGCGGCCAGCTCCTGGCGGTCGTCCTGGTCGGGGACGAGCGAGCCGTCGCGTACGACACCGAGTTCGTTGCCGTAGCCGCCGCGCGGCCCGCAGAAGACGCGCAGGACGTCGTAATCAGTCACCCGGGCATTGAAGCATCGCGGCGGCGGTGCCGTCCGAACGGGACGGTACCGCCGCCGACGCGGATCAGGCCTGCGTGTCGCGCCGCCTGCGCAGTGCGAAGAGCACGCCCGCGCCCGCCGCCACGGTCGCCGCGGCGGCCGCGCCCAGGGCGCCCACCGGGACGTCCGACCCGGTGGCGGCCATGCTGCCGCCGATGCCGCCGGTCGTCGAGCCGGTACCCCCCGTGCCTCCCGACGTGCCGGTGCTGCCGGTGCCGCCCGTGCCGGAGCCGCTGCCCGAAGTGCCGTTGCCGGCGGGGAGTTCGGCGCCCTTGGTGAGGGCGACGGACAGGTTCACCGGATCGAGCGTGGTGCCCTTGTCGTAGAAGCCGCCGAACGCCTTGGCACCGGCCTCGGTCAGCGTCGCCGTCACGTCATTCACGGTGATGACGTCGTTCTTGGCGGTGAGCTCGGCGGAGCCGGCCTTCAGGTCCGCCAGGACCACGTTCGGCGACCTCTCGCCGAAGCTGGTGACATCGGCGGTCAGCTTGCCGGACCCGCCGTCGAGGGCGGCCCGGACATTGTCGAGGGTGAGGTCGAGCCCGTAGCCGCCGCCCTCGCCCTGGTGGCCCTTGAAGTTCGACCCTGTTGGGCGCGCTCGCCGCCGATCTCCCGCCCACGCGGGGCGTGGTGCGCGTCCACGGCCGCCCGGTCTCCGAGTGGTCCGCGCCCGAACTCGCGCTGCGCCGCGCCGTGCTCCCGCAGTCGGCGGCGCTCTCCTTCCCCTTCGCCGTGGAGGAGGTCGTACGGATGGGCCGAGCCCCGCACGCGTCCTCGGCCTCCCCGGACGAGGACGAGCGGATCGTGGCCGAGGCGATGGCCGCCGCCGAGGTGACCGCGTTCGCCGCGCGCCCGTTCCCGGCCCTCAGCGGCGGCGAGCGGGCCCGGGTCGCGCTCGCCCGGGTGCTGGCCCAGCGGGCACCACCACTGCTGCTGCTCGACGAGCCGACCGCCGCGCTCGACCTGAAGCACCAGGAGATGGTGCTGCGGCTGTGCCGGGAAAGGGCGCACGCCGGGGACGCGGTCGTCGTGGTGCTGCACGACCTGGGGCTGGCCGCCGCGTACGCGCACCGGGCCGCGATCCTGTGCGCCGGCCGTGTCGTGGCCGACGGACCGCCCACCGAGGTCTTCTCCGAGGCGCTGCTCTCCCGGGTCTACGACCAGCAGGTGGAAGTGCTTCCGCACCCGCGTACGGCGCGGTCCTGGTGACCCCCAGACGGAGCCCTTGACTTGCCCTTGACCATCCCTTTGCCCTTGCTTGACGTATTCGCGATCAGTTCGTTCCCGTACGCGGATCATGAGACCTGAATCACGGTCCACACGGGTAGGAACCAGGTAAGCCTCGGTTAAGTTAGGCAAGCCTCACCAATGGTCGTGGGGTGTCAGGTCACCTTCCAGCCACTTCCGGGAGCCCTCGCATGCGAGCCGTCCGCCTCTCCGTCATCACCGCCGCCGCAGCGGTCGCTCTGACCGCCGTGACGGCCTGTACGCAGAAGAGCGGCACACAGGACGGCGACCGCGTGGTCGGTGTGACCGCGAAGGACGACGCCTGCGAGGTCTCGAAGAAGGAGTTCCCGGCCGGGCACGTCGAGCTCGCCATCGAGAACAAGGGCTCGAAGATCACCGAGGTCTACCTCCTCTTCCCGGACGACCGGATCGTCGCCGAGCGCGAGAACATCGGCCCCGGCATCAAGCAGAAAATCACCGCCGAGGTGAAGGCCGGCGACTACGTCATCGCCTGCAAGCCGGGAATGAAGGGCAAGGGCATCCGCCAGGAGGTCAAGGCGGCCGGCGGCACGGCCGCCAAGCGCGACCCCAAGCTGGACGCGGCCGTGGCCCAGTACCGTCAGTACGTCCAGGAGCAGGCCGACGAGACCCTGCCCCGCGTCGAGGCCTTCGTGAAGGCGATCAAGGCCGGCGATGTGCCGGCCGCCAAGAAGGCGTACGCGATCTCCCGCCTCGGCTGGGAGCGCACCGAGCCGGTCGCGGAGTCCTTCGGCGACATCGACCCCAAGGTCGACGTCCGCGAGGACGGCCTGGAGGACGGCCAGAAGTGGACCGGCTGGCACCGCCTGGAGAAGGCGCTGTGGAAGGACGGCAAGATCGGCGCCGAGGAGAAGACGCTCGCCGGGCAACTCCTCACCGACCTCCAGGACTGGCAGAAGCGGGTCGGCACCGCCGAGATCACCCCGACCTCCATGGCCAACGGCGCCAAGGAACTCCTCGACGAGGTCGCCCAGGGCAAGGTCACCGGCGAGGAGGACCGCTACGCCCACACCGACCTGGTCGACTTCAAGGGCAACGTCGAGGGCGCGCAGAAGGCGTACGAACTCCTCAAGCCGGTCGCCTCGAAGAACGACCCGGCGCTGGCCAAGGAGCTCGACAAGCAGTTCGCCGCGCTCGAGGCGCTCCTCGACAAGTACCGCACGGACAAGGCGTCGTACGAGTTCGTCTCCTACGACAAGGTCGGCAAGGACGACCGCAAGGAGCTCTCGGACGCGGTGAACGCGCTCGCCGAGCCGCTGTCCAAGCTCGCCGCGGCCGTCGTGAAGTAGGGGACGGGAGATGACCGAGACCCAGGGCAGCACTCCGTCCCGCCGCGCCGTGATCGGCTGGGGCGGGGCCGGGATCGCGCTCGGCGCCGTCGCGGCCGGTGGCGCGGTGGCGATGACCAAGGCCGGCTCCGACCTCGACCCGGTCGGCGCGGAGGCGGGCGGCGCGGTGGAGTTCCACGGCGCCCACCAGGCCGGCATCGCCACGCCCGTGCAGGACCGGCTGCACTTCGCCGCGTTCGACGTGAAGACCGACGACCGCGCCGAGTTCGTGCGCATGCTGAAGGACTGGACGGCCGCCGCGCGCCGGATGACCGCCGGCAAGGAGGTCGGTGAGGGCGCGTACGGCGGACTCGCCGAGGCGCCGCCCGACGACACCGGCGAGGCGCTGGGCCTCAAGCCCTCGCGGCTGACGCTGACCATCGGCTTCGGGCCGTCGCTGTTCGAGAAGTTCGGGCTGGGGGACAGGCGGCCGGCCGCCCTGGTGGACCTGCCCAAGTTCCCCGGCGACAACCTGGACCGCTCCCGCACCGGCGGCGACCTGTGTATCCAGGCCTGCGCGGACGACCCGCAGGTCGCCGTGCACGCGATCCGCAACCTGGCCCGCATCGGCTTCGGCAAGGTCGCCGTCCGCTGGTCCCAGCTCGGCTTCGGCAAGACCTCCTCCACCACCCCGGACGCCCACACCCCGCGCAACCTCTTCGGGTTCAAGGACGGCACCCGCAACATCGCGGGCACCGAGAACGGCCGGCTGGACAAGTTCGTCTGGGTCGGCGACAAGGACGGCGGCGCGGACGACGCCTGGATGCACGGGGGTTCGTACCTCGTGGCCCGGCGCATCCGGATGAACATCGAGACCTGGGACCGGGCTCCGCTCCAGGAGCAGGAGGACATCTTCGGCCGGGACAAGGGCGAGGGCGCACCGGTCGGCAAAGCCAAGGAGCACGACGAGCCGTTCCTGAAGGCGATGAAGCCCGACGCGCACGTACGGCTCTCGCACCCCGACGCCAACGGCGGGATCACGATCCTGCGCCGCGGCTACTCCTTCACCGACGGAACGGACGGCCTCGGCCGCCTGGACGCCGGACTGTTCTTCCTGGCCTACCAGCGCGACCCGCGCAACGGGTTCATCCCGCTCCAGCGCAAGCTGGCGGCGTCGGACGCGCTCAACCAGTACATCCAGCACGTGGGTTCGGCGGTCTTCGCGATCCCGCCCGGCGTGCGTGACCCGCACGACTGGTGGGGACGCACCCTGCTGTCCGAGGAGGCGTGACCCGTGTTCTCCAACTATCTGATCGGTCTGCGCGAGGGGCTGGAAGCCAGCCTCGTCGTGTGCATCCTGATCGCCTATCTGGTCAAGACCGGCCGCAGGGACGCCCTGAAGCCCGTCTGGGCCGGTATCGGCATCGCGGTCGCCATCGCCATGGGCTTCGGCTGTGTCCTCGAATTCGGCTCCCAGGAGCTGACGTTCGAGGCGAAGGAGGCGCTCGGCGGCGGCCTGTCGGTCCTCGCCGTCGCCCTGGTGACCTGGATGGTCTTCTGGATGCGGCGCACCGCCCGGCATCTGAAGTCCGCACTGCACGGCAAGCTGGACCAGGCCCTGGCGATGGGCACGGGCGCGCTGGTCGCCACCGCGTTCCTGGCCGTGGGCCGTGAGGGCCTGGAAACAGCCCTGTTCGTGTGGGCGTCGGTCCACGCGGCCTCCGACGGCACCCCGCGCCCGCTGATCGGGGTCGCCCTCGGCCTGGCCACGGCGGTCTTCCTGGGCTGGCTGTTCTACCGGGGCGCGCTGCGGATCAACCTCGCCAAGTTCTTCACCTGGACCGGCGCCATGCTGGTCGTCGTCGCGGCGGGTGTGCTGGCGTACGGCGTCCACGACCTCCAGGAGGCCGCCTGGGTGCCGGGGCTGGGCAACCTCGCCTTCGACATCAGCGGCACCATCCCGCCGGACAGCTGGTACGGCACGCTGCTGAAGGGCGTGTTCAACTTCCAGCCCGACCCGACCATCCTCCAGGTCACGGTGTGGCTGCTGTACCTGGTCCCGACGCTCACGCTCTTCTTCGCCCCGGTAGGGTTCGCCTCCGGGAAGAGGAAGGTTTCGGTGGCTGATGAGCAGGGTTCGCGGCCCTCACAGGCTTCGCAGGCTTGAGCGTTGGGCGACGGCGGCGGTCACGGCGTCCGCGCTGACGCTGACGGCGAGCGGGTGCGTGGTGGTGCACGGAGAGCGTGAGGTGCTTCCGGCCACCACCCCCGCGGATGCCGCGCAGGCGCTGACACGGTTCACCGACGCCTACAACGAGGCCGACAAGGCCTACGACCGCACCCTGGACGCGGACTTCGTCACCGGCGCGCTCGGCGCCATCGACGGGGCGCGGCTGAAGGCGGGGCGCACCAACAACCCGAGCGGCAACTCGGCGCACACGCCGCTGACGCTGACGGACGCGAAGTTCACGATCCCCAAGAAGGCGGGCTGGCCGCGCTGGTTCCTCGCCGACGCCAAGGGGAACAAGGGCGGCGACCAGCGCTGGCTGCTGGTGTTCCTGCGCTACGGCGCCACCGAGGAGTGGCGGGTGGCGTATCTGACGCTGGCGGCCCCCGGCGACGTGCCGGAGTTCCGGAAGGACACGGACGGCCTGGCCGAGGCCCTGCCCGAGAGCAGCACCGAACTGGCGGCCGCGCCCGGCGACTTGAGCAAGGACTACGCGACGTACCTGGACAGCGGCGGGGACGCCTTCGCCGACGGCACGCACACCACCGGCTGGCGCAAGCTGCGTACCAAGGCCGCGAGCCGGCCGGGGCTGGCGCGGCAGTACATCGACCAGCCCATGGCGGACGGCGCCTACGCCCCGCTGGCGCTGCGCACCGCGGACGGCGGCGCGCTGGTGTTCTTCGCCACCCGCCACTACGAGAAGCAGACCGCCGCCGAGGGGGCCTCCGTCCCCACCCCCAACAAGGACGTCCAGGCCCTCACCACGGGCGAGGTCAGGCAGTCCCTGACGATGGAGTTCATATCCAACCAGGTGGCCCTCGACCCGCCGAGGGGCGCGGCCGGTCAACGGGTGTCGATACTGGCCCGCGTCCAGGGCCTCACCTCGGCCCAGGGCGAGTAGCGCCCGGGACCCGCACGGACCGCGCACACGGCGTCCCGGTCGAAACCCCCGGGCCACGAAGGTTCAGTGGTGCAGGGGCCAGGTGGTGGAGTGGGAGTCCGGCTCCTGGGCGGCGTGGCGGGCGCAGGCGTCGGTGAGGGGTTCCAGGAGGCTCAGGGGGTCCGGGAGGGCGTACTCGGGGCCGCGCAGCCAGCGCACCTGCTGGTCGTCGCCGGGCAGGCGGGCCGGCGGGACCAGGACGTAGGACCCGCGGCAGTGCCAGCGCAGGCCCGGGTGCTCGTCCATGGTCTCCGGATGGCAGTCCAGCTCGCAGGGCCACCACTCGTCCTCGTCCTCGGGCGTGCCGCGGGTGAGGGTGAAGAACAGCATGCGGCCGTCGTCGCTCTCGGCGACCGGACCGACCTCGACGCCCTCGGCGAGCAGCCGCTCCAGGGCCTTGCGGCCGGCCTCCAGGGGCACGTCGAGGACGTCGTGCACCATTCCGGTCGCGGTGATGAAGTTGGCCTGCGGCTGGTGCCGGGCCCAGCGCTCGATCTGGGCGCGGTCGGTGGTCGACTGCGTCTGCCAGGCGAACGACACCGGGTGCCGGGCGGGCGTGGGACAGCCGACGCGGTCGCAGGAGCAGCCGTATCCGGTGGCCGGGTGCGCGGCGGGCGCGAGGGGAAGTCCCGCGGTGGCGGCAGCGAGCAGCAGGTCCTCACGACCGCCGTCGCCGGCCGTCTCCTTGGGGCGGCGTCCCCGCAGCCACCTGGTGAGTTTGCCCTGCCGGCCGGTGCGGTCGCCGAACTCCGCGCTCATCTATCCCCTGACCTCGCTGGTGTGGACAGCATGCCCCATGCTCCCACCATCCTCCGCCTCGGGGGGCCGGAGCCCGCAACCGGGGTGGCCGCGGCGGCGCTCAGCGTGGCGCGAGCCCGTACAGCGCGTAGTCGACGAGGGTGTCGGTGTACTCGTAGGAGATCGGCGCGGTGCGCTGGAGCCAGCGCTGGGCGAGCGGGGAGACGAAGAGCTCCAGGGCGATGCGCGGGTCGACGCCGGGGCGTACGGCGCCGGCGTCCTGGGCCGAGCGCAGCCTGCGGACGTACAGCTCCAGTTGTGGCTGGAGCAGCTTGGCCACGAACTCCCGGCCGAGCTGCTCGTTCACCACGCCCTCGGCGGCCAGGGCCCGGGCGGGCGCCTCGAACGCCGGGTCGAACAGCTCGTCGACGGTGGCGCGCAGGACGGCCTTGAGGTCGGCGGCGAGGTCGCCGGTGTCGGGGATCCCGTCCGGCTGCCCCTCCCCCTGCGCGTCTCCCTGCCGGGCCGCCGCCTGCTCGCCGAGGTCGAGGAACGCCTCCATGAGCACGTCCGCCTTCGAGGGCCACCAGCGGTAGATCGTCTGCTTGCCCACGCCGGCCCGCGCGGCGATCGACTCGATCGTGGTCTTCGGGTACCCGGTCTCGGCGACGAGCGCGAGGGCGGCGGCGTAGATCGCGCGGCGGGACTTCTCACTGCGGCGGCTGGCGTCGGGGGCGGGCTTGTCGGGCATGCGCCGACGGTAGCAGGGGCGTGAGACGACGCGTCTCGCCGCTCCTTCCGCACCGAGCGGGGCCGGTTGCTAGCGCGTCGGGTCGGGGGGCGGCCAGGGGTCGCCCCAGTCCGTGTCGCGGGCCGCCTTGTACAGGTCGCCGTGGCGTTTGGTGACCGTCTCCCGTCGCAGGCCCTCGTCGGGCGCGCACAGGTTCAGAAGGACCTGGCCCTTGCGGATCTGGGGGCGGCGGACGACGCGCGCGGGGGCCGGGGCGACCGGGAAGCGGGTGGCGGCGACGTAGCTGAACTTCTCGTCCTCGTAGGCGAGGGAGCCGCCCTTGACCTGGCGGTGCAGGGACGACCGGCTGACCCGGGCCGAGAAGTGGCACCAGTCGGTGCCGGGCACGATCGGGCAGGCGGCGCTGTGCGGGCAGGGCGCTGCGACCTGGAAGCCGGCCGCGATCAGCCGGCCCCGGGCCTCGATGACCCGGGCGTAGCCGTCGGGTGTGCCGGGTTCGACGACCACGACGGCGCGGGCGGCGGCCGCGGCGGCGTCCACGACGGCCGCGCGGTCGGCCTCGGTCAGCTCGCCCAGGACGTAGGAGACGGTGACGAGATCGGTGTCGTCGAGGGTGAGCGCCGCGCCGATCCGGGCGCGCTGCCAGCGGGCCTCCCGCAGGGCCGGGTCGGCCTCGGCGATCTCCCGTCCGAGGGCGAGCGCGGGCTCGGCCCAGTCGAGCACGGTCACCGGCCGGATGCCGTCCCAGGTGGCACCGACGGCCCAGGCGGCGGCGCCGGTCCCGCCGCCGACGTCGGTGTGGCTGCTGGGCGTCCACTCGGGTGCGGCCTCCGCGAACGCTTCCAGCGCCGAGCGCACCGCCTCGAAGGTGGCCGGCATCCGGTAGGCGGCGTAGGCGACCACGTCGGCGCGGTCGCGCAGGATCGGCGCGTCGGTCGGGGTGCTCCCCCGGTAGTTGGCGATCAGCCGCTCCACGGCACCCGCGGCCTGCCGGGGCGGCAGCCCGTCGAGCAGACCGGAGAGCGCGGAGCGGAGGGTCTCCGACGGGGGTACGACGTCGTTCACCGTGCGATTCTCTCAGGTCCGGCAGGCCACCCGGACCGCGCGCGTCCCCCAGGCCCGGCAGGCCACCCGGACCGCTCCCGCCGCTCATGCTGCGCAGGCCACCCAAACCGCCGCGCCCACGGGCTCGGCGGGTCGCCAGGACCGCTCACGCCTCTCATGCCCGGCAGGCCGCCCGGACCCCTCACGCCTCAATCAAGCCCCGGAGGCCGCCTCCAGATCACTCGCGCCTCCAAAGCCCACAGGCGCCCGGACCGTTTCCCGCCGTTCACGCCGCGCAGGCCGCCCGGACCGCCCGCGCGCCTCAGGCCCGGCGGGCCGCCCGTACCCCTCGGGCCAGCCAGGTCGCGGCGAGCCGCCCCGGACCCGCCCGCGCCCCTCAAGCCCGGCACACCGCCCAGACCGCTCGCGCCCCTCAGGCCCGACACACCGCCCAGACCCCCGCGCCCCTCAAACCCGGCGGGCCGCCCGTACCGCTCGGGCCAGCCAGGTCGCCGCTGCCGCGCGTGGGGTGCTTGTCGGTGGGCGGCGGCGGGGGTGGACCGTATTGGCCAGGAGGATCAGGAAGGTGTCCGTGGCGGGGTCGAGGACCAGGGACGTACCGGTGAAGCCCGTGTGGCCCGCCGCGCCGCCGCCCGCCAGTTCGCCCATGAACCACGGCTGATCCACGGCGAAACCCAGGCCCGGCGCGGCGAGCAGCAGCTCGACGAAGTCGGGGCCCAGTATCCGGGCGGGGCCGTAGGAGCCGCCCGCGAGGAGCGTGCGGCAGAAGACCGCGAGGTCGGGGGCCGTCGAGAACAGGCCCGCGTGCCCGGCCACACCACCCAGCGCCCAGGCGTTCTCGTCGTGGACCTCACCGCGCAGCATCCCCCGGTCCGCCTTGGCCCACGGCCGCCGCTGGTCCTCGGTCGCCGCCGCGCCGGGGCACGGGCCGAAGCGGGTCGACGCCATGCCCAGCGGGCGGGTGATCCCGTCGCGGACCAGGACGTCCAGCGTGCGTCCGGTGATCCGCTCCAGGACGTGCTGGAGCAGCAGCGGGTTGAGGTCCGAGTAGGTGTACGTGCCGGGTTCGCCCAGCGGGGCCTCCGCGCGCAGCATCGCCGACCGGGACGCGTCGTCGGGGCAGTCGTACAGCGGGAGTTCGGGGCGCAGCCCGGAGGTATGGGTGAGCAACTGCCGTACGGTGACGCCGTGCGCGGCGGCCGCCCGGAACTCCGGCAGGTACGCCCCCACCCGCGCGTCGATGCCCAGCGTGCCCCGCTCGATCTGCTGCACGGCGGCGACCGCGGTGAACAGCTTGGTGAGGGAGGCCAGGTCGAACGGCGTGTCCAGGGTCATCGGCACCCGCTGGGCGGGCGGCAGTTCGACCCCCCGGTCGGTGGCGGGGTCGTAGGACGCGTACCGCACCGCCCAGCCCGCAGCCTCCGCGACGGCGACCACCGGACCACGCCCGGCGATCACGACGGTGCCCGCCGCCCAGGGGTTCTCCCCGGTGGTGAGGTCGTGGACCTCGCGGACGAGGTGACGCAGCTCGGCGGGGTCCAGTCCGGCCTTCTCCGGTGTGTCCCCGCGCAGTCTCGGTGCGCTCAGCTCTCCTCCCCCGGGCTCTCGGCCGCACGTGGCCTCCAGGGACGGCACATTCCCATGAAGCAGGCAAGCGCCACCAGTGCGGCCGCCAGTTGGACCAGCGCCATGGGCACGGCGGTGTGCTCCCCGGCGATCCCGACCAGCGGGGAGGCGACCGCGCCGATGAGGAAGGACGACGTGCCGAGCAGGGCGGACGCGGAACCGGCGTGCTGCCGGGTGCGCATCAGGGCGAGCGCCTGGGTGTTGGGCAGGGTGACGCCCATCGCGGACATGAGCACGAACAGCGCGGCGGCCACGGGCACCAGGCCCACGTGCCCGAAGACGCCCGCGGCCATCAGCAGCAGGCCGGTCGCGGCCAGGATGACCACGGCGAGGCCGACGGCCAGCACCCGGTCCAGGCGGACCCGGCCGACCAGCACCCGGCCGTTGATCTGGCCCACGATGACCAGCCCGACCGAGTTGAGTCCGAACAGCAGGCTGTACGTCTGCGGGGAGGCGCCGTAGATCTCCTGGATCACGAACGGCGAGGCGGCTATGTACGCGAACAGCGCGGCGAAGGCGAAGCCGCCCGCGAGCAGGTACCCGGTGAAGGCGCGGTCGGCGAGCAGCCGGCGCATCGAGCCCAGCGTCTCGCCCACCCCGCCGCCGTGCCGCCGGGCGGGCGGCAGGGTCTCCGGGAGCCGGGTCCAGACCACGACGGCCAGCAGCGCCCCGACCACCGTGAGGACGACGAACACGCCCCGCCAGTCCGTCACCCGCAGGATCTGCCCGCCGATCAGCGGCGCCACGATCGGAGCGACTCCGGAGATCAGCATCAGGGTGGAGAAGAAGCGGGCCATGGCCACGCCGTCGTACAGGTCCCGGACGACCGCGCGGGCGATCACGATGCCGGCCGCGCCCGACAGGCCCTGGGCCAGCCGGAAGGCGACCAGCGTCTCGACGTTCGGGGCGAACGCGCACAGCGCGGTGGCGAGGACGTAGACGGCCAGCCCGGCCAGCAGCGGGCGGCGGCGCCCCCACCGGTCGCTCATCGGGCCGACCACGATCTGCCCGAGCGCCATGCCGGCCAGGCAGGCGGTCAGCGTGAGCTGGACGGTCGCGGCCGGGGCGTGCAGGGACCGGGTGACCTCCGGCAGCGACGGGAGGTACATGTCCATCGCGAGCGGGGGCGTCGCGGTCAGCCCGCCGAGGATCAGGGTCACCAGCAGCCCGGCACTGCGGGCCGCGCGCGCCGGTGGTCCGGCGAGTCCCCGCTCCGGTACGGCCGTCCGCGGCGCGTGCGGCGCCGGCGCCCCACCCTCCGACATGTGTGGCCCTCCCTCTCCGGCCCTCACCGGCCGTCTTCGGCCTTGTCCGGCCCTCTCCGTCTGATCCGCCGCCTATGCTCTCAGCTCGTACACCGTGCCGAGGAACGCGTGATCGAGGGTGGGGTCCGGGATGTCGGAAATGTCCGGGATGGCGGAAAAGACGGTGCGCTGGGGGATTCTGGCGACCGGCCAGATCGCGGCCGCGTTCACCGCGGACCTGGTGGACCTGCCGGACGCCGAGGTCGTGGCGGTGGCCTCGCGCACCGAGGAGCCGGCGAAGGCGTTCGCGGAACGGTTCGGGATCCCGCGGGCCTACGGCGACTGGGAGGCGCTCGCCCACGACCCGGACGTCGACGTCGTCTACGTCGCCGCCCCGCACGCGGCCCACCGGGCGGCCGCCGGTCTGTGCCTGGAGGCCGGGCGGAACGTGCTGTGCGAGAAGCCGTTCACGCTGAACCTGCGGCAGGCCCGGGAACTCGTCGCGCTCGCCCGGGAACACGACCGGTTCCTGATGGAGGCCATGTGGATGTACTGCAATCCACTGGTACGGCGCCTGAAGGCACTGGTCGAGGACGGCGCGATCGGCGAAGTGCGCACCGTCCAGGCCGACTTCGGGCTCGCCGGCCCCTTCCCGCCCTCGCACCGGCTGCGCGACCCGCGCCTGGGCGGCGGGGCGCTGCTCGACCTCGGCGTCTACCCGGTGTCGTTCGCGCAGTTGCTGCTCGGCGAGCCGTCGGACGTGACGGCCAGGGCGGTGCTCTCCGCGGAGGGCGTCGACCTCCAGACCGGCGCGCTGCTCTCCTGGGACGGCGGCGCGCTGGCCCAGTTGCACTGCTCCATCACGGGCTCCACGGCGACCTGCGCCTCGGTCACCGGCTCCGAGGGCCGGATCGACGTGCCCGCCGGCTTCTTCCACCCGGAGCGTTTCGTGCTGAGCCGGCACGGCCGTGAGCCGGAGGAGTTCGCCGCGGAGCCGGCCGACGGTCCGCGCACCAGCCTGCGACACGAGGCGCTGGAGGTGATGCGGGCCCTGCGTGCCGGCGAGACGGAGTCGCCGCTCGTACCGCTGGAGGGCACCCTGGCGGTGATGCGGACGCTGGACGCGGTGCGGGAGCGCATCGGCGTGCGGTATCCGGGGGAGGCGGGCGGACCGGAGGCCGGCCAGGACCGGGAGCCCGCGCTCGCCTGAGCCCCGCGGCATCGGGCGGGCATCCGTATGGCGGACAGTGGATTCCGCGTGGCGGACCGGCCTCGTACGCTCCGTGCCATGACCGACAGGCAATCGAAGATCGCCGTGGTGACCGGCGCCGGCTCGGGCATCGGGCGGGCCGTCGCCGTGGAACTGCTGCGCGCGGGCTGGGCCGTGGCCCTGGCGGGGCGTCGCCCCGAGACGCTGGAGGAGACGGCGGCGCTCGCCCCGGAGGCCGCCTCCCTCGCCGTACGCACCGACGTGGCCCGGCCGGACGACGTGGCCGCGCTGTTCGCGGCCACCGTCGAGCGGTTCGGACGCGTCGACCTGCTGTTCAACAACGCGGGCACGTTCGGACCGGGCGGCGTGCCGGTGGAGGACCTGTCCTACGAGGCGTGGCGGCACGTGGTGGACACCAACCTCAACGGGGCCTTCCTGTGCGCGCAGGCGGCGTACCGGCAGATGAAGGAGCAGGACCCGCAGGGCGGCCGGATCATCAACAACGGCTCGATCTCGGCGCACACGCCCCGGCCCCACTCGGCGCCCTACACCGCCACCAAGCACGCCCTGACCGGCCTGACCAAGGCGCTCTCCCTGGACGGGCGGCCGTACCGGATCGCGGTCGGGCAGATCGACATCGGCAACGCGGCCACCGACATGACGGCCCGGATGGAGGCGGGCGCCCTCCAGGCCAACGGGGAGGTGGTCCCGGAACCCGTGATGGACGTCGCCGACGTGGCCCGCACCGTGCTGCACATGGCCGAGCTGCCGCTGGAGGCGAACGTGCAGTTCGCGACGGTGCTGGCGACGACGATGCCGTACGTGGGGCGGGGCTGAGCGGTCCGGAACGGAGCCGAACGGCCCGGGACGGACGGCGAAACGGGCCGCCGACGGGCAATCTGCACAAGCGGATTTCCAACCTCCTTACCATCGGGGCCGGTGGCACACCTATGCTCGACATCTCCTCCATCAGAGCTTCACAGTTGGAGCGGCGCGCTTCCGCCGGCCGGACCCAGAGCCACATCTCGGGGGGGAAGGCGGCAGTCGTTCCACGCCACCGGTCGGGGGTGGACCCCGCAAGGGGGGATCGCGGGGTACGCACCGGTGCGTGGAACGGCTGCCGCACATAAAGCTGCGGCTCGGACGGCCGCGGCTCAGCGCCGGTGGCGGCCTCCGGAGTCGGCGGCCGCGGCCCGGCGCCGGCGCAGCGCCCACATACCGCCGGTCAGCAGCGCGACCGTCCCGCCCGCGCCCTCCAGCAGCCGCCAGGTCGAGGGGCGGCCGGCCGCCGCGCCCGGCGGACCGGCGGCGGCCTGCTTCCCGAGCGGGGGGCCCGCGTCCACCTTCGCCCCACCCTCGCTCAGCGGCTCGACCAGCGTGCCGACGGGCTGCGCGGAACGCCCCTGTCCGAAGCCCCAGTCGAGCAGGGCGGCGGTCTCCTCGTAGACGGCGTTGCTGCCGGTCGGGGGGTTCAGCACCGTGGCCAGCAGGGTGCGGCCGCCGCGTACGGCCGCGCCGGTGAAGGTGTTTCCGGCGTCGCTGGTGTAGCCGTTCTTCACCCCGATCAGGCCCTTGTACGCCCTCAGGTCCCAGGCGCCGGTCAGCAGGCGGTCGGTGTTCTGGATCTGAAAGCTCTTGTTCCGGCCGGCCGGGAAGTCGGCGTCGTGCGTGCCGCAGTAGCCGCGGAAGTCGGCGTTGCGCAGCCCGTGCCGGGCGATCAGCGTCAGGTCGTACGCCGAGGACAGCTGACCGGGGTGGTCGAAGCCGTCGGGGCTGACCACGTGGGTGTCCAGGGCCTGGAGGTCCTCCGCCCTGGCCTGCATCTCGGCGACCGTCTTCGCCACCCCGCCGTTCATGTGGGCGAGCACGTGCACGGCGTCGTTGCCCGAGCGCAGGAACACGCCCTGCCACAGCTGCTCCACCGTGTAGGTGGTCCCGGCCTGAATCCCGACGAGGCTGGAGCCCATGGGGATGTCGGCCAGCTCGGCGTCGGTGACGGTGTGCCGCTCGTCGCGGTGGAACTTCCTCAGCACCGTGTCCGCGAACAGCATCTTCAGCGTGGAGGCGGGCGCGAGGGGCTGGTGCGCGCGGTGGGCGGCGAGCACGTGACCCGTCTCCCAGTCGGCGAGGAGCCAGGCACGGGCGGTGAGGCGGCCTGGCAGGCCGGTGGCACCGCTCACCTGCACCCCCGCACGGGCCAGCCGCTCGCCACCGATCACGCCGGCGGCGCGGGCGGGGGGCGCGGCCGCGGCCGGGCCGGTGGCGGTCACGGCGGTCAGCGGGGCGGCCGTGGCCAGGGTGAGCAGGGAACGCCGGGACAGATGGTGGGGGGACCGAGAGGAATCAAGCACCCGGGGACCGTACAAAGCGAGCCCGAGCCCATGCGTGACATGTCCTCAAAGCCTGATTAAAAGATCATCAAAGGACAGGTTACCGAATGCCCTGTCGGATTGCGCTCCCGCCCTCTCCACGCCCGCTCCCGCCCGTGCCACGCACGCTTCTCGCAAGCTCACCGCCCCAGGATGCGGTCGGTCTCGGCCAGCTGGGCGGCGGTCAGCGGGCCCTTGGCGAGCGCGCCCGCGTTCTCCTCGGCCTGGGCGACCGAGCGGAACCCGGGGATGGGAACGGTCCGCGCGCTGCGCGCCCACAGCCAGGCCAGGGCGCCCTGGGCAAGCGTGCGGCCGCCGCTGGTCAGGACCTCGCGCAGCGCCTCGACGCGGGCCAGCCACTCCGGGTCTGCACCGGAGCCGTCGCCGAAGCCCGGCAGCCAGGCGGGCGGCCGGCTGCGGATGTCCCCCGCCTCCAGGGGTGCGCGCCCGGCGTGCTTGCCCGTGAGCAGTCCCATGGCCAGCGGGCTGCGGTCGACGCTCGCGAGGTCCCTCTCCTCGCACAGCGCGAGCATCCCGGGCGCGTCCTGGAGCACGTTCAGCGCGTGCTGCACGGCCGTGCAGTGCTCTCCCTCGGCGAAGAGGGCCGCGCGGGCGGGGTCGTCCGTGCTCCAGGCGTAGGCCCGGATCAGCCCCTCGGCCACGAACTCCTCGCAGGCGTCCCGGAGGCCGGCCGCGTCGTCGGGACGGGCGTCGGAGAGGTGCAGCTGGTACAGGTCGACGTGGTCGGTGCCGAGGCGGGCGAGGGAGGCGGTGAGGGCGCGACGCGCGTGCTCGGGCGTGGCGTCCTGCCCGTCGGCCGTGCGGGTGCGCTCGTCGAAGAGGTTGCCCCACTTGGTGGCGACGACGACCTCGTCCCGGCGCTTGCCCAGGGCCCGCCCGAGCAGCCGCTCGCTGTGCCCGCAGCCGTAGACATCAGCGGTATCGAAGAAGGTGACGCCGAGGTCGAGGGCGCGCCGGATGGCCCGTACGGACTCCTCGTCGTCCACCGCGCCCCACCCGAGCGGCTGCCCGTCCGCCGACTGCCACTCCCCTCCGATCGCCCAGCACCCGAAGCCGAGCGCGCTGACCTCGATCCCGCCACGTCCCAGTGTCCTTGTGCAGGTGGTGGTCTCTATGCCCGGGAACGCTACGAGTTGGAGTGCGCGCGAGGGCAAGGCACCGTACGGGGACTCGTGTCCGTGTTCTACGCCTGGCCGGTCTCGAACCGCGAGATCCGGCCGTCGTCGGTGATGGTGAACGACCACCGGGTGCGCATCTCGCCCCAGGTGTCGTTGCTGTAGCGGGCGAGGAGGGCGCGGCCGCCGGCGGACTCCTTGTCGACCTCCATGTGGCCGTGCGTGGAGAAGATCTCCTGCTCGATCCACTCGGCGAGGTCGCGGTCGGCTCCGTCGTCCGCCATGGTCGCGCCGGGCGCGAGGAGTTGCATGAAGCCCTCGCGGTCGTGGGCGTTGACGGCGGTGACGAAGGCACGGACAGCCGGGTCGCTCAGTCGGGCGGTCTGAATCGTCATGTCGGCAGCGTCACACCGGTTCCCGGGCCCCGCCACCCGAACGGCGCGCAGGGCGGGCCCGGCGGGTGTGGTCGGTGCGACGGTGGACACCCGGAAGGAGTCCGAAACCGCTGCTCCTCCGCCGTCTGCCTGGGGAGTCACCGTGACCTGTTACGACCGACGCGATCTGGGCCTGCTGCTGCTCCGGCTGGGTACCGGCGGCGTGCTGGCCGCGCACGGCGCGCAGAAGCTGCTGGGCTGGTTCGGCGGGGGCGGGATCGAGGGGACCGGCCGGTTCATGGAGTCGGTGGGCTACCGGCCGGGGAAGGCGAGCGCGATGGCGGCGGGGCTGGCGGAGGCCGGCGGCGGTCTGCTGCTGGCCATGGGCCTGGCGACCCCGGCGGCGGGCGCGTCGGCGGCCGGCGCGATGGCGGGGGCGGCGGCGGTGCACGCGCCCAGCGGCTTCTTCGCCCAGAGCGGCGGCTACGAGTACGCCGCCTCGCTGGGCCTGACCTCCGCGGGCCTGGCGATCGCGGGCCCCGGCCGGCTCTCCGTGGACCACGCCCTCGGGCACACCGTCAACCGCGGCTGGATGGTCCCGGCGGCGTTCGCGACGGTGGCCGCGGCGACGTCCGTGGTCCTGGGCGCGCGGGTGCGGCGGCTGCGTAAGGAGAAGGAGGGGGAGCAGGAGGCGCTTTTCGAGGAGTAGGACGCGGCGGTCGTGGCGGGCCGCGGCGCGGGCGGGAACGGGTCCGACGGCCATGGCGGGCCGCCGCAAGGCCGGGAACAGGTCCGACGGCCATGGCGGGCCGCGGCCAGACCGGGAACAGGAACCGGCGGTCGTGGCAGGCTGCGCTGCATGAGCGATCAGCACCCCGGCACCGCGCCGGCACCGCACGAGGACATCTGGTCCACCGTCGACGACCTGTGGGCCTGGTTGGACGCGCACCGCCCCCTCGGCGAGGGCCGGGAGGCTGCGGTGCTGCCGCGGGTCCTGAAGCTGTCGGAGGAGGTCGG
Source organism: Streptomyces sp. NPDC004721 (assembly GCF_053601495.1). NCBI lineage: Bacteria > Bacillati > Actinomycetota > Actinomycetes > Kitasatosporales > Streptomycetaceae > Streptomyces > Streptomyces sp. NPDC004721. The sequence goes on from NZ_JBSGBZ010000013.1 coordinate 154,497, forward strand.
CGAGGTCGCCCAGGCGGTGATCGGCGCGACCGGCCGGAACCCGCGCAAGGGCACCACCCACACCTGGGACGACGTCGAGGCGGAGCTGTGCGACGTGGTGATCACCGCTCTGGTGGCCCTGCGCACCCTGACCCCGCAGGCCCGGGAGGTCTTCACCCGTCATCTGGACCGGGTCAGGCAGCGGTCACTGGGGTCGGGCGGGGAGGCCTGACCGGAACGGTTCCGATCGGCCGGTTCCAACTGGCCGGTTCCGACCGGCCGTGCGGCGAGCGTCCCGCCGTTCATCCGCCGCCGGCGGCCACGACGGTCGGCGACACGGCCTCCGGCTCCGACTGCGACACCGCCTCCGCCTCCGCCTCCGCGATGACACGGCTTCCCCGGTCGGGAGCCGTGTCGAGCCGGGCCAGTACCGCCGGGGTGGCGATGGCCGGCAGCACGTGCTCGAAGAGATCGGCCATCCGCCGCTCCAGATCGGCCCATCCGGCGACCGCCTGGGAGACGAACTGGACGCCGATCCAGGCCCCGAGGAAGAGGTGCGCGGTCGTCTCCGGCACGACGTGCGGCAGCACTTCGCCGCGCCTCTTGGCCTCCTCGATGAAATCCGCGGTGCGTTGCGTCCAGGCGGGCCAGACGCTGCCGAAGACGTCACGGCCCTGGAGATCGGCGGAGAGCCGCACACCGGCGAGGAGCAGGGGTTCCCTGGGGAGGCGGACGGCGAGCGTCATCCCCGCGTCCACCCATTCCTGGAGCCTGAGTTCGCGGGGCACGTGGTACTCGATGCCGGCCTGCGCCGCGAGCACGCCCCGGGCCAGGGAGGCCTTCGAGTCGAAGTGAAAGTACATGGCGCCCTTGGTCACCTTGGCCCGGCTGAGGATCTCGGCGACGGTGGCCGCGGCGTAACCCCGTTCGGCGAAGACCGCGGCGGCCGCCTCAAGCACCGCGCGGCGGGTCCGGATGGCACGCTCCTGCTGAGCCACGGGACTCTCCCAAGGGGAAAAGCGGACCGAATTTGACGTACTTTAGCGCAGGATGGACCCTGCCGAGCCCGGTGAAGTCCTCCGCAGAAGCGGCTGGTGACGACGGGTCGAGTCGGATCCGGTGACGAGCGGTCAGGCCCGGTTGAGATAGAGGAGCACCGCCAGCACACGGCGGTGGTCCTCCACGGAGTGGGCCAGGCCGAGCTTGGTGAGGATGGAACTGACGTGGGTCTCCACCGTGCGGTTGGTGAGCCACAGCCGGCGCGCGATGCCGACGTTGGTGCGGCCCTCCGCCATCAGCGCCAGCACCTCGCGCTCCCGGACGGTCAGGGACTCCAGCGGATCGGCGGTCCGGTGCGCCCCGATCAGTCGCGACACCACCTCGGGGTCGAGGGCGGAGCCCCCGGCCGCCACCCGGCGCAGCGCGTCCAGGAAGTCGTCGACGTCGAACACCCGGTCCTTGAGCAGGTAGCCGAACCTCCCCCGGGACACCAGGTCGACGGAGTGCCGGGTCTCGACATGTTGGGAGAGCAGGACGATCCCGATCTCCGGGTGGGTGTCGCGGATCCGCCGGGCCGCCCGGACGCCGTCGTCGGTGAGGTCGGGCGGCATCCGGATGTCGATGATCGCCAGATCGGGGCGCGTGGCCGTGACCGCCGAGACCAGCTCTGGTGCGTCCTGCGCTTTGGCCACCACCTCGTACCCGGAGTCGGCCAGCAGACGGGCCAGGCCCTCCCGGAAGAGCGCCGAGTCCTCACCGATCACCACACGCACGGCAGCACCGCCTCCACCACGGTGCCGCCGCCCGCCGGGCTGGTCAGCCGCAGCGTGCCACCGGCCGCCTCGACCCGGTCCGCGAGCCCCGCCAGCCCGGCACCCGGGCGCAGGGTGGCCCCGCCCGGCCCGTCGTCGCCGATCCGCACGGTGACCTGGCCGGCGACCTGGTGGACACGGACCCCGATGGCGGCCGGGCCGGCGTGCTTGACCGCGTTGGTCATCGCTTCGCTCGCCACGTAGTAGGCGGTCATGGCCACATCCTCGGGAAGGTCGTCGGCGGCGACCTCGAGCCGCACCGGCACCGGTGCCCGGCCGGCCAGTACGGCCAGCGCGTTGCCGAGCCCGTCATCGAGGCTGCTCGGCCGCAGACCGTGCGCGATCTGCCGCAACTCGGCCACAGCTGAAGCCAGTTGGGACACCGATTGGTCGAGCAGGTCGTCGACGTCGACCGTGCCGTCGGCGAGGTGGCGCTGCGCCAGGCGGATCGCCATGCCCAGGGAGACCAGTCGCTGCTGCGCCCCGTCGTGCAGGTCGCGTTCGAGACGTCGCCGCTCCTCGTATCCGGCGTGCAGCAGCCGGGTGCGGCCGGCCGCGGCCTCGTCGAGTGCCCGGCTGACCTCGATACGCAGCCGGACCACCTCGATGAGCAGGGTGCAGGCGGACGCCACCTCGCGCAGCAGTTCCCGGCTGCCGGTGCCACCGCGGACGATCGCGCCGATGTCATGGCCGCCGAGTCGCACCGGAGCCACGTGCGCCTCCCCCGGATCCAGCGTCGTGCCCGCCACGTCGACCAGCCCGGACGCACCGGGCAGCCGGTAGCCGACCCGGAGCAACGGATCGCGCAGGGCCTCGCGCAGCGCCTGCTCCAACCGCTCGGGCCGGTCCTGGCCGGCGTGGGTACGGACGCGCAGGCCTTCGATGGCGGTCAACGCGGCCTGCCGCGCCGGGTAGAACCGTCCGTCGACCCATCGCTGGAGCCGGGAGCGCAGCGGAGACAGGGCGGCGGCGCAGACAGCGGTGGCCGCCGCGGCCACCGCCGGTGAGGTCCGTCCGGCGCCGAGGCCGGCCACGAACGAGGCCGCCGTGTAGAAGCCCAGCAGGACCGTGGTCACCAGGCCGTAGCTGACGGCGGTGCTGATCGCCCGGTCGATGTCGTAGAGGTCGTGCCGCAGCACCGCGATCGTGGTCGCCACCGGGATCGCCAGGGCCGTCGCCGCCAGACCGACGACGGCCAACTCCGGCCCGCCGAGGAGCAGGTAGCCGGCCCAGCACAGCAGCAGGGTCAGCGGCAGGAAGGCGGCACCGAGCGCGAACCACTTGAGCTGTGCCCGCCGCACCTCGCCGGTGGCCCGCCGGTAGCGGACGACCACCGCCGCCGCGGAGGCGATCAGCAGCCCGAGGAAGACCGGCAGCAGGAACAGCGCCACCGCGCCCAGCACCGGCCCATAGGGCTCGGAGAGCCGCAGGGGGTGCGGGATCGACTCGAAGGGCTGCCGGAACGGTCCGGGGTCCACAGCCGTGATCAGCGTGAACAGCGTCGGCACGACCAGCAGCCCGGCAACCGCCCAGCGCCAGCGCCGGCCCGGCAGCCGCCCGTCGGGGAAGACCAGCATGAGCAGCGCGGCGGGCACGTAGAGGAACATCCAGTCGCCCTGCGACAGCGCCGCGTACCAGGAGGAGACCGCCAGGTCGGGTCGCCGGGCGAGGGCCGACGCTGACAGGTCGCTGACCGTGAGCCACACCGTCGTCGCGCCGACCAGCACCAGCAGCAGGCCGACCACACTGTCCGGCCGGCGGACGGCGACGAGCACGCCGAGCACGACGGACGGCAGCCCGAAGGCCGCGCCGACCGCGAACGCCGCAGCCGCGCCGGCGTCGCCGGTGAGCACGGCGAGCACCACTCCGGCAACCGCCAGCAGGCACGTCAGGACTGCGGCGGCGGTCGCGGACAGACGCCGAGTTGCCACGTCCTCAGGGTAGTTCGGGCGGTCACCGGGAGTGAATACGTGTCAGCACGGAGACACGGTCCCGGGCCGGCCCCGATCCGTTCGCCCGGTACGCGGCCCCAGACTCCGGACGTCGGTATTTCGCCCCCTGCACAGGAGGATCCCGTGAAGCGCTCCCGTGTTCTGGTCACCGGGCTGGTCCTGGCCGGCCTGCTCGGTCTCATCGACGTGGTCTCGATGCCGTTCGGGGACGGTGAACACCCCCCGTTCGCGGTCGCCGTGGCGGGCGCCATGATCGGACTGATCACCCTGGTCGGCGTCGTCCTGGCCTGGCGCGGCAGCCGCGCCGGAGCGGTGGCCGTGATCGTCACCCGACTGCTGTCGGCGCTCAGCGCCGTACCGGTGTTCTTCGCCGACGATGTGCCGGGAGCGCTGGTCGGCCTCGTCGTGCTCGCCATCCTGCTCACCCTCGCCTGCGTCGCCCTGATCGCCCCGGGACTGCGGGACCGCGCCGCGACGGAGGGATGACCATGACCACCGTGGCCGACACCTCCACCCGCGTGCCGACCCGTCGTCCCGTCCGCGACCTACGCGGCTTCTGGCGGGTGACGGCGGCGGTCGTCGCGCCGCTGCCCGCGCTGGCGGTGGCGGTGAACATGCTCGTCGTCCCGTTCCCGCCGGGTGCCGACTTCCGCCGGGCGATCGCCGGCAGTGCGGCCCACCTCGGCGCCGCCCGGGCCGCGCTCTGGCTGTCGCTGGTCTTCGTGCTGCTGATGATCCCGGCGACTCTGGTGACCGCTTGGACCGCCCGCCGCGGCGCCCCGCGCCTGGCGCTGTACGGCGGGCTGCTCACGATGACGGCGTTCGCCGCCTCCATGGGAGCGCCCGACTCCGACCAGGCTGCCCTGGTCGCCGCCGAGAAGGGTCTCGATCCGGGGCTGGCGACGGCTCTGGACGACGCCGTGCAGGCGCACCCCGTGGCGGGGCTGCTGACCGTGTTCTTCCTGCTCGGGCAGGCGATCGGGCTGGCTCTGCTGGGCCTGGCACTGTGGCGGGGCAGGGTGACGCACGCGTGGGTCGGCGCGGCCCTCGCGGTGTCCGGCCCCGCGCATCTGCTGGGGGCCGTCAGCACCACGGCCTGCGCGGCGAGTTGGGTGGTGACCGCAGTCGGCTACGCCGGCGCCTCGGTCACGCTGTTGCGCACCGGCGACGACGATTTCGACCTCCCTCCCGCCGGACGGGAGTTGGCAGCGGCCGACGGGGGGACAAGGTGGGAACCGACGTCGACGGGCGGGCCGTCCGGGCGTGAACGGGCGCCCACCGGCGAGCTGTCGGGACGCGAGCGGACGGCGGACGGCGGGCCGTCCGGGCGTCAACTTGCCGCACCCAGTGAGCTGTCCGGACCGGAGCAGACCGCGCCCGGCGGGCCACCCGGACGCGAGCAGGCGGCGCACGAGCCCGAACGGGAACACGCGGCGGCACACGGCGGGCGGCCCGGGCGGGAACACGCGGCGGCACACGGCCGGCGGCCCGGGCGGGACGCCCGTACGGTCTGGCGGGTGCTGCTCGCGGTCACCGCGCCGGTCGCCGCCCTGATCGTGACCGTCGGCCGCTACCTCCTGCCCTACGACACGCTGTCCGACCAACCGCGCCAGATCTTCGACAAGCTGGTCGCCGCCACCGGATACCAGGCGGTGGCCGTCTGGACGGGCGCGATCGGGCCAGTTCTCGCGTGCAGTGGCGTGGTCGCGGTCGCCTGGGTGACCCGTCGGCGGGCGCCGGTGCTCACCACGGCCGCCGTACTGGTGGCGTTCCCCGGCTACACCGCGCTGTTCGCCTCCGGGGGATACGTGGACATCCTCACCCACGCGGTGGGCACCCGGCACGGTCTGGACCGGGAGACCGCGTTCCAGCTGGCGGCAGGCCTTCAGGACGGGTTCTGGTCCGACGTACTGTCCGGGGTCTTCGTGATCGGCCACCTGCTCGGCACGGTGCTGCTCGGGCTGGCGCTGTGGCGGGCGCGGGTGGTGCCGGTCTGGCTCGCGGCCGGACTGACGGTGGCGCAGCCGATCCACCTCGCCTCCGTGCTGAGCGGGGTGCGCGAACTCGACCTGGTGGGATGGGGGCTCACGGCGGTCGGCTTCGTGGCGGCCGGCCGGTTGCTGCTGCGCATGCCCGACGACGAGTTCGACCTGCCGCCGCTGCGGCGGTGAATCGATTCCGAAGACCGACCGGAGCCATGAATTCCGCGTTCCAGAAATTGGACCCCCTTTTTCCGGATCGGCGGGTGACGTGCGACGTATTTCCTCCGTGCCGCCCATGGGCAATGCCATGGGCGGCCGCGCCCGATTTCTAGCCATCTCGCAGGCGCTATGTCAAGCGACCGGACATTACCGGCACTTGACCAACCTTACTGACTCTCCGAACGAAGCAGGAGCGCCGATTGTCCGTTATTTCGTGCAGTGGACAGCCGTTACCAGCGCCGGGTATAAACGCCGATTCACGCAACAGCGAAATGGCATGTGCGGGAGGACGGAAATGACGACGGCACGTCATCGAGCTGCGTCGCCTTCGAATCCGCCGACCGGCATTCCCCGCGCGCTGCCTGATCGCGAAGAGCACGCACTCGACAACCCCGAGGGAAGACCATGAGCTCCTCAAGATCCCGTTCCCGCCGCGCACGTACCGACAGACGCCGGGTCTGGCTGGCCGTCGGTGCCACCGTGATCGGCGGCGCGGGTCTGGCCACGGCCGCCGTGGTCCTGCCCCCCGATCACTCCTCGGGCACGGGCACCGACGAAGCCCGGCCGGCCAGGGCGGACACCATCGCGCTCATCGGCTCCGCCAGCTCGAAGCGCGCCCTTCCCCGCACCGACACCAAGGCCTTCTCCCTGATCGGTGTCTCCTGGAAGGACCGCGCCAGGACCTTCGACGGCACTGCCCAGATACGCACCCGCGCCGCCGCCGACGGCGAGTGGACCGACTGGCACGACCTCGACTTCGACACGGTCGGCCCCGAGACCGACGAAGGCCGCGCCCCGGGCACCCGCGGCGCCTCCGAACCGCTGTGGGTGGGCCCCTCCGACGCGGTCGAGGCCCGGGTCATGGCCGATGGGAAGCAGACCACCGTCCCCGACGGGCTGCGCCTCGACCTGATCGACCCCGGCACCACCCCCCAGGGCAAGGGCAAGGCGAACGGCCAGAACAAGGGGAACGGCCCGGGTCAGGGCAACGGCCAGAACAAGGGCAACGGCCAAGGCCAGGGCAACGGCAACGGCAACGGCAACGGCAACGGCAACCGCAACGGCAAGGGTGGCACGAAGCCAGGGGACTCCGCGGGCGAGACCGCGGCCCCCACCCAGCAGCCGTCCTCCCCCGACTCCTCCTCCGTGCCCGGCGACACCCCACCGGACACCGCCTCGTCCGCCACGCCCACCGGCGGCACCGGCAACGGCGACGGCTCCTCGGACCCGGCCCCCTCCCCCACCGCCGAGGCCACGACCGACGACGGCGGTAAGACACCGGAGCCGACCGGCTCCGCCGACCCCTCCACCGAGGCACCCGCACCCACCTCGGACACCGGCTCGGACACACAGCCGACCGCCGGCTCGGAGCCCACCGGCCCCGTAGACTCCGGCGACTCCCCGGCCCCCGGCGACAGCACCCGTCCGGAGCCGGCCGAATCGGCCCCAAAGCCCACGGGCGAAGCCTCCCAGCCGCCCGCCCCCTCGGCACCCGAGACGACGGCGCCGACCGGGCCGACCGAGCCCGCCACCCCCGCGATCGTCGACCGCGCCTCCTGGGGCGCCGACGAGTCCCTGGTCAAGGACCCGCCCGAGTACCTGGCCAAGGTGAAGGCCGTCTTCGTCCACCACACCGCGGGCACCAACGACTACGGCTGCGCCGACTCACCCGCCATCATGCGCGCGATCCTCGTCTACCACGTGCGCACCCAAGGCTGGAACGACCTCGGCTACAACTTCTTCGTCGACAAGTGCGGCACCGTCTTCGAGGGCCGCGCCGGCGGCGTCGGCCAACGGGTGCGCGGCGCCCACACCTACGGCTTCAACGGCGACTCCGCGGGCATCTCCCTGCTGGGCGACTACGAGAACGGCGGCACCCCGACCGCCGCCGCCAAGCAGGCCATCGCCGACCTCGCCGCCTGGAAGCTCGGCCTGGACGGCGTCGACCCGCAGGCCAAGGTCACCCTCACCGCGGCCGACGACACCGGCGTGTACAAGACCGGCCAGAAGGCCGTCCTGAACACCGTCTCCGGCCACCGGGACGGCTACGCCACCCTCTGCCCCGGCAAGACCCTCTACTCCGCGCTGCCGGGCATCCGCACCGCCGCCGGACAGTCCCGCTACACCACGCGCTGACCCGCCCGGCCACGCCGCCGCCCCGTCCCCCACCGGCCGACTTGTCCCCATCGGCCGGGGCGGCGGCGCCGGTCGCTGTACCGGCGTCGCGTGACGTTCCGGCGACGGAATCCGCTTGCTAACCGGGGAGCCCTACAAGGCCCCACAGCAAGCGAAGGGGTGGGATTCCATGGCCGAGGCCGACGAGAGCAACCCGGACGCGGAGGGGATGCACCTGCACGCGGCGACCCTGGTCGCCCGTCTCACGGGGCGCAGCCGGCTGCCTCTGGACTACTCCGTGGCGAGTCTGCGGCTCGTCGACTTCCTGATCGACGGCATGCGCAAGGGCGGTGCCTCACGCGAGCGCGTACGCGGGCCGCTGCTCGGCCTCGGGGCGTACGTGGGTGAGGTGTTGGTGCGCCACGCGGGTGCGACCTGGGTGGACTTCGACGCCGACCTGCGGGCCTACTTCGGCCAGCCGGTCGGCGTCCGCATGCAGGACGGACGTCTGTGGAACCCGCTGGGCAAGGTCGTCAACCGCTTCGAGACGGGCGGAGCTCGGGATTCCCTCCAGATCTTCTATCTGACCCTGCACGGCCGGCCGCGTCGGGCGACCGTGGCGGACGCCCAGGCCGGTGGTGTGCGCGCGGAGGACGTCCGACGCGTCGGAGGGGTCCGCTGATCGTCACCCTGGGTGAGTTCTCGCTCTGCGACGGGAGCACGTTTGGGATTAACTGCAAGAGCGTGGTTCTTCCTCTCACCCCGTGGAGGCGGCCGATGCTTCTGACGTTGCACGAGCGTGAGCGCCTGATGATCTACACGGCGGCGAAGCTGGCCCTGGAGCGCAAGGAGCGGGGCCTGAAGCTGAATCTGCCGGAGGCCACCGCGGTGATCACGTCGTTCCTGCTGGAGGGCGCGCGCGACGGCCGTACGGTCACCGAACTCATGGAGTCCGGACGGGCGGTGCTCGGTCGCGACGACGTGATGGAGGGGGTGCCGGAGATGCTGGGGCAGGTGCAGGTCGAGGCGACCTTCCCCGACGGCACGAAGCTGATCACGGTGACGGGGCCGATCCCATGATGATGGAGAGCGGTGAGCATCCCAGCGACGACCCCGGCAGGCAGGACCAGCACGGCTCGGTGATCCACCCCTCCAGCGGCGTCGGCAGCCCGAGCCCGCCTCGACGGGGCGGAACCGGGTCACGGCAGGCGGCCCGGCGGCACTACACAGGGGAACAGCCGGAGGCCGACGAGCCCCTGATCCCGGGCGAAGTGCTCTACGGCGACGACCCGGTCGTGATCAACGCCGGCAAGGAGGTCACCCGGCTGCGGGTGGAGAACACCGGCGACCGCCCCGTCCAGGTCGGTTCGCACTTCCATTTCGCGGAGGTCAACGCCGCGCTGGAGTTCGACCGCGAGGCCGCGTGGGGGCGCCGGCTCAATGTGCTCTCGGGCGGCTCGGTGCGTTTCGAGCCCGGCGCGGTCGAGGAGGTGGAACTGGTCCCGATCGGAGGCCGGCGGATCGTGGCCGGACTGCGGGGTCTGTGCGGAGGTGAACTCGATGGCTGAGATCAGCCGGCGGGAGTACGGCGCCTCGTTCGGCCCGACCACCGGGGACCGTGTCCGCCTGGCCGACACCAACCTGTTCATCGAGGTCGAGCGGGACCTCTGCGGCGGCGGTGACGAGGCCGTCTTCGGCGGCGGCAAATCCATACGGGAGTCCATGGGCCAGTCGCGGGCCACCCGCGGCGAGGGAACACCGGACCTGGTCATCACCGGCGCGGTGGTCCTGGACCACTGGGGCGTGGTCAAGGCCGACGTGGGCGTCCGGGACGGCCGGATCGTGGCGCTGGGCAAGGCGGGCAACCCCGACACCATGGACGGGGTCCACCCCGGCCTCGTCATCGGCCCCTCCACGGAGATCGTGGCCGGCAACGGGCTGATCCTGACGGCGGGCACGATCGACACCCATGTGCACTTCGTCGGCCCGGACTTGTTCGAGGAAGCCCTCGCGGCGGGCACCACCACGTTCGTCGGCGGCGGTACGGGGCCCACCGAGGGGTCGAAGGCGACCCTGGCCACGCCGGGTGCCTGGTGGCTGCGGCGGATGCTGGAGGCCTGCGAGCCCTGGCCGCTCAACGTGCTGTTCCTGGCCCGCGGCAACACCGTGTCCCCCGAGGCGCTGTGGGAGCAACTGCGGGGCGGCGCGGGCGGGTTCAAGGTGCACGAGGACTGGGGCGCCACCCCGGCCGCGGTCGACGCCGCGCTGACCGTCGCGGACCAGGCCGGGGTGCAGGTCGCGATCCACAGCGACACCCTCAACGAGGCGGGCTTCGTGGAGGATCTGCTCGCCGCCGTGGGCGGCCGGACGTTCCACGCGTACCACACCGAGGGCGCGGGCGGCGGCCACGCACCGGACATCATCCGGATCGCCGGCGAGCCGAACGTACTGCCCGCCTCGACCAACCCGACCCGCCCGTTCACCGTCAACACGGTGGCCGAGGCGCTGGACATGGTGATGGTGGCCCACCACCTCAACCCGCAGGTGCCCAACGACCTCGCGTTCGCCGAGAGCCGGGTGCGTCCCACGACCATCGCCGCGGAGGACGTGCTGCACGACGTCGGCGCGCTCTCGATCATGTCGTCGGACGCGCAGGCGATGGGCCGGGTCGCGGAGGTCGTGACGCGGACGTGGCAGACCGCCCACCGGATGAAGGAGCTGCGCGGCTCACTGCCCGGCGACAGCCGGGCCGACAACCAGCGGGCCCGCCGCTACGTCGCCAAGTACACGATCTGCCCGGCGGTGGCCCACGGCCTCGAACGCGAGATCGGTTCCGTCGAGCCCGGCAAGCTGGCGGATCTGGTGCTGTGGCAGCCCGCCCTGTTCGGGGTCCGGCCCACGGTCGTGTTCAAGGCCGGCATGGCCGCCAGCGCCGCCCTCGGCGACCCGAACGCGTCGATCCCCACCCCCCAGCCGGTGCTGAACCGGCTGGGCTACAACGTGGGCACCCCGGCCGCCGCCGCGAGCGGCGTCGCCTTCGTCGCGCCGGCGGCCGTCGAGGACGGGCTCGCCGACCGCCTGGGGCTGCGGCGGCGGCTCGTGGCCGTGGAGAACGTACGCGGCCGCGGCAAGCGGGACCTCCCGGAGAACACCGCCACTCCACGTATCGAGGTCGACTCCGACACGTACAGCGTGCGGGTCGACGGCGAGCTGATCGAGCACGAGCCCGCGGCCGAAGTGCCGATGGCACAGCGCTACTTCCTCTTCTGACCCCCGCCACCACCGCCCTCCGATGAACGTCCAGGAATCCCGGGAATCCCAGGACCGGCAGCCGCAGGCGACACTGCCGGCGCTGCTGCTGCTCGCCGACGGACGCTTCCCCTCCGGCGGGCACGCCCATTCCGGCGGTCTGGAAGCGGCGGCGGCCCTGGACGGCGTGGACGACCTGGCCGCGCTGGAGGAGTTCCTGCGGGGACGCCTGGCGACGACCGGCGTGGTGACCGCCGCGTTCACGGCGGCGGCGTGTGCCTCCTTCGGCGGAACGGGCCGCCGGGCCACCGAGGCCGTGGAGGTGCTGGAGGTGCTGGACCGCGAGTTCGCCGCCAGGACCCCGTCACCGGCGCTGCGGACCGCCTCCCGCCGCCTGGGGCGTCAACTGCTGCGGGCGGGCCGTACGATCTGGCCCCACCCCCGCCTGGACGAGCTGAGCGCCGCGCCCCGGCACGGCCTCCATCAGCCGGTGGCCCTGGGCGCGGTGGCCGCCGCGGCCGGCCTGGGTCCGGACGCCGCGGCGCTGGCCGCCGCCCACGACGCGGTACTCACCCCGGCGACGGCCGCCGTGCGGCTGCTAGGGCTCGACCCGTTCGCGGTCCACGCGACGGTCGCCCGGCTGGGACCACGGATCGCCGCCGTCGCCGCCGGGGCGGCGCGCCACGCGCACACGGCACCCGAGGAGCTGCCGTCCCGCGCGGGACCTCTCCTCGACATCCGTGCCGAACACCACGCCGCCTGGGAGGTGCGTCTCTTTGCGTCCTGACCCCACACCGCGACCCGCCCACTCTCACGATCACCCGCACTCCGGCGGGCGGGGGACGGGAGCCCTGCCCCGCCGCCCCGGCCGAGCACTGCGCATCGGCATCGGCGGCCCGGTCGGCTCCGGCAAGACCGCACTGGTCGCGGCGCTGTGCCGCACACTGGCCCCGGAACTCTCCCTGGCCGTGGTCACCAACGACATCTACACCACCGAGGACGCCGACTTCCTGCTGCGCAACGGCGTACTGGCCGCCGAACGGGTCCGCGCGGTCGAGACCGGGGCGTGCCCGCATACCGCGATCCGGGACGACATCTCCGCCAACCTCGAAGCCGTGGAGGAGCTGGAGGCGACCCTGCCCCCGCTCGACCTCGTCCTCCTGGAGAGCGGCGGGGACAACCTCACCGCCACGTTCAGCCGCGGACTGGTCCACCACCAGATCTTCGTCATCGACGTCGCCGGCGGGGACAAGGTTCCCCGCAAGGGCGGCCCGGGTGTCACCTCGGCCGACCTGCTGGTCATCAACAAGACGGATCTGGCGCCGCAGGTCGGCGCGGACCTCGCCGTCATGGACCGCGACGCCCGCGCCAAGCGCGGTGACCTGCCCGTGCTGTTCACCTCCCTGGTCCGGGACCCCACCGCGGCCGACGTCGCCGCGTGGGTGCGGCAGTGCCTCGGCGTTCCCGCCCGGTGATGCGTGCCCACGCCCGCCTCGAGGTGACGGCGGACCGGGACCGGTCCGGCCGGGTCAGGACCCGGATCAGCCGGCTCCGCTCCGACGCGCCGCTGGTCCTGCGCCCCACCGCCGCCGTCGAGCCGACGGGCCGATGGAACCCGGACGGCGCCGCCCACGTGGCGCTGGCCGCCGCGGCCGCGGGCCCGATCGGCGGCGACCACCTGCGGCTGGACGTCGAGGTCGCGGCGGGCGCGGCGCTCGTCGTACGCAGCGTGGCGGCGACCCTGGTGCTGCCGGGGCCGCACGGCCGTCCCTCACGCACCGAGACCCACCTGCGGGTCGCGCCGGCCGGCACCCTGGTCTGGCTGCCCGAGCCGGTCATCGCCGCCGGCCGCTGCGACCACCACGCCACGACGCACATCGAGTTGGAACCGGGCGCCCGCCTGCTCGCCCGCGAGGAACTGCTCCTGGGCCGCCACGGCGAGACCCCGGGCACGGTCCGCCAGCGTCTGCGGGTGACCCTCGCCGGCCGTCCCCTCCACGACCAGGAATTCGCCGTCGGCCCCGGCATCCCGGGCTGGCACGGCCCAGCCGTGACCGGCGGACACCGGGCCCTGGGCACCCTGCTCGTCATCACCCCCGACAGCCCGGCCGACACCCGCCCGGCCAACCCCGCCCCCACCGACGCCGACACGGCCGTCATGCGCCTCACCCCCACCGCCACCCTGCTCACCGCCCTGGCGGACGACGCCCTCACCCTGCGCCGGCACCTCGACCGGGGCATGACCGACCTGCCGACCGACTGCGCCACGCAGCGCGGCGGCGGGCTTCCCGAACCGGCCGAAACACACACGTGTCCAAAGACCGTGTGACGTCAGGCGATTGAGAAGCTGGTCACTTCACGATCGGACCCTGCCCCGCCGGCGGCAGCAAGTCCCCGTCGAGCGTGAGGTGATGACGTGCCGCCCACCCGTTCCCACATCCGCCAGGTCGTCGACGCATATCTGAACCGCCACCCCGGAGAACGGGACGCCCTGTCCGGGCTGCCGGCCCTTCTGGACGGTCCCGCCGACCCGTGCAGCCGTACGACGCTGCCCGGCCACGTCACCTGCAGCGCGGTCGTCATCGACCGCGACCGGCGCGTGCTGCACATCGTGCACAGGGCAACCGGGCTGCTGCTCGCCCCGGGCGGGCACGTCGAGGCCGACGACCGCACCCTCCTGGCCGCGGCGCTGCGGGAAGTGTGCGAGGAGACCGGGATCCGGCCCGAGGATCTCTGCCCGACGCCGCAGTTCCTCGACGCTCCGATCGGCATCGACGTCCACCGCATCGACGCCAGTCCGGCCAAGGACGAACCGGCGCACGAGCACTACGACTTCCGCTTCGCGTTCCACCTCGCCGCCGACCGGCCGCCGGCGGTCGCTTTGCAGGACGAGGAGGTTTCCGGGGCCGCATGGCGACCGTTCGCGGAGGTCGGCTCCCTCACGCTGCGGGCCAAGCTCGTGGCCGGCGGTCCGTCGCCCCGTACGGGCCCGTCGAGCTGACGTAGCGCCACGGCCTGGTCGCTCTGGCCACGTTCAGGGCTGGTTTCGGCCAACGGGTGCTTGTGGGGCGGCTGGTGAGGGAGTGGGGCTGTCTTGGTTGACGGTTGATCAATTACCTTGTGCCGTAAGCCAGTCACTGACCTTGAGGGAGCCCCATGTCCACCGCGCAGCAGGTGCCCGACATCCTCTCGCCCGAGTTCGCCGCTGACCCCTACCCGGCGTACCGCCTGATGCGCGACACCGCGCCCCTCATCTGGCACGAGGCCACGCAGAGTTACATCATCTCGCGTTACGAGGACGTCGAGCGCGTCTTCAAGGACAAGAACGGCGAGTTCACCACCGACAACTACGACTGGCAGATCGAGCCCGTGCACGGCAAGACGATCCTCCAGCTCAGCGGCCGTGAGCACGCCGTGCGCCGCGCCCTCGTCGCCCCCGCCTTCCGCGGTGCCGACCTCCAGGAGAAGTTCCTGCCCGTCATCGAGCGCAACTCGCGCGAACTGATCGACGCCTTCCGGAACTCCGGCTCCGCCGACCTGGTCAACGACTACGCCACCCGCTTCCCGGTCAACGTGATCGCCGACATGCTGGGCCTCGACAAGGCCGACCACGCGCGCTTCCACCGTTGGTACACGACCGTCATCGCCTTCCTCGGCAACCTCTCGGGCGACCCCGAGGTGGCCGCGGCGGGCGAGCGGACCCGTGTCGAGTTCGCCGAGTACATGCTGCCGATCATCCGCGAACGCCGCGAGAACCTGGGCGACGACCTGCTGTCCACGCTGTGCGCCGCCGAGGTCGACGGCGTGCGGATGAGCGACGAGGACATCAAGGCGTTCTGCAGCCTGCTGCTCGCCGCCGGCGGCGAGACCACCGACAAGGCGATCGCCAGCATCTTCGCGAACCTGCTGCTCCACCCCGACCAGCTCGCCGCCGTCCGCGCGGACCGCGACCTGATCCCGCGGGCCTTCGCCGAGACCCTGCGCTACACCCCGCCCGTCCACATGATCATGCGGCAGTCCGCGACCGAGGTGAAGCTCAGCGGCGGCACCATACCCCCGGGCGTCACCGTCACCTGCCTGATAGGCGCCGCCAACCGCGACGAGAGCCGCTACCGCGAGCCGGACCGTTTCGACATCTTCCGCGACGATCTCACCACCACGACCGCCTTCTCCGCCGCCGCCGACCACCTCGCCTTCGCGCTCGGCCGGCACTTCTGCGTGGGCGCGCTGCTCGCCAAGGCGGAGGTCGAGATCGGCGTCAGCCAGCTGCTGGACGCCATGCCCGACATGCGTCTCGCCGACGGCTTCGACCCGGTGGAGGAGGGCGTCTTCACCCGTGGCCCGCAGCGCCTGCCGGTACGGTTCACGCCCGTGACCGCCTGACCGCCCGACCGTCCGACCGGCACCACCGCCGAGGTGATGGGCCCTTCCAGGGGCCCATGTGCCCGCCCGCGCTGCCGCGTCACCAGGCGCCCGTCCACTGCGCTGTCGGGCGCCCACTCCACGGCACCAGCAGGCGCCCGCCTACTGCACCACCGGCGTGAACCGCACCGGCAGCGCCGTCAGCCCCCGCATCCAGATCGACGGGCGCCAGGCCAGCTCCTCGGGCTCCACCGACAGCACCAGGTCGGGCAGCCGCTCCAGCAGCGTCTCGACCGCCGTCCGCGCCATCACGTCCGCCAGCAGCGGAGCCGGATAGGGGCAGCGGTGCTCGCCGTTGCTGAACGACAGATGCGCGGCGTTCTCCGCGCCCACCTGCGATTCGGGCCAGATCTGCGGATCGGTGTTGGCCGCGGCCAGCCCCAGCACCAGGCAGTCGCCCGCCCGGATCTGCCGCCCGCCCAGCTGGGTGTCCCGCACGGCCCAGCGCCCGATGAAGTTCTGCGTCGGCGTGTCCAGCCACAGCGCCTCGTTGAGCGCCTCGCCCACACTGAGCCGGCCGCCCGACACGTTCATGGCGAACCGCTCGTCCGTCAGCAGCAGCCGCAGCGTGTTGCAGATCCAGTTCGCCGTCGGCTGCTGCGCCGCGGCGATCACCGAGATCAGGTCCTGGACGATCTCCTCGTCCGACAGCCCCGCCGGATGCAGCAGCATGCGCGAGGTGACGTCCGGACCGGGGCTGACCCGCTTGTCCTTCACCAGCTGCCGCAGCCGCTCGCCCACGCGCCCGTACGCCGCCACCGGGTCGTCGCCCTCCGCCGCGTCCAGCGAGATCCGCAGGTCCTCGACGAGTTGCCGGGTGTCCTCACCCGAGGTCGGCATCCCGCACACCTGCACCACGGCCCGCATCGGCAGGGCGTGGGCGTAACCGGTCATCAGCTCCGCCTGGCCGCTGCCCGCGAAGTCGGCGATGAGCCGGTCGGCGATCAGCTGGCAGTTGCGGGCCAGCTCGAACTGGTCGACGCCCTCCAGCGCCTCCGTGATCACCCCGGCCCGCCGCCGGTGCTCGTCGCCCTCGGTGAACAGCACCGACGGCTGGTATCCGACGTACGGCATCAGCGGCCAGTCCGCCGGGATGTTCTCCCACTGGTTCCAGCGCCGGGAGTCCCGCGCGAACAGCTCGTCGTGGCTGGTCACATAGGTGACCTCGGAGTAGCCGAGCACCAGCCAGGCCGGGATGTCCCCGTCGAGCAGCACCGGCGCGACCGCGCCGTGCTCGCGGCGCAGCGCGCGGTACAGCTGCGACGGCGTCTGCTGGTACTCGAGGCCCCCCAGGCGCACCGCGTCGGGGTGGTGGGCGGGGCAGCCCGGCGGAGCCGGTTGCGCGGAAGAGGGGTCGGTCACGGTGTCGCCTCCTGGGCCATGGCCAGTTCGTACAGGTGGTCCACGAGGGTGACCAGCACGTCCTTGCCGGACTGCCGGACCCGCGCGTCGCAGTCGAGCATCGGCACGTGCTCGGGCAGCGCGAGCGCCTGGCGGATCTCGTCAAGGGAGTACCGATGGGTGTCGTCGTCGAACCGGTTGACGGCCACCACGAACGGCGTCTTGTGGTGCTCGAGCCGGTCGATCGCGTACCAGGAGTCGTTCATCCGGCGCGTGTCCACGAGCACCACGGCGCCCAGCGTTCCGGAGAACAGCCTGTCCCACAGGAACCAGAAGCGTTCCTGGCCCGGCGCGCCGAACAGGTACAGCACCATGCGCTCGTTGAGGCTGATCCGCCCGAAGTCGAACGCCACCGTCGTGGTCGTCTTCGTCGCGACCGCGCTGGTCTCGTCGACGCCGACGCCGGCCTGCGTCATCACCTCCTCGGTGTTCAGCGGCCGGATCTCGCTCACCGAGCGGACCAGGGTCGTCTTGCCGACGCCGAAACCGCCCACGATGACGATCTTCAGGCCGGTCTCCGCCGCGTCGGCCAGTGGCGTGCGGTGGGAGGGCAGCTCAGAGGTTGCGGAGCCCATGGAGCACCTCCTTGAGAAGGGCGGAATCGGGGAGCGAGGCGACGGACTGCGCCGCGCGCGGGTGGCGGGCGGTGATGCGGCCCGTGTCGAGCAGGTCGCCGAGCAGGATCCGCACCACCGTGATCGGCAGCTTCAGCTCCGCGGCGATCTCGACGACGGCCGTGGGGTGTTGGCACAGCTCCAGGATCCGGGCGTGCTCCGACTGCATTCCCGCGGTGGGCCGGCACTCACTGACGATGAGGGTGACCAGGTCGAAGGACTCGTCGGCGCGGCTCCGGCCGGCCGTGACCGTGTAGAGCCGGTCGGGGTCACCGGTGTCCACGGGCTTGCGCATCACGACGCGGCACTCCCCGGAACGGGCTCTCGGGGCTCGGCGCGCAGGTGCTCGCCGATCTGCTCCACCAGCTCCGACATCTGGTGGCCCACCACGCCGGGGTCGGCGTCCTCCTCGGCGAGTACGGCCAGATGCGCTCCCTCGCCGGCCTCCACGATGAACAGCAGGCCGCCGTGGAACTCGGTCATGGACTGGCGGACGCCGCCGGTGCCGTCGCCGAACTCCATGGACGCGCCTTGGGCGAGGGCCTGGATGCCGGAGCAGATGGCGGCGAGTTGGTCGGCCTGGTCGAGCGTCAGGTGTTCGGTCCAGCAGAGCTTCAGACCGTCGCGGGACAGGGCGAGAGCGTGCCGGGTGCCGGGGGTGCGCTCCAGGAGGCTCTGGAGGAGCCAGGTGAGGCTGTTGTCGGTGGTCTGCATGATGGGTGATGGGACGGTGGTGCCCGGTTGACCGGTCACCGGCCCGTTCCTCCAATCTCAGGAACTCGTGGGGGAAGTGGGCGCCGACGCCCGGGCGCCGTACGGAAGGGTGGCGGCGGCTACGGGGCCGCCGGCGGCTCGGACCCGGGCCGGGCATCCGGTCCGGCGGTGCCGCCCGCGGAGCGGCGCCCGCGGTGGAAGGCGCCGAACCGTGAACCGGCGTCGCGTGCCGGGCGCTGCTCCGGGCCGGCTCCGTCCGCCGTCTCGGACGCCGCTGCGGACGCCGCGTCGGACGCGGACCGGCGCTGCTCGCGCTCCCGTTCCGCCTCGGCCATGGTGCGGCCGGGGGCGCGGACGGGCAGTCCGTTCAGCGTGGAGCCGGTGGCGCTTCGGGGCTGCCCCTGTTCGGGCGGCTCCGGCCGGGCGGCGGGCCGCTCCGGGACGCCGGGGCGCGAGGTGGCCTCGGGCGCCGGGGCCGGAGCGGGCGACATGGCCGGGGCGGGGCCGGGCGTGGGCGCGGTGCCCGCGGCGGGGCGGCCGGTCGCCTCACGCGACACCGACTCGCGCTGCTGGGCGAGCAGTTGCGGCGGCAGCAGGACGACGACGCCGGTGCCGCCGCGCGACGAGGGGCGGTAGTTGACGCTGATGCCGTACTTCCCCGCGAGCCGTCCGACCACGGCGAGGCCGAGCCGGGTGCCCTGGAGCGAGGCGAGGTCGGTCATGTGACCGGACACCGCCTCCTCGGCGCGGCGCATCGCCGCGTCGGCCATCTTCAGACCGCTGTCCTCGATGGTGACGACCATGCCGGCGCTGCGGTCCTCGACGTAGACGTGCACCTCGTCGATGGGCGGGGAGAAGTTCGCGGCGTTGTCCATCAGCTCGGCGAGCAGATGCATGACGCCCTCGGCGGCGAAGCCGGAGATCGCGGCGGTGGTGGAGCAGTGCAGGCGCACCCGCTGGTAGGCGGCGATACGGCCGACGGCGCCGCGCAGGATGCTCTCCATCACGATCGGCTTGTTCCAGGCGCGGCTGGACCGGCCGCCCATGAGCAGCGCCAGCCGGTCGGTCATCAGGCCGAGCTGGGATGTGCTGTGGTCCAGCTTCAGCAGGTCGCCGAAGACCTCCTCGCCGTGTCGTTCCTGCATCTCCCGCAGGTCGGCGAGCATGCTGACGGACTTGGCCTGGACGCGGCTGAGCGCCTTGGCGGAGGCGGCCTGTGCCGCGGCGGCGCGCCGCTCGCTGTGGGCGAGTTCGCGGATGAACGACTCGGTCGGGGTGCGGACCATGAGCAGCTCGGGCAGGTCGAGTTCGGCGAGCACCGTGTCGGCGGACTGACCCTCGCGCAGCCGGGCGACCGTGGCGGGCAGCGTCTCCTGCGCCAGCCGCTCCAGCGCCGCTGCCGCCTCGTTCAGCTCGTGCCGGGCCTGCCGGCGCTCGCCGTCCAGGGCGGCCGCGTGCGCTACGCCCTCCTCGACGGCGCCGGCGAAGGTGTGCACGATCCGGCCCAGCTGAGGGTCGGACGGCGGCGTCACGCCGCCCACCGCGTCGGCGACGCTCGTGCCGTCCCGCAGCCGCTTGGCCACGGCGGGCAGCGTCACGTTGACCAGGTGCGCTGTCTCCGCCGACAGCTGCGCCGACTGCGCCTTGAGACGGCCGGTCTCGGAGGCCTGCACGGCCGCCGTGCGCCTGGCCCGGCGGACGAGCCGGTGGCTGACGAGGACGACTGCGGCGACGCACACCCAGGCGACCACCGCCACGGTCAGCGCCCAGGTGCGGGCGCCGGACGGCGCCAGGGCGACGGCCGCACCGCCGACCGCGGCGCTGACCACCAGCACGACCAGGGGCGCGGTCGACGAGGTGTGCGGCGCCTTCGCCGACCGGTGCTGACTGGGCGGTGCAGGCACTGACATTCCGCGGTCCCTCGGTCCATGAGATCAGAAGAAACGGGGCAGCCGACACTCGGCGGCCGCAGGCCGGAAAGGAGGTCGCCAAGAGGACGACGATCTTCCGACCGGGTACCTGCTCATGCTAGCCACACTGCTGCGCGAGAAAATCTGACTAGCTGCCCAGTCCGCCAACGACCCAAGTTCGTCGCGAACCGATCGGCTGAACTATGACCTGTGATAAGGAAGTTGACACTCTCTCAACCCGGCTGACGCACAAGCACAGGCTGCCAAATGTGTTGACGAAGTGTCAAAATTGTAAATACGAGCGTCCTCGAAACGCCAACTCCGCACACCAACAGCCACTTTCCAGCCAACCACACGGAAGCCGAAGCCCAACACACCCAACATCTAAGACCGTTGGGACACCCGGCGGGGACGGCGACGACTGCGACGACAGGGACAGCGACAGCTGAGGGAACGACGACTGAGGGGAACCCCGGCGGGCGGCAGGACGGCACGCCCCGGGGAAGTGGAGCGGCAGACGAGTCGGGCTGTACGCCGGGTTCTGTTCCCCGGGTTCCTCGCGGAGCCCGGGGCGACGGCCATCCATCTAGGGCCGACGTTGCCGCCGGCCTCGTGCGGTCCACCCGCGGACTCGGGCGGGCAGCCCTCGAACGTCCGCGCAGGGCGCGCCTTTTACAGCGGCCCCTTTTGACCTTGCTCCGAGTGGGGTTTACCTAGCTGCCCAGGTCACCCTGGGCACTGGTGGTCTCTTACACCACCGTTTCACCCTTACCGAGGACCGAGATCCCCGGCGGTCTGTTCTCTGTGGCACTGTCCCGCGGGTCACCCCGGGTGGCCGTTGGCCACCACCCTGCCCTGTGGAGCCCGGACGTTCCTCGGGAAGCCCCAGGGGGCTCCACGCGGCCGTCCGCCCGGCTCGTCTGCCGTAGGCACCATGGTACCGGTCGCGCGGACCGCGCCGTTTCCGGCCCGGCACCGGCCCGGCCCGGGTCAGGCCCCGGTCGGCCGCCGCACCCTGCGCTTGACCTTCACGCGACGTCAACGTCTGTACTGGTCGTATGCGGATCGGAGAACTCGCCGCGGCCGTCGGTGTCACGACGCGGACCGTGCGGCACTACCACCACCTGGGGCTGCTGCCCGAGCCGGAGCGGCGGGCCAACGGCTACCGGCACTACGGCCTGCGGCACGCCGTCGCACTGGCCCGGATACGGCGGCTGACCGAGTTGGGGCTGGGCCTGGCGGAAGTGCGGGACGTACTCGCCGACGACGCCGGGAAGGACCTGGCCGAGGTGCTCGAAGAGCTCGACGCCGACCTGGCGCGGCAGGAGGCGGCGATCCGGGACCGCAGGGTCCGGCTGCGCGCCCTGCTCGACGTGGGGGAGGTGCCCGCCGAGGGGCCGGTCTCCCCCGAGCTGGCCGCCCTGTTCGCCGCGACGGCGGCCGAGCTGCCCGATTCCCCGGCCGCCGCCAAGGACCGCGAGGTCCTCGCGCTGCTGGAGACGGCCGCGGCACCGGCGGACCGGGAGCGGCTGATGGGCGCCGTGAGCACGGTCTTCGGCTCGCCGGACGGGGCCGCACGGGCGCGCGAGGCCTACGCCCTGCTGGACGCGCTGGCCGATGTGGACGCCGAGGCGGGTCCGGACGATCCGCGGATCGCGGAGGCGGCCCGTGCGATCGCCGGGTTCGTTCCCCGCGAGATGCTGCCGCAGGAGGCGCGTCCCGACGAGGCCCACGGATTCCTGCGCGCCCTCTACGCGGACTTCGCGCCGGCCCAGGCCGAGGCGATCCGGCAGGCCCTGCGAATCCTCTGGGAGGGACGGCGGTGAGGGCCGCGGTGCGGGCGGCGTTCCGTCTCGCCCGGCACGAGCTGCGGCTGCTGGCCGGCCTGGCCCTGTGGCTGGTGCGCCGCAGCCACGGCACCGGCGGCGGGCAGGCCTTCGGGTACGCCCGCGGTCAGGGCCCGGTCATGGCCGGGCTGGCGTTCGTCTGCGTGATCGAGACGCTGGCGATGGCCGTGCTGCTGCGGAACTGGCCGGCCGTGCACGCGGTGATGCTGTTCCTCGACGTGTACACCGTCGTCTTCGTCGTGTCCCTGCACGCGGCCTCGGTGGTCCGGCCCCATGTGCTGGGCGCGGACCATCTGCGCATACGGCACGCCGTCCACGTGGATCTGCGCATCCCGCTGGACCGGATCGCGTCCGTGCGCCGCGAGACGCGTACGACGCACGAGCGGGCCGAGGGCGAGCTGGACGTACCGGTCGGCTCGCAGACCTCCGTCACCCTCGAACTGACCGCGCCGGTCGAGCACGTCAGCCTCCTCGGCAGGCGCAGGCGGGTGCGGCTCGTACGGTTCCACGCCGAGGACGCCGGGGTGCTCGTGCGGGCGCTCACGCGGGAGTGAAGCGCACCCTCGCCGGTGGTGGGGCGGACGGGTCGGCCCGGGTGAGCCGGAGCCGGAGCCGTTCGCCCAGCGGCAGCGGTGCGGCGCCGCCCTCGACGCGGGCGACGACGGCCGGGGACTCCACGTGGACGGTGCCAGCCGTGGGGCGGTGCTCGTCGACGTCGATCACACCGCCGTCGAAGAGTTCGCCGACGCGGTCCTTCAGCAGCGCGGCCTCCACCACGTCCAGGCACTCCCGCTCCACGGCGGCCGCGCGCCGGGCGCCCTCGGCCATCCGGTCCGGCAGCGCGTCCAGCGCGGCGAGCACCCAATCGGGCGCGTCCCGGCCGGCCGCGGCGGCCAGGCAGATCTCGGTGGCGTACCGGTCGGCGAGGCGGTTCAGGGGTGCCGTGCAGTGCGCGTAGGGCGCGGCGACGGCGGCGTGCGTGGTGATCGCCGGGAGCCCGCCGTCCCGGAAGACGGTGTAGCCGGCGCCGCTCAGCAGGGTCGCGCACTCGCGCAGGAAGGCCGCGTGCCGCGGCTGGTCCGCGTCGAGGGTGCGCAGGAGGGCGGCGTACGACATGTGGTGCGGCCAGTCGACGCGCAGGGCGTGCGCGCCGCGCCGCAGCCGGCCGACCGCGCCGTCGGGGGCGGCAGGCAGGGTGCGCAGCACGCCGGCGCCGTGGGCCAGCATCAGTTCGGCGGCGGCCATGCCGGTGAGCAGGGAGAGCTGGGCGTTCCAGCGGTCGGCCGGGAGCGGGGCGCGGTACGCCTGCCCGTACGCGAGGCCCCCGGGCACGTCCGCCGGATGCTCCACGACCTCCAGCTCGGGCACCACGAGCGAGATGCCGCCGCGCTCGGCCTCCAGCCGCTCCCGCAGCCGCCCCACGTCCTGGAGCAGCGCGACCGGTTCGTCGGCGGTCCCGGCGTCGATCTCCTTCTGCACTCCGGCGGGGTCCAGCTGTGCCCGGCTGCGGACCAGGGCGCGGCGGACGTCGACGGCTCGCGTGCGGCCCTCCGCGTCCAGGTCGACCGTCCACAGCACGGCGGGCCGGGTCTGTCCGGGCAGCAGGCTCGCGGCGCCCTGGCCCAGGACGGCCGGGTGCAGCGGGACTCCGCCGTCGGGCAGGTACAGGGTGCTCGCCCGCCGGTGCGTCTCGTCGTCCACGGCGCCCGCCGGTACGACGAAGGCGGCCACGTCGGCGACGGCGCAGCGGACGCGGTAGCCGCCGCCACGGCGGCGGGACAGGTGCGTCGCCCGGTCGAGGCCGGTCCCGTCGAGGCCGGCGGAGCCGGGCGGGTCGAGGGTGAAGAACGGGATGTCGGTGGCGTCGTGCAGGGGGAGGGCGGGGTCCCGCGCGGCCTGCTCGGCCTCGGCGAGCACCTCGGGCGGGAAGCCCCCGGGCACGCCGAGCGTGGTGCGCAGTGCGGCGAGGGCGGCCCTCAGGGGTCCTTCGGGGGCACCGGTCACGCGGAGCGGGCGGCGAGGCATACAGCGAGCGTAGGGCGGGGGCGCACGGGCGGCACGCCGTACGCTGTCGCGGAGCGCTACCCGAAGGAGCAACCCCCGTGCTTGTGCTGCTGCCCCCGTCCGAAGGCAAGGCCGCCTCCGGCCGCGGCGCCCCGCTGAGGCCCGAGTCGCTGTCGCTGCCGGGGCTGGCCGCCGCCCGCGAGACGGTGCTGACGGAACTGGTCGAGCTGTGCACCGGGGATGAGGAGAAGGCACGCGAGGTGCTCGGGCTGAGCGAGGGCCTGCGCGGCGAGGTCGCCAAGAACGCCGGGCTGCGCGCGGCGGGCACGCGGCCCGCCGGGGAGATCTACACCGGTGTGCTCTACGACGCTCTGGACCTGGCCTCCCTCGACCCGTCGGCCAAGCGGCGCGCCGCACGCTCGCTGCTGGTCTTCTCCGGCTTGTGGGGTGCGGTGCGGGTGACCGACCGGATCCCCTCCTACCGCTGCTCGATGGGTGTGAAGCTGCCCGGGCTTGGCGCGCTGGCCGCGTACTGGCGTACGCCGATGGCCTCGGCGCTGCCCGAGGCGGCCGGTGACGGGCTGGTGCTGGACCTGCGGTCCTCGGCGTACGCGGCGGCGTGGAAGCCGAAGGGCGAGGTCGCGGGCCGGACGGCGACCGTGCGGGTGCTGCACTCCCAGATCGTGGACGGGATGGAGAAGCGGTCCGTGGTCAGCCACTTCAACAAGGCCACGAAGGGCCGGATCGTACGCGCCCTGCTGACCGAGGGGGCCGCCCCGAAGAACCCGGCCGGACTGGTGGAGGCGCTGCGGGACCTCGGATACGTGGTGGAGGCGGAGCCGCCGGGCAGGGCGGGGCGGCCCTGGGCACTGGACGTGGTGGTGACGGAGATCCACTGACGCGGGAACCCACCCGACGCCGCACCGCCGGAGCACGGGCGCTGGTGGCCGGCGGGCCGCCCGCGATCAAGGCGACACCGCGGACACCGGCCGCGCTCGACGCACCCCGGACGATCGCCGACGCGGTACCGGACGCGGTGGTCGGCGGGGAAGGACGGTCATCACGCCGGCGCAGAGCGTGGCGGCAGGGGCGCGCTCCCCAGTGGGCCCTGGGCCGGGCGGACGCGCTGCGGTGCCGGACGCGGTGGTGGGCTCGGGATGGTCATCACACCGGCGCAGGTGGCGCGGAGCATGGCAGCGGGGGCGCGCTCCCCAGTGGGCCCCGGCCGGGCGGACGCGCTGCTGGAGGCGAGGCGGGTGTTCGGGGTGCCGTTCCTGCCGTAGGCCACGGTGTCGGCGGTGGCCGCCCGGGTCGCGCGGTCGGCCCGCGCGGCCGTGGCGGTCAGCGCAGGTGGGACGTGTCGTTGAACAGGCGGACGCTCGCGTTGCCGTCCGCGTAGTACGCCACCGCCGACAGGGACGCCGCCGACAGCTCCATGCGGAACAGGGACTCCGGCGGTGCGCCGAGGGCCAGTTGGACGAACGTCTTGATCGGGGTGACGTGCGTGACGAGCAGCACCGTGCGGCCCGCGTGCGCGGCGACCAGCTTGTCCCGGGTGGCGGCGATCCGCACCGCGGTGGCCTCGAAGCTCTCGCCGCCGCCGGTGGGTTCGGCGTCCGGGGAGGCCAGCCAGGCGTTCAGGTCGTCCGGGTAGCGCTCGCGCACCTCGCCGAACGTGAGCCCCTCCCAGGCGCCGAAGTCGGTCTCGCGCAGCCCTTCCTCCACGGTCACGTCGAGTCCGAGGCGGGCGGCGACGACACCGGCGGTCTCGCGGGTGCGGGCGAGCGGCGAGGACACGACGGCCTGGATGGTGCCGCGCCGGGCGAGCGCCGCCGCGACCTTCTCGGCCTGCTCGCGGCCCACACCGGACAGCGATGGATCGGTGCCGCCACTGCCCGAGAAACGCTTCTGCGGCGTCAGCGGCGTCTCCCCGTGCCGCAGCAGCACGAAGGTGGCGGGCGCACCGAGATCGGCGGGCGCCCAGCCGGGCGTGGCGACCGCCCCATCGGGCCCAGGGCCTCCAACGGCACCGGAAGCCGCCTCGCCACCAGCGGCGGCGGCACGCGCGGCCCGGGCGTCGGCGCCCGCGCCGGTGTCGGCGGAAGCGGGAGCCCCGGAGGCCGACGAGGCGTACGTATCGGTGCCGTACGTATCGGTGCCGGGGATCGGGCCACCGCTCGGGCTGCCCGACGTGTCCAGGGACGGACCGGACCACTGCTCACCGCGGGCGCCCGCGTCCATCGCCTCGTTGGCCAGGCGGTCGGCGTGCTTGTTGCGCTCGCGGGGGATCCACTCGTAGGTGACCCGCTCGGCCGGGAACTCCTGGGCCGCCGCCGTCGCGAGCGGCTTCAGGTCGGGGTGCTTGATCTTCCAGCGGCCCGACATCTGCTCGACGACGAGCTTGGAGTCCATGCGGACGTGCACGGTTGCCGAGGGGTCCAGGGCCTGCGCGGCGCGCAGGCCGGCCAGCAGGCCCCGGTACTCGGCCACGTTGTTCGTGGCCACGCCCAGGTACTCCGCGTGCTCCGCCAGGGTCTCCCCCGTCGCCGCGTCGAGCACCACCGCCCCGTAGCCCGCGGGCCCCGGATTGCCCCGCGAACCGCCGTCGGCCTCGACGATGAACTCCCGCACGCCGCTCGCTCCTTACCGAACCGACTGAAGACGCGACTACAGACCCGACCGAAGACCGGCCTACAGACCGGACTCGGCGGTGCGCACCAGAATGCGGCGGCAGTTCTCGCAGCGTACGACCGTGTCGGGGGCGGCGGCGCGGATCTCGCTCAGCTCGGTGATGGCGAGCTCCTGCCGGCAGCCCTGGCAGGTGCGCTGGTACAGCTTGGCCGCGCCGATGCCGCCCTGCTGCCCGCGCAGCTTGTCGTAGAGCTTCAGCAGGTCCGCGGGTACGGCGCCGGCGATGACCTCGCGCTCCTTCGTCACGGACGCCACCTCGCCGTCGATCTCCTCGAAGGCCGCGTCCCGGCGCGCGGTCGCGTCGTCGGCCTTCGCCTGGACGGAGGCGACGCGCCCGGTCAGCTCGGTGACCCGCTCCTGCGCGGACTCGCGGCGCTCCATGACCTCCAGGACGACGTCCTCCAGGTCGCCCTGCCGCTTGGCGAGGGACACGATCTCGTGCTGGAGGTTCGACAGGTCCTTGGGCGAGGTGATCGCGCCGGAGTCGAGGCGCTGCTGGTCACGGACGGCACGCTTGCGCACCTGGTCCACGTCCTGCTCGGCCTTGGTCTGCTCGCGGGCGCAGTCGCTCTCCTCGGTCTGCGCGGCCACCAGAAGGTCGCGCACCTGTGTGAGGTCCCGGTTCAGCGACTCGATCTCGGCGTGCTCGGGCAGCGACTTCCGCTTGTGGGCCAGCTGCTGGAGGCGGACGTCGAGGGCCTGGACGTCGAGGAGTCGGATCTGGTCGGCGGGCGCGGCGTTCAGTTGGGGGCTCCCGTTAGCTAGTAGAGGAAGAAGAGGAAGTAGCGGACGGGGCGCGCGAAGCGCTCGTCGCAAGGGTGGCGGCGGACGCCGCGTGGGCGGTCCAGGGGTCGGTGACCGTCTTGGAGACGTGGACCCGCAGGCCCCATCCGTTCCGGTCGGAGATCTCGTCGAGCTGGGCGGCGGCCAGCTCGCACCAGGGCCACTCGGTGGCCCAGTGCGCCGCGTCGAGCAGCGCGAGGGGACTGTGGGCGCGGTCCGCGATGAACTCGGAGGCCGGGTGGTGGCGCAGGTCCGCGGTGAGGAAGGCGTCGACGCCGGCCGCCCGTACGTCGTCGAAGAGGCTGTCGCCGGAGCCGCCGCTGACCGCGACCGTGCGGACGAGCGCCTCCGGGTCGCCGGCCACGCGGATGCCCTGCGCGGTGGCGGGCAGCCGCTCGGCGGCGCGGGCCGCGAGTTCCCGCAGGGTCAGCGGGTGGTCCAGTTCGCAGACCCGGCCCAGGCCCCGGCGGCCCTCCGGGTCGGTGGCGTCCGGCACCAGAGGGCGTACGACCCTGAGGTCCAGCGCCCCGGCCAGCGCGTCGGAGACGCCCGGGTCGGCGGTGTCCGCGTTGGTGTGGGCCACGTGCAGCGCGATGTCGTTCTTGATCAGGGTGTGCACCACGCGGCCCTTGAAGGTGGAGGCCGCGACGGTCGTCGTACCGCGCAGGTAGAGCGGGTGGTGGGTGACCAGCAGGTCCGCGCCCAGCTTCACCGCCTCGTCCACGATCTCCTGGACCGGGTCGACGGCGAACAGGACCCGGCCGACCTCCTGCTCGGGGTCGCCCACGACGGTGCCGACCGCGTCCCAGGACTCGGCCCGCTCGGCGGGCCACAGGTTCTCCAGCGCGGCGATGACTTCAGACAGACGGGGCACGGGTGCAAGGCTACCTGGGTGTTCGCCGCGGCTGAACCGGTGCCGTCGCCCCACGTCCGGACCGGGGCCGTCCAGCACATCGGTCTCGGTTTCCACAGGCGAATCGTTTTTCGGCCACCCGTATGTGTGAAGCAGCCGCCCGCCGGTCCGCCCGGTGTGTGTAGGAAAACTACCGTCCTGGCAGGAGGTGACCGAACGATGACAGCCTGCATTGTCGAGACTTCGGCGGCCGGCGAGGACGACGGTACCCCGCGGGCGGGCTGCGCGATCACGAAGGACGGTGCCTACGCCGCCCGGCTCGCACGCAGCGGCGACTCCTGGTACCCGGAGCGCTGGACGCTGGACGGCCCCGAGCCGTACGCGGTGCCGCTGCCCGGCAACCAGCCCGAGGAGCCCGGCACGGAGGTGCTGCCGATGGGCGACGGCCGGGTGCTGATCCGGCGGTTGGTGGACGGCCGGCACACCTTCTCGCTGCTGTATCCGACCGGCCCGGGCACCGGAGAGCTGCCGCTCGGCGCCATCGAGTGCCCGGAGGGCACCGGGCTGCGGCTGCTGCCCCCGGCGCCCGGCGGCGAGCGGGCCTACGCGCTCGCCGTGGGCCAGCGGTCCTCGGCGGTGTGGCTGGTGGTGGGCGGCGGCTTCGGGCCCGAGCACCTGGCCGAGGTGCCGGGCCGCTGCTCGGGCGGGGTCTGGCTGGACCGCGCCGGGCGGATGCTGGCCCTGGACCGGGAGACCGGCGGGCGCACCAAGGCGGTCGTGGTGGACCTGGAGCGCGGCGGCGAGACGTCGCCGCTGCTCCAGATCGCGGCCGCCAGCGACGACCGGCTGCTGCTCGCCGACCCCGACAGCGGACTGCTGCTGATCCGCTCGGACGCCCCCTCCCCCGGGCGGCAACGGCTGGGCTGGGGCGTGCTGGGCAGCACACAGCCGGTGCGCTTCCCGGAGTGCCTCCGGCTGCCGGACTGCGTGGTGACGCCGTTCGCGATCCAGCCGGGGCAGGTGCTCACCCCCGAGCAGTGCGGGGTGGCGCTGCGCTGCGACGGCGCGGTCGGCAGCTGGGTGGCCGTGTGGCGGCCCGCGGAGCGGCAGGTAAGTCATCTCCCGGCGCCCGAGGGGTGGCTGGCCGGGTCCGGACTCTGGACCGACGACGGCGTACTGCGTCTGCCCTACGCCACGAGCGCGGTGCCGTGCGGTGTGGCGCGGTGGACGGCTCCGACGAGGCAGTCGGCGCCGGGCCCGGGACTGGCGGGAGCGGGGGCAGGGACGGGGGCACGCATCCCGATCCCCGCCCCGCCCGACGCTCCGCACGACGCGCCGGACCGGGCCACGGCACCCGGACCACGCCCCGGAACCGAGCCCGGACCACGAGCCCAACCCGAACCGCCCACCGAACCCGGACTACGAGCCGACTCCGGACCACGAGCCCAACCCGAACCGCTCTCCGAACCGGGACCACGAGCCGACTCCGGAGCACGAGCCGAACCCGGAACCGGACCGCACCCCACACCCGGCCCCCACGCCAGACCCGCACCCAACCCCCACGCCACACCCGAGGCCGGGCCCCCCGTCGGACCCGAAAGCAGGCTCCCCGCCCCACGCGAAGCCACCCCGCACCAGCACCTCACACCCCGAGCCAGAACCCACTCCACACTCGGAACCGGATTCCGCATCGGACTCGGAACCGAACCCCACCCCGCCCCCGAAGCCCCACCGCACGCCGGACCTCACCCCGGCCCCGGCCCCGGACCGGAAGACGAATCCGTACCCGGACCCCACCCCGGACCGCACCCCGCGCCCGCCCCCGCACCGGAATCCGGTCCTCCGCCCTCCCTCGACCCCCGCCCCACCCCCCGCCCGGTTCCACTTCAACAGGCGCCGCTGGGGCGGCTTGTAACGAAGTAGTGCCGGTTGGCGTGCCCGGCTGGATTCGACCCGAGGTGTGCCGGTTAGACTCGCCCGGCTGTACGAAAGATCATTGTTGACGGGGTGAATTTCTTCCGATGAGCGACGCCAGCACGACCCAGCCGTCCGCCGCCGACGTCGAAGAGTCCGCGGCTCACGGAAAGCACCGGGGTCCGGTTTCGGTCGGCGACGGTGAGGCCGCACCCAGCGGCCGCCACCGTAGGCCTGCGGAGCAGAACGAATCGGCGGCCTGACGGCACGTCGAACGAAACGGCCCCGCTCGTCAGCTGACGGGCGGGGCCGTTTCGTGTCAGTAACCCAGACCGGCTGCGCCGGCCGCCGTGAGGCCGGGAAAATGTGGGTTGTGTCCGTCCGGGACGCCGGCGAATCTGTGATGCCTGTGAGCTCGAGTGTCAGTATGGCGTCGGG